>NZ_JBHXTC010000019.1:85929-116788 GCF_042677605.1 Streptomyces sp. NPDC127106 | reverse complement strand
AAGACTCTCTGAGAGCGCGCGAGAGCGCGAGCCCCCCGCGGCGCCCCCCCCCCCCCCCCCGCCCGGGGGGGGGGGGGGCCCCCCGCCGCGCGGGCCCCCGTCGTGCTTCACTGCTTGGCCGAGGCCTTCTTGGCCGGCGCGGCCTTGCCGGCGGCCTTGCCGCCCTTGGCCGCGGGCGCGGACCCGGCCGCGTCGGACGGGGCTTCGGCCTCCGCCACGGCTTCGGCCACCGCCTCGGCCTCGGCCGCGGCGGGCTCCGCCCCGGCCGGAGCCGCCTGGGCCCGGGACGATTCCAGCTTCGCCACGCCGAACTTCAGCGCGGACGCGTAGGTGTTGTCCGGGTCGAGCCGGCGCAGCTCCTCCGCCAGCAGCTCGGCCGTGTCGCGGCGCTTGAGCGCCACGCTCCGGTCGGGCTGACCCGGCATCCGCAGCGTCGCCAGCGAACCGTCCGCCCGGTCCAGGACGATCTCGCCGTCCTTGGTCTCCAGGTGGACCGACGTCAGGCCGGGGCCCGCCGACAGGGTGCGCCGGACGGGGACCTTCAGGCGGTCCGCCAGCCACATGGCCAGCAGCTCGCAGCTCGGGTTCTCGTCCTCGCCCTCGACGACCGCCGAGGTCACCTGGAAGGCCTGCTGGTCCATCGCCGCCGCGAGCATGGAGCGCCACGGCGTGATCCGGGTCCAGGACAGGTCCGTGTCACCGGGGGCGTACGCGGCCGCCCGCCCCGACAGCACCCCGATGGGGTCCTCGCAGGCGTAGGTGTCCGCGATCCGGCGCTGCCCGAGCGCGCCCAGCGGGTTGCCCGCCAGGTCCGACGGGGCACCCTCCGGCCACCAGACGACCACCGGGGCGTCCGGCAGGAGGAGCGGGAGGACCACCGAGTCGGCGTGGTTGACCAGCTCACCGTGGAGGCGGAGCACCACCGTTTCACCCGAACCGGCGTCCGCCCCGACGCGGACTTCCGCGTCGAGACGGGCGTCACGGCGGCTGCGCGGCGAACGGCTGCCCCGCTTGATGACGACGATGATCCGCGAGGGGTGCTCGTGGGACGCGTCGTTCGCCGACTTGAGCGCGTCGTACGCGTTCTCCTCGTCGGTCACGATCACCAGCGTGAGGACCATGCCGACGGCCGGCGTGCCGATGTCCCGGCGTGCCTGCACCAGCGCGGCGTTGATCTTGCTGGAGGTGGTCTCCGTGAGGTCGATCTTCATGGCCGGCGCCAGCTCCGTCCGTCTCGTGCGAGCATCTCGTCCGCCTCGACCGGCCCCCAGGTCCCCGCAGGGTACTGGGCGGGCTTGCCGTGCTTGTCCCAGTACTCCTCGATCGGGTCGAGGATGTTCCAGGAGAGCTCGACCTCCTGGTGGCGCGGGAAGAGGTTCGCGTCACCCAGCAGGACGTCCAGGATCAGCCGCTCGTACGCCTCGGGGCTCGACTCCGTGAAGGACTCGCCGTAGGCGAAGTCCATCGTGACGTCCCGGACCTCCATGGAGGTGCCCGGGACCTTGGAACCGAAGCGGACCGTCACGCCCTCGTCCGGCTGGACCCGGATGACCAGGGCGTTCTGCCCCAGCTCCTCGGTCGCGCCCGACTCGAACGGCAGGTACGGGGCCCGCTTGAAGACCACCGCGATCTCGGTGACCCGGCGGCCCAGCCGCTTGCCGGTCCGCAGGTAGAACGGCACGCCCGCCCAGCGGCGGTTGTTGATCTCCAGACGGATGGCCGCGTAGGTGTCGGTCTTCGAGTTCGGGTCGATCCCGTCCTCTTCGAGGTAGCCGACGACCTTCTCGCCGCCCTGCCACGCCGAGGTGTACTGGCCGCGCACGGTGTGCTTGCCCAGGTCCTCGGGGATCTCGACGGCGCTGAGCACCTTCAGCTTCTCCGCGACCAGCGCCTTGGGGTGGAAGGAGCCGGGCTCCTCCATCGCGGTCAGCGCGAGCAGCTGGAGCAGGTGGTTCTGGATGACGTCGCGGGCCGCGCCGATGCCGTCGTAGTAGCCGGCCCGGCCGCCGATGCCGATGTCCTCGGCCATGGTGATCTGCACGTGGTCGACGTACGACCGGTTCCAGATCGGCTCGAACATGGTGTTCGCGAAGCGGAGCGCCAGGATGTTCTGGACGGTCTCCTTGCCCAGGTAGTGGTCGATGCGGAAGACCTCGTCCCGGGGGAACACCTCGTGGACGACCTTGTTGAGCTCCTCCGCGCTCTTGAGGTTGTGGCCGAAGGGCTTCTCGATGACGGCGCGCCGCCAGGAGCCCTCCTTCTGGGCCAGCCCGTGGTCCTTGAGCTGCTGGACCACCTTCGGGAAGAACTTCGGGGGCACCGACAGGTAGAAGGCGAAGTTGCCGCCCGTTCCCTGCTGCTTGTCGAGTTCCTCGATCGTCGCCTTCAGCGTCTCGAAGGCCTGGTCGTCGTCGAAGTCTCCCTGGACGAAGCGGCAGCCCTGCACCAGCTGCTGCCAGACCTCTTCCCGGAAGGGCGTGCGGGCGTGCTGCTTGACCGCCTCGTACACCTCCTGGGCGAAGTCCTCGTGTTCCCATTCCCGGCGGGCGAAGCCGATCAGTGAGAAGCCCGGCGGGAGCAGGCCGCGGTTGGCCAGGTCGTAGACGGCGGGCATCAGCTTCTTGCGCGACAGGTCACCCGTAACGCCGAAAATGACCAGACCGGACGGCCCCGCGATGCGCGGGAGCCGCCGGTCCTGTGCGTCACGAAGCGGGTTCGCTCCGTTTACAGACAAGGTGCTCAGGCCTCCGTGGGAGCGAGGCGCTCCAGCTCCGCCTCGGTGGACTTCAGCAGGTCGTTCCAGGACGCCTCGAACTTCTCGACGCCCTCGTCCTCAAGCAGCTGAACGACATCGTCGTACGAGATGCCCAGCTTCGCGACCGCATCGAGCTCCGCACGCGACTGCTCGTAGGTGCCGCGCACCGTGTCGCCCGTGATCTCGCCGTGGTCGGCGGTGGCCTCCAGGGTGGCCTCCGGCATCGTGTTCACCGTGTTCGGGGCGACCAGGTCGACCACGTACAGGGTGTCCTTGTACGCCGGGTCCTTCACGCCGGTCGAGGCCCACAGCGCGCGCTGCTTGTTGGCGCCGAGGCGCTCCAGGGCGGCCCAGCGGTCGGAGGAGAAGACCTCCTCGTAGGCCTCGTAGGCCAGACGGGCGTTGGCGAGCGCCGCCTTGCCCTTCAGGGCCTTCGCCTCGTCCGTGCCCAGCGCGTCCAGGCGCTTGTCGATCTCGGAGTCGACGCGGGAGACGAAGAAGGAGGCGACCGAGTGGATCTCGGACAGGTCCAGGCCGGCGGCCTTCGCCTTCTCCAGACCCGTCAGGTACGCGTCCATGACCTCGCGGTAGCGCTCCAGCGAGAAGATCAGCGTGACGTTGACGCTGATGCCCTTGCCGATGACCTCGGCGATCGCCGGCAGGCCGGCCTTGGTCGCCGGGATCTTGATCAGCGTGTTCGGGCGGTCCACCAGCCAGGCGAGCTGCTTGGCCTCGGCGATCGTCGCCGCGGTGTTGTGGGCCAGGCGCGGGTCGACCTCGATCGACACGCGGCCGTCCTGGCCGTCGGTCCGGTCGAAGACCGGGCGCAGGATGTCGGCGGCGTCGCGGACGTCCGCCGTCGTGATCATGCGGATGGCCTCGTCGACGGTGACCTTGCGGGCGGCCAGGTCCGCGAGCTGCTGCTCGTAGCCGTCGCCGCTGCTGATCGCCTTCTGGAAGATCGACGGGTTGGTGGTGACGCCGACGACGTGCGACTCGTCGACGAGCTCGGCCAGGTTGCCGGACGTGATGCGCTTGCGGGACAGGTCGTCCAGCCAGATCGCCACGCCTTCGTCGGAGAGGCGCTTGAGTGCGTCTGTCATGGGAATTGCATCTCCTACTGGTGTTCGTACCGGCGTCAGCGCGCGGCTTCGATCGATTCCTTGGCGGCCGCGGCAACGGCCTCGGCGGTGAAGCCGAACTCGCGGAACAGGACCTTGGCGTCGGCCGAGGCACCGAAGTGCTCGAGGGAGACGATGCGGCCCGCGTCGCCGACGTAGCGGTGCCAGGTCAGGCCGATGCCGGCCTCGACCGCGACGCGCGCCTTCACCGACGGCGGCAGGACGCTGTCCCGGTACGCCTGGTTCTGCTCCTCGAACCACTCGACGGACGGCATCGAGACGACCCGGGCCGGGATGCCCTCGGCCTGCAGCGCCTCGCGGGCGGCCACGGCGAGCTGGACCTCGGAGCCGGTGCCGATGAGCACGACCTGGGCCTCAGCGGTCTCGCCCGAGGGGCCCGTGGCCTCGAACAGCACGTAGCCGCCCTTGGCCGCGTCGTCGTTGCGCTCGTAGGTCGGGACGCCCTGGCGGGTCAGCGCCAGGCCGTGCGGGGTGCCCTTGCCGAACACCTTGGTGTGGCGCTTGAGGATCTCGCGCCAGGCCACGGCCGTCTCGTTCGCGTCGGCCGGGCGGACCACGTTCAGGCCCGGGATGGCGCGCAGCGAGGCGATGTGCTCGACCGGCTGGTGGGTCGGGCCGTCCTCGCCGAGGCCGATGGAGTCGTGCGTCCAGACGTACGTCACCGGCAGGTGCATCAGGGCCGACAGGCGCACCGCGTTGCGCATGTAGTCGGAGAACACCAGGAAGGTGCCGCCGTAGATACGGGTGTGGCCGTGCAGCGCGATGCCGTTCATGGCGGCGGCCATGGCGTGCTCGCGGATGCCGAAGTGGATGGTGCGGCCGTACGGGTCGGCCTCCGGCAGCGGGTTGCCCGTCGGCAGGAACGAGGAGTTCTTGTCGATGGTGGTGTTGTTCGAGCCGGCCAGGTCGGCCGAGCCGCCCCACAGCTCCGGGATGACCGCGCCGAGCGCCTGGAGCACCTTGCCGGAGGCGGCGCGGGTGGCGACACCGGTGCCGGGCTCGAAGACGGGGAGCTTGTCCTCCCAGCCCTCGGGCAGCTCGTTGGCCTGGATGCGGTCGAACTCGGCCGCGCGCCCCGGGTTGGCGGTGCGCCAGGCGGAGAGGTCCTTCTCCCAGGCGGCCTTGGCCTCGCGGCCGCGGTCCAGCACCGCGCGGGTGTGGCCGATGACGGCGTCGGAGACCTCGAAGGCCTGCTCCGGGTCGAAGCCGAGGACGCGCTTGGTGGCGGCCACCTCGTCGTCGCCGAGGGCCGAGCCGTGAGAGGCCTCGGTGCCCTGGGCGTGCGGGGCGGGCCAGGCGATGATCGAGCGCATCGCGATGAAGGAGGGGCGCTCGGTCTCGGCCTTGGCGGCGGCCAGGGCCGCGTACAGGGCCTTGGGGTCGATGTCGCCGTTGGCCTGCTGCTCGATGCGCTGGACGTGCCAGCCGTACGCCTCGTAGCGCTTGACGGTGTCCTCGGAGACGGCCGTCTCCGTGTCGCCCTCGATGGAGATGTGGTTGTCGTCCCACAGCAGCACCAGGTTGCCGAGCTTCTGGTGGCCCGCGAGGGAGGATGCCTCGGCGGAGATGCCCTCCTGGAGGCAGCCGTCACCGGCGATGCAGTAGACCATGTGGTCGAAGGGGGAGGTCCCCGGCGCGGCGTCCGGGTCGAACAAGCCGCGCTCGTAGCGGGCGGCCATCGCCATGCCCACCGCGTTGGCGACGCCCTGGCCGAGGGGGCCGGTCGTGGTCTCGACGCCCTTGGTGTGGCCGTACTCCGGGTGGCCGGGGGTCTTCGAGCCCCAGGTGCGGAAGGCCTTCAGGTCGTCCAGCTCCAGGCCGAAGCCGGCCAGGTACAGCTGGGTGTAGAGGGTCAGGGAGGAGTGACCGGCGGAAAGCACGAAGCGGTCACGGCCGACCCAGTCCGGGTCCGCCGGGTCGTGCCGCATCACCTTCTGGAAGAGGGTGTAAGCGGCCGGGGCCAGGCTCATGGCCGTGCCGGGGTGGCCGTTCCCGACTTTCTGGACCGCATCGGCTGCCAGGATGCGGGCGGTGTCGACGGCCCGCTGGTCCAGATCGGTCCATTCGAGCTCTGTGGTCGTCGGCTTGGTGGTCACCGTGGGTCAGGGCTCCTCTCCAGATGTCGGTTCCCGGTGACGTACCGTGCACCGGCGATTCTGAGCCTACCCCCGCCGCGGCATGCAGCTATTCGGGTGCGCGCAGTCCGTCACAACGTTGCTGGCGCGATCGGACCAACACGAGGCGACCCCCGCGCAGGGCGCGCAGAGCGCAACGTCTAAAGTGGCGTGGTACGCGCAAGTCTTTACCGGTCCAACATGTCCGGAACTTGCTGGATTCTCTGTCAGGGGTGTGCGTGACGGCCGTCGAATCCCGTCCTTCGGGGGTGCTCGGGACGAGCCCCGGCCACCGGCCGTTCGGGGCCCGTGCGAAGGCTTTTGTGGCTTTGACCAAGCCGCGAATCATCGAACTTCTGCTGATCACCACAGTGCCGGTGATGTTCCTCGCCGAGGAGGGCGTGCCGTCGCTGTGGCTGGTCTTCGCGACCTGCTTCGGCGGCTACCTGTCCGCGGGCGGCGCGAACGCGCTGAACATGTACATCGACCGCGACATCGACGCGCTGATGGACCGCACGGCGCAGCGACCCCTGGTCACCGGCATGGTCAGCCCGCGCGAGTGCCTGGTCTTCGGCATCACCCTGGGCGTGGTGTCGACGCTGTGGTTCGGGTTCCTCGTCAACTGGCTGTCCGCCGCGCTCGCCCTGGGCGCACTCCTCTTCTACGTCGTCGTCTACACGATGCTGCTGAAGCGGCGCACCACCCAGAACATCGTCTGGGGCGGCATCGCGGGCTGCATGCCGGTGCTCATCGGCTGGTCCTCGGTGCGCGACGAGGTCTCCTGGGCCGCGGTCATCCTCTTCCTCGTCATCTTCTTCTGGACGCCGCCGCACTACTGGCCGCTGTCGATGAAGGTGAAGGACGACTACGCCCGCGTCGGCGTGCCGATGCTGCCGGTCGTCGCCGGCAACAAGGCGGTCGCGCGGCAGATCGTCCTCTACAGCTGGGTGATGGTCGCCGTCTCGCTGCTGCTGACCCCGCTGGGCTACACCGGCTGGTTCTACACCGCGGTCGCGCTGGCGGCGGGCGGCTGGTGGCTGTGGGAGGCGCACGCGCTGCACGCGCGGGCGAAGGCGGGCGTGACCGGCGCGAAGCTCAAGGAGATGCGCCTCTTCCACTGGTCGATCACCTACGTGTCGCTGCTCTTCGTGGCCGTGGCCGTGGATCCCTTCCTCCGCTGATTACTCGCCGGTAGCATGCTGTCCATGGCTGACACCACCGCAGACACCAAGAAGCAGGACCGGGCCGCCGCGAAGCTGGCCAAGCAGATCGGCGCCTTCGCGCGGGAGCACGGCGGCGCCGAGGGCCAGCTCGCCCACATCGGCCAGGCCGGCACCCGGATCGTGCTCGTGGGCACGGACGGCGGCTGGGGCGACCTGGTCGCCCCCTGCTACGCGGTGGCCGAGAAGGCCGCCGAGAAGGCCGGGCTCACCCTGCACGAGGAGTTCGACGGCGACTTCGCCGCGCGCGTGAAGACCGGCCCGTACGAGTGGACCCGGATGGCGGGCATCCAGCTCGGCGGGACGGCCAACCCGGCGGCCTGAGCCCGTACGCCGGCGTTCCGCACGGCGCCCCGATCCCGTACGGCGCCCCGCGGGCCCGTGCGGTGGCCGCTCGGGCAACAGCGCGAGCAACACCTCACACCCCGCTCACCCGTTAGGACGTGTGGAAGCCCCCCCACGTCCGCAACGGGATGCCCGGATGATCGAAACGCCGCCCCTGGTGGACCAGTACTGCCACGGACTGCTCCGCACCGAGCTGGGCCTGGGCACCTTCGAGGCCCAGCTGTTCGCCCCGGCAGGGCCGCCCGCCCCCGGGACCACCTTCTTCGACAGCCAGACCGGCTTCGCCGTGCGCCGCTGGTGCCCGCCGCTGCTCGGCCTGGAACCGCACTGCGCCCCCGCCCGCTACCTGGCCCGGCGGCGCGAGCTCGGTCCGGCCGAGTCCGGGCGCAGGCTGCTGCGCGGCTCCGGCATCGCCGCCTACCTGGTCGACACCGGCGAGGCCGGCGACCTCACCGGCCCCAAGGAACTCGCCCTCGCCGGGGACGCCGAAGCCTTCGAGATCGTCCGGCTGGAACCGCTGGCCGAGCAGGTCGCCGACACCTCCGGGACCGTGCCCGCCTTCCTGGCCAACCTCGCCGAGGCCGTCCACCATGCCGCCGCCGGGGCCGTGGCCTTCACCTGCGGCGCCGACGCGGGGTATCCGGCGGCGCTCGCGAGGGGCCCCGAGCCGCCCGGACCGGGGGAGGTGCGCGGGGCGGCCGGGCGGTGGCTCGCCCACCGTGCCGCGGGCGGAGCCGTACGGGACCCCGTACTGCTACGGCACCTGCTGTGGAGCGCGGTGGCGACCGGGCTGCCGCTCCAACTGCACATGGGCGGCGCCGAGCCGGGCCGGTGGCCGGAGCAGGCCGATCCGGCGCTGCTGGTGGACTTCGTACGCGCCACCGAGGGGCTGGGGAGCCGGCTGGTGCTGCTCGGCGGCTACCCGTACCACCGGCGCACGGCGCAACTGGCGGCCGCCTTCCCGCACGTCCACGCCGACCTGGGAGCGGCCCTCGGGCAGAGCGGCGCGCGGGCCCCGGCGGTCCTCGCCGAGCTGCTGGAGCTCGCCCCGTTCGGCAAGCTGCTGTTCTCCAGCGGGGGGCGGCGGCTGCCCGAGCTGCACGCGGTGGGTGCCCTGGTGTTCCGGGAGGCACTGAGCCGGGTGCTCTGCGGCTGGGTGGGGGAGGGCGCCTGGTCCTGGCGGGACGCCGAGCGGGTGGCCGCGATGGTCGCGGCGGGCAACGCCCGGCGGGTCTACCGGCTCGACGGGCGGACCTGACGCGGCGAGGCGCTCCCGACGGGGCGGGTGGGAACGGCAGAGCCGGGCCGTCGCGGTGGACGGCCCGGCTCGGGCGCGGTCATCGGCGGACGCCGACCGGGCGGATCAGAGAACGGAGAGCTGCGGGTCGCCCTGCGCCGGGACGGCCGCCTGCTCGACCGGGCGCTCCCGCAGGCTCAGCGCCACGCGGAGGACCGCGATCCACACCAGGCAGGACCCCAGCATGTGGGCGCCGACGAGGACCTCGGGCAGGTCGGTGAAGAACTGCACGTATCCGATGGCGCCCTGCGCGAGCAGGACGACGAGCAGGTCCCGGGCGCGGGCCCGGGTGTCGTCCGGGGCGTCCACCACGCGCAGCACCAGCCACATGGCGACGGCGAGCGCGCACACCACCCAGGCGGCGACGGCGTGCACGTGGGCCGTGCTCTCCCAGTCGAAGGGCATGCGCGGCACCTCGCTGCTGTCGCCGGCGTGCGGCCCGGAGCCGGTCACCACGGTGCCGGCGGCGATCAGCACGGCGGTGGAGGTCAGCAGGGCCCACGACAGCTTGCGCACCGGACCCGGCACCCGCGGCCTGGCGGCGCCGTCGCCCTCGCGGGCCCGCTGCCAGGTGAGCGTCGTGACGGTGATCAGCGCGGTGGCGAGCAGGAAGTGCCCGGCCACGCTCCACGGGTTGAGCTTGGTGTGGACGGTGATCCCGCCGAGCACGGCGTTGGCGCCCACGATCCAGAACTGGGCCCAGCCGAGCTTGGTCAGCGACCGGCGCCAGGGCTTGGCGCACCGGGCGGCCAGGATGCACCAGCCGACGGCCGCGCTGACCACGTAGGTCAGCATGCGGTTGCCGAACTCGATGGCGCCGTGGATGCCCTGGGCCTGGGTGGTGATCAGGCTGTCGTCGGTGCACTTGGGCCAGGTGTCGCAGCCCAGACCGGATCCGGTCAGCCGCACGGCGCCGCCGGTGACGACGATGACGACGGTCATGGTGAGCGCGGCGAGTGCGGCACGCTGGACGATCCGGGGTGAGGGCGTCCAGCGGGCGGCGAGGTAGGCGAGGGGGTTAAACACGCCCCCCATCGTAGGCGGCCCCTTGTGCAAACTTTCACGAGGGGGTCGCTTCGGATCCGCCCCCGTGCGTGTCGGGGCCTGCGAGCAGCCGGAACCGGGCCCCGGCGGGGTCGCCCTCCTCGTGCCACCAGACGAGGACGCGCCAGTAGACGCCGTCACCGGGGTAGTGCGGGGACGCCCGGAAGCCTCGTATGAGTTCGTCCCCTATATCCCCCGCTGTTCTGTTCCTCACTTCCGAGCTGCCGCGCCAGGGGTCCCCCTGCACCTCCCACAGCCCGTCGGGGCCGCGCACCTCGAAGCGCCACACGGCCAGCCAGGGCGTGACCTCCAGCATCGTCCGCACCTGTTCGGCATCCAGCCGGAGCCGGTCCGCGATCGCGGGCTCGGCCGCCCCGCCGACCCGGGCCGCCACCACGGCCTGCGGCAGCAGCCGCTCGGGCAGCAGCCCCCGGGCGCGCAGGTTCGCCAGCGCGTCGAAGGACAGGAAGCGCAGCCGCAGCTGGAGCTGCCGCCCGATGTGGTCCAGGGCCTCCTCCGCCTCCCGGGCCTCCTCCGGGCCGGCGCCGCCGAGCAGCAGCCGGCGGAAGCCCTCCTCGGCGTCCACCGCCCAGGCCACCGCCTCCTCGGCGAGACCCAGCTCCGCCAGGCGGTCCCCGAGGAACACCTCGGCCTGCGCGAGCCCCCGCCGGTTGACCGGATCCTGCGGGTCGAGCCCGCCCCAGACCTCCACCGCGGCCCGGGTCAGGTCCCGGGCCCGCTCGCCCGCCGCCCGCTCGATGGCACTCGGGCCCTGCTCCGCCGTCGCGCCCAGCGGGTAGCGGGGCAGCCGGTCGCCGTCGCTGAGCGGCCAGGCCAGCCAGACCCCCTGGTTGATCAGTCCCCGGGCGTACCAGCGGGCGTACTCCGGTCCGTAGCCGGCGGCCTGCTGCGCGTACCTCAGCCCCTCCTCGATCGCCGCCAGCGCCCCCGCCCGGTCCCCGCCGGAGAACCGGCGGGCCGCCAGATCGCCCAGGCGCAGCCCGAGCCGCGCCGCGCACTCGGGATCGCTCGCGGCCGGTTCGCGCAGCGCGCCGATCAGCTCCGCCAGCAGCGCCTCCGCCGCGGCGTACTCCGCCTGCTCCGCCCCCGACCGGATCCGCGCCCACTGTTCGTCCAGCCGCAGCGCGGCTAGTGCGGCTTCCCGTTCCCCCATGCGTCCGCCCCCCGGCGTCCTGGTGGGCGCCGCCCCTGTGCGGCGGCGCCCGTGGTCTGCCAGATCAACGTCCGGGGGCCGGGATTCACTCCCAGCGGAACAGCTTCCCGGCGGCACCGAGGCCGAGGACGGCCCATCCGGCCAGCACGGCGACGTCGCCCCACGGCAGCGCGGCCCCGTGCTGGAGCACCTCGCGCAGCCCGCCGGACAGCGCCGAGATCGGCAGCAGGCCGAGCACCGTCTGGACCGCGCCGGGGAACTTCTCCAGCGGCACGATCACCCCGCCGCCCACCAGGAGCAGCAGGAACACCAGATTCGCGGCGGCCAGCGTCACCTCGGCCTTGAGCGTGCCGGCCATCAGCAGCCCGAGCCCGGAGAAGGCGGCCGTGCCCAGCAGGAGGAGCAGCGCCACCGACAGCGGGCTCCCCTGCGGGGACCAGCCGAGGGCCAGCGCGATCACCGTCAGCAGGGCGACCTGGAGCACCTCCGTGACCAGCACGGACAGCGTCTTGGCCGCCATCAGTGCCCAGCGGGGCAGCGGCGAGGCGCCGAGCCGCTTGAGCACCCCGTAGCGTCGGTCGAAGCCGGTGGCGATGGCCTGCCCGGTGAAGGCGGTGGACATCACGGCGAGCGCGAGCACGCCCGGCGCCAGGAAGTCCACGGACTTCCCCGATCCGCCCTCTCGCACCGGCACGGCGACGATGTCGACCACGGAGAACAGGGTCAGCAGCAGCGCCGGGATGATCACGGTCAGCAGCAGCTGCTCCCCGTTGCGCAGCAGCATCCGGGTCTCCAGCGCCGTCTGGGCGAGGATCATGCGGGACACGGGCGCGGCCCCCGGGCGGGGGGCGAACGTACCGGCGCTCATGCGCGCAGCTCCTTACCGGTGAGCTCCAGAAAGACGTCTTCGAGGGTGTGCCGCTCCACCGAGAGGCTGTCCGGCATGACCCCGTTCTGGGCGCACCAGGAGGTGACCGTGGCCAGCATCTGCGGGTCCACGTCGCCGGTGACCCGGTAGACGCCCGGGGTGAGCTCGGCGGCCTCGGTGCCGTCGGGCAGCGCCTTGAGCAGCGAGGCGAGGTCGAGGGAGGGGCGGCCGGTGAAGCGCAGGGTGTTCTCGGCGCCGCCCCGGCACAGCTGCTCGGGGCTGCCGTGGGCGATGACCTTCCCGGCGTCGACGATGGCCACCTCGTCGGCGAGCTGCTCGGCCTCGTCCATGTGGTGGGTGGTGAGGACGGCGCCGACGCCGTCGGCGCGCAGCTCGCGTACGAGCTCCCAGGTGGCACGGCGGGCCTGCGGGTCCAGGCCCGCGGTCGGCTCGTCCAGGAAGACCAGCTCCGGGCGGCCCACCACGGCCATGGCCAGCGACAGGCGCTGCTGCTGGCCGCCGGAGAGCCGGCGGTAGGGGGTGCGGCCGCAGCCGCCCAGGCCGAGGCGCTCCACCAGGGCGTCCACGTCGAGCGGGTCGGCGTACAGGCGGGCCACGTGGCGCAGCATCTCGACGGCGCGGGCCCCGGAGTAGACGCCGCCGGACTGGAGCATGACGCCGATCCGCGGGCGCAGGGCGGCGGCCTGGGCGACCGGGTCGAGGCCGAGGACGCGGACGGTTCCGGCGTCGGGGCGCAGGTACCCCTCGCAGGTCTCGACGGTGGTCGTCTTGCCCGCGCCGTTGGGGCCGAGGACGGCGGTGACCGAGCCCCTGCGGACGGTGAGGTCGAGACCGTCCACCGCCGTCTTGGGGCCGTACCGCTTCACCAGTCCGCGGATCTCCACGGCGGGGTCGTTGCTCATGCGGGTGAGTCTACGGAGCAGTACGCGCGCTCAGGGGCCTCGGGGCAAGGTTCCCCTTCCCGTGCATCACTGCTGGCCAGGCCCCGGAGCGCCGGCCCTTCCCTTACTCTCCGTAGATAGGTTAGGTAACCCTTAGTGATGGAGGACACCAAGCGTGGCGTCCGTCACGGCTTGTCGGTCCTCCGGTAATTACGCAACAATGGCGTTGTGAAATACGGCGAACGGCTGATCGAGACCCCCCAGGGGGAGCTCGCTACCGGGGAGCGGTCAACCCGCAACCGGGTCGCGCGGTCCATCCTGGACCACGGTCCGTCCACCGTCGCCGACCTCGCCGCGCGTCTCGGCCTCACCCAGGCCGCCGTCCGCCGCCACCTCGACACGCTCGTCGCCGACGACGTGGTCGAAGCCCGCGAGCAGCGGGTGTACGGCACGCGCACCCGAGGCCGGCCGGCCAAGGTCTTCGCGCTCACCGACTGCGGGCGCGACGCCTTCGACCAGTCCTACGACTCGCTCGCCGCGGACGCCATGCGCTGGATCGCGCAGTCCGCCGGCGGGGGCGAGAAGGGCGAGGCGGCCGTGGCCGCCTTCGCCAGGGCGCGGATGGAGGCCCAGGCCGAGGCGTACCGCACGTCGGTCGACGCAGCCGCGCCCGCGGACCGCACCGAGGCCCTTGCCAAGGCGTTGACCGCGGACGGGTACGCTGCTACGGCGAAGAGCGCTCCCGGTCCGCACAGCGGTGAACAGCTCTGCCAGCACCACTGCCCGGTGGCCCATGTAGCCGAGCAGTTCCCGCAGCTCTGCGAGGCGGAGACCGAGGTCTTCTCCCGTCTGCTCGGGACCCATGTGCAGCGCCTCGCCACCATCGCCCACGGCGACGGGGTGTGCACCACCTTCATCCCGCGTGGCGCGGGCACAGCACAGTCCAACACATCAGCTTCTGCAAGCACGGCCGGGAGGAACCCCGCATGACCACGGAGACTGCTCACCCTGAGCTCGAGGGTCTGGGCAACTACGAGTACGGCTGGGCCGACTCCGACGAGGCGGGCGCGGTTGCCAAGCGAGGCCTGTCGGAAGAGGTCGTCCGGGACATCTCGGCGAAGAAGAACGAGCCCGAGTGGATGCTGAAGCTCCGCCTCAAGGGCCTGAAGCTCTTCGACAAGAAGCCCATGCCGACCTGGGGCTCCGACCTGTCCGGCATCGACTTCGACAACATCAAGTACTTCGTGCGCTCCACCGAGAAGCAGGCCGCTTCCTGGGAGGAACTGCCCGAAGACATCAAGAACACGTACGACAAGCTCGGCATCCCGGAGGCGGAGAAGCAGCGCCTCGTCGCCGGTGTCGCGGCCCAGTACGAGTCCGAGGTCGTCTACCACCAGATCCGCGAGGACCTGGAGGAGCAGGGCGTCATCTTCGTCGACACCGACACCGCGCTGAAGGAGCACGAGGAGCTCTTCAAGGAGTACTTCGGCACGGTCATCCCGGTCGGCGACAACAAGTTCGCCTCGCTGAACACCGCCGTGTGGTCGGGCGGCTCCTTCATCTACGTGCCGAAGGGCGTGCACGTCGAGATCCCGCTCCAGGCCTACTTCCGGATCAACACGGAGAACATGGGCCAGTTCGAGCGGACGCTGATCATCGTCGACGAGGACGCCTACGTCCACTACGTCGAGGGCTGCACCGCCCCGATCTACTCCTCCGACTCGCTGCACAGCGCGGTCGTCGAGATCATCGTGAAGAAGGGCGGCCGCTGCCGCTACACGACGATCCAGAACTGGTCGAACAACGTCTACAACCTGGTCACCAAGCGCGCCGTGGCCTACGAGGGCGCGACCATGGAGTGGATCGACGGCAACATCGGCTCCAAGGTCACCATGAAGTACCCGGCCGTCTACCTGATGGGCGAGCACGCCAAGGGCGAGACCCTGTCGATCGCCTTCGCGGGCGAGGGCCAGCACCAGGACGCCGGCTCCAAGATGGTCCACATGGCGCCGAACACCTCCTCGAACATCGTCTCCAAGTCGGTGGCGCGGGGCGGCGGCCGCACCTCCTACCGCGGCCTGGTCGAGATCGGCGAGGGCGCGGCCGGATCGAAGAGCAACGTCCTGTGCGACGCCCTGCTCGTCGACACCATCTCCCGCTCCGACACCTACCCGTACGTCGACGTCCGCGAGGACGACGTGACGATGGGCCACGAGGCGACCGTCTCCAAGGTCTCCGAGGACCAGCTCTTCTACCTGATGGCCCGCGGCCTGAGCGAGTTCGAGGCCATGGCGATGATCGTGCGCGGCTTCGTCGAGCCGATCGCCAAGGAGCTGCCGATGGAGTACGCGCTGGAGCTCAACCGGCTGATCGAGCTGCAGATGGAGGGCTCGGTCGGATAGTCCCGGCCCGCCACCGTCCCGCAGCACATTCTTTGACGTAGGAAGAGAGCAGAACGACAGCCATGGCTGATGCTCAGAACATTCCGGTGGGCTCCACCACCGCCGGCTCCATCGCGGTGGCCGCAGAGTCCACCGTCGCCACCCGGATGAGCGCGCCGCCGTCCTTCGACGTGGCGGACTTCCCCATCCCCCACGGCCGCGAGGAGGAGTGGCGCTTCACCCCGCTGGGGCGGCTGCGCGGACTCCACGACGGCACCGCGGTGGCCAGCGGCACCATGAAGGCCCAGATCGACGCGCCCGAGGGCGTCACCGTCGAGTCGGTCGAGCGTGGTGACGAGCGCATCGGCAAGGCCGGCATCCCGGTGGACCGGGTCGCCGCCCAGGCCTTCTCCTCCTTCGCCAAGGCCACGGTCGTCACCGTGCCCAAGGAGACCGTGCTCGCCGAGCCGATCCGCGTCGCCCTGCACGGCGAGGGCGGCACGACCTTCGGCCACACCGTCTTCGACATCAAGCCGTTCGCCGAGGCGATCATCGTCATCGACCACACCGGTGACGGCGTGCGCGCCGCCAACGTCGACGTCCTCGTCGGCGACGGCGCCAAGGTGACCTTCGTGTCCGTGCAGGACTGGGACGACACCGCCGTCCACACCTCCCAGCACAACGCGCTGCTCGGCCGCGACGCCAGCTTCAAGTCGGTCGTCGTCACCTTCGGCGGTGACGTCGTCCGCATCCACCCGCGCGTGCGCTACGCCGGCCCCGGCGGCGAGGCCGAGATGCTCGGCCTGTACTTCACCGACGCCGGCCAGCACCAGGAGCACCGCCTCCTGGTCACCCACGACGCCCCGCACTGCAAGTCCCACGTGGTCTACAAGGGTGCGCTCCAGGGCCAGGACGCCCACGCCGTCTGGATCGGCGACGTCCTGATCGAGAAGAGCGCCGAGGGCACCGACACCTACGAGATGAACCGCAACCTCGTCCTCACGGACGGCGCGCGCGTCGACTCGGTGCCGAACCTGGAGATCGAGACCGGCGAGATCGTCGGCGCCGGCCACGCCTCCGCGACCGGCCGCTTCGACGACGAGCAGCTGTTCTACCTGCAGGCCCGCGGCATCCCGGCCGACGAGGCCCGCCGCCTGGTCGTGCGCGGCTTCTTCGCCGAGCTCGTCCAGCAGATCGGTGTCGCCGACATCGAGGAGCGCCTCATCGCCAAGATCGAGACCGAGCTCGAGGCATCCGTCTGATGACCTACATCAAGGCCTGTGAGCTGAGCGAGCTGGAGGAGAACACCCCCAAGCGGGTGGAACTCGACGGCACGCCGGTGTCCATCGTCTCCACCGAGGGATCGGTGTACGCGATCAACGACATCTGCTCGCACGCGAACGTCTCGCTCTCGGAGGGCGAGGTCGAGGACTGCATGATCGAGTGCTGGCTGCACGGATCGGCCTTCGACCTGCGCACCGGCAAGCCGTCCGGGCTGCCCGCGACGCGCCCCGTTCCCGTATACCCCGTAAAGATCGAAGGGGACGACGTGCTCGTCTCCCTCACCCAGGAGTCCTGAGGCACCCATGGCAACGCTTGAAATCCACGACCTGCACGTCTCCGTCGAGACTGGTGACTCGGCGAGTGGCACCCGCGAGATCCTCAAGGGTGTCGACCTCACCGTCAAGCAGGGTGAGACGCACGCCATCATGGGCCCCAACGGCTCCGGCAAGTCCACCCTGGCGTACTCGCTCGCCGGCCACCCGAAGTACACCATCACCGGTGGCTCGGTGACCCTCGACGGCGAGGACGTCCTGGAGATGTCCGTCGACGAGCGCGCCCGCGCCGGCGTCTTCCTCGCCATGCAGTACCCGGTCGAGGTCCCCGGCGTCTCGGTCTCCAACTTCCTGCGCACCTCCGCCACCGCCATCCGCGGCGAGGCCCCCAAGCTGCGCACCTGGGTGAAGGAGGTCAAGGAGGCCATGGAGCGTCTCCAGATGGACCCGGCCTTCGCCGAGCGCAACGTCAACGAGGGCTTCTCGGGCGGCGAGAAGAAGCGGCACGAGATCCTCCAGCTGGAGCTCCTCAAGCCGAAGATCGCGATCCTCGACGAGACCGACTCCGGCCTCGACGTCGACGCCCTGCGCATCGTCTCCGAGGGCGTCAACCGCGTCCGCGAGACCGGCGAGGTCGGCACCCTGCTGATCACCCACTACACGCGCATCCTGCGCTACATCAAGCCCGACTTCGTGCACGTCTTCGCGAACGGCCGCATCGCCGAGTCCGGCGGCGCCGAGCTGGCCGACCAGCTGGAGTCGGAGGGCTACGACAAGTACGTGAAGGGTGGCGCGACCGCGTGACACAGCTGCCTGGCCTCCTCGACATCGAGGCGATCCGCAAGGACTTCCCCCTGCTGGATCGTGTGGTCCATGACGGGAAGAAGATCGTTTACCTGGACTCCGCGGCGACCTCGCAGAAGCCGCGCCAGGTGCTCGACGCGCTGAACGAGTACTACGAGCGGCACAACGCCAACGTCCACCGCGGCGTGTACTTGGTCGCCGAGGAGGCCACGGCACTGTACGAGGGCGCCCGCGACAAGGTGGCCGCCTTCATCAACGCGCCGAGCCGCGACGAGGTGATCTTCACGAAGAACGCCTCGGAGTCGCTCAACCTCGTCGCGAACATGCTCGGCTGGGCGGAAGAGCCCTACCGGGTCGACCGCGACACCGAGATCGCCATCACCGAGATGGAGCACCACTCCAACATCGTTCCGTGGCAGCTGCTGTCGCAGCGCACCGGCGCGAAGCTGAAGTGGTTCGGCCTCACCGACGACGGCCGGCTCGACCTGTCGAACATCGAAGAGGTCATCACGGAGAAGACGAAGATCGTCTCCTTCACGCTGGTCTCCAACCTGCTCGGCACCGTCAACCCGGTCGAGACGATCGTCCGGCGCGCGCAGGAGGTCGGCGCGCTGGTGCTGATCGACGCCTCGCAGGCCGCTCCGCACATGCCCCTGGACGTCCAGGCCCTCGGCGCCGACTTCGTGGCCTTCACCGGCCACAAGATGTGCGGCCCGACCGGCATCGGCGTCCTGTGGGGCCGCCAGGAGCTCCTTGAGGACCTGCCGCCGTTCCTCGGCGGCGGCGAGATGATCGAGACCGTTTCGATGCACTCGTCGACGTACGCCCCGGCGCCCCACAAGTTCGAGGCGGGCACGCCCCCGATCGCCCAGGCCGTCGGTCTCGGCGCGGCCGTGGACTACCTGTCCGCGATCGGCATGGACAAGATCGCCGCCCACGAGCACGCGATCACCGAGTACGCGGTGAAGCGCCTGCAGGAAGTCCCCGACCTGCGGATCATCGGCCCCACCACGGCCGAGGACCGCGGCGCCGCGATCTCCTTCGTGCTCGGCGACATCCACCCGCACGACGTGGGGCAGGTCCTGGACGAGCAGGGCATCGCCGTCCGCGTGGGGCACCACTGCGCCCGCCCTGTCTGCCTGCGGTACGGAATTCCGGCGACGACGCGAGCGTCTTTCTATCTGTACTCCTCTCCGGCCGACGTCGACGCGCTGGTCGACGGGCTGGAGCACGTACGGAACTTCTTCGCCTGACCAGGGCCACGAGGACGAGGACGCTGTGAAGCTGGATTCGATGTACCAGGAGCTCATCCTGGACCACTACAAGCACCCGCACGGGCGTGGCCTGCGCGAGGGTGACGCCGAGGTGCACCACGTCAATCCGACGTGTGGCGACGAGATCACGCTCCGCGTGAAGTACGACGGCGAGACGCTCACCGACGTCTCGTACGAGGGCCAGGGCTGCTCGATCAGCCAGGCCAGCGCGTCCGTACTGAACGAGCTGCTCGTCGGCAAGCAGCTGTCCGAGGCGCAGCGGATCCAGGCCACCTTCCTGGAGCTGATGCAGTCCAAGGGCAAGATCGAGCCGGACGAGGAGATGGAGGAGGTGCTGGAGGACGCGGTCGCGTTCGCCGGCGTCTCCAAGTACCCCGCACGCGTCAAGTGTGCTCTGCTGAGCTGGATGGCGTGGAAGGACGCGACCGCCCAGGTGCTGGGCGGCGCGGAGAGGAAGACGGCATGACCGAGAACGCGACCCCCGAGGCGTCGATCAAGCCGGCCACCGAGGAGGAGGTCCGCGAGGCCCTCTACGACGTGGTCGACCCCGAGCTGGGCATCGACGTCGTCAACCTGGGCCTGATCTACGGCATCCACATCGACGACGCGAACATCGCCACCCTCGACATGACGCTGACCTCGGCGGCCTGCCCGCTGACGGACGTCATCGAGGACCAGGCGAAGTCGGCGACGGAGGGCATCGTCAACGAACTGCGCATCAACTGGGTCTGGATGCCGCCGTGGGGTCCGGACAAGATCACGGACGACGGCCGTGAGCAGCTGCGCGCGCTCGGTTTCAACGTCTGACACCATCCGCGCACCGCGGAGCGGGACCCCGAGGGCCCCCGGCACGACCGTGCGGGGGGCCCCTCGCCGTTCGTGCGACCGCTCGTACACGGACGCGCGGGGGGCGAGGACGTCGATGTGTACGGCCGTCCACACCGTTGTGTACTGTCGTACGCATGCCCTACGTGTTGCTTGCCGCCGCCATCGCCGCCGAGGTCGCCGGAACCACCGCCATGAAGTTCAGCGACGGGTTCACGAAGCTGTGGCCCTCGCTGGCCACGGTGGTGGGGTACCTGGTCGCCTTCACGCTGCTCGCCCAGACCTTGAAATCGATGTCGGTGGGCACGGCCTACGCGATATGGGCCGGGGTCGGCACCGCCGCCATCGCCGCCATCGGCATGGTGTTCATGGGCGAGGCCGCGACCGCTGCCAAGCTCGCCGGCATCGCACTGATCATCGCCGGGGTGGTCCTCGTCAACCTGAGCGGGGCGCACTGATGGCGGTGGGCCCCGTCCGCCGGTACGACCCCGACCGGCGGCAGCGGATCATCGACGCGGCGATCCGCGTGGTCGGCGCCAAGGGCATCGCCGGGCTGAGCCACCGCACCGTGGCCGCGGAGGCGGACGTGCCGCTGGGCTCGACCACGTATCATTTCGCCACTCTGGACGACCTGTTGGTCGCCGCGCTCCGGCAGGCGAACGAGGGCTTCGCCGAGACCGTCGCCGCCTCGCCCGCACTGGCGGACCCGCAGGCGGATCTCGCCGGGGCGCTGGCCGCGCTGCTGGGGGAGTTCCTCGGGGCGGACCGGGGGCGGGCGGAGCTGGAGTACGACCTCTACCTCGCGGCGCTGCGCCGCCCCGCGCTGCGGCCGGTGGCCGCCGAGTGGTGCGAGTCGGTGGCCGCGGCCCTGGCGGAGCGGACCGATCCGGTGACCGCGCGGGCGCTGGTGGCGGTGATGGACGGGATCAGCCTCCAGGTGCTGCTGACGGACACGCCGTACGACGAGGCCTACGCCCACGAGGTCCTGGGCCGCGTCCTCGCCCCGGCTCCGGGTCGGCCGGTCTGAGCGGCCCGTCTGAGCGGCCCGTCTGAGCGGCTGGCCTGAGCGGCTGGCCTGAGCGGCCGGTGCCTCAGCCGGCGCCGCGGACCGCGGTCAGGGCCGCGGTGACGCTCGCCTCGATGTCCGTGATCGGGTAGATCACCTCGCGCACCGTCCGCTCCCGGTCCAGCACCAGGGTCAGCCGCTTGATCCGGCTCACCCCCGCCGCGCGGAACGTCGGCAGCCGCAGTGCGGCCGTCAGGCCCAGGTCCGCGTCCGAGAGGAGCGGGAAGCGCAGCCGTTCGGCCTCCGCGAACGCCCGCTGCTCGTCGGGGCGTTGGGTCGAGACCCCGTGGACCGTGGCCCCCGCCGCAGTGAACTCCGCGAGCTGGTCGCGGTACGTGCACGACTCCAGCGTGCAGCCCTTCGCGCCCGGGATCCCGGCCCAGCCGGGCGGGTAGGACTCGGCCCGGGCGTACGCGCCGGGGAAGCAGTACAGGACGGTGAACGGGGTCTCGGCCGCGACCGGGTCGCGGAGCTCGCCGACCGGGTCCGGTAGCAGCAGTTCCGGTACGCGCCTGCCGCGCAGCCCGTGCACCCGCTCGGCTTCCCGCGAGGCCTCCTGCGTCGTCGCCGTCATCTCTCCCTCACCCAGGACCCACGCGTCACCCCAGTCCTGGAGGGCCACCAGGACGGGCAGCAGCCCCCGCCCGCGCGGGGTCAGCCGGTACTCGTGCCGCACCGGGCGCTCCTGGTACGGCTCGCGCGTCAGCACCCCGGCCTCGACCAACAGCTTCAGCCGCTCGGCCAGCACCTTCCGGGACACCCCCAGCTCGCGCTGGAACTCCTCGAAGCGGTGCAACCCGCGCGCGGCGTCGCGCACGATCAGCAGCGTCCACCAGTCGCCCACGACGTCGAGGGCCTGGGCGATCGAGCAGTCCGCGTCGCCGAGGTGCGTGCGCTGGGCCATGGGCACTCCTTTGTCCGTTGACCCAAGGCTGTCATGCTGACATAGTCAGTTCCCAAAAGGAACTCACTGATCATTCGCTGATTCTCGCGGGGGAGCGGACCGGCATGCTGCAAGGACTGAAGGACGTGCCCAGAGTGGTGTGGCTGCTGGCCGCGGGGGTATTCGTCAACGCCGTCGTCAGCTTCACCTTCGTCTTCGTCTTCCTGTACCTGACCGGCCCGCGCGGCCTCGGCACCGCCCAGGCGGGCCTGGTCACCGGCATCGGCGGCATCGGCCTCGTCGCCGGGAACTTCACCGGCGGCTGGTACGGCGACCGCTTCGGCCACCGCCGGGTGCTGCTCGCCGCCTCCACCCTCGGCGGCCTCACCCTCATGGCCTTCCCGCTGCTGCCCGCCGCCGGGCTGTACGCCACCCTGCCGCTCGCCCAGTACGCCTCCGGCGTGGTCCGGGCCGCGAACTCGGCGCTGGTCGCGGTGACCGTCCCCGAGGGCGGCCGCCGCCAGGCCTTCGCCGTCGTACGCTGCGTCTCCAACGGCGGTTTCACCCTCGGCCCGCCACTGGGCGCGCTGATCGCGACCGGGTTCTCGTACGACTGGCTCTTCGTCGGCGACGGCCTCGGCACCCTCCTCTTCGCCCTGTGGACCGCGCGGGTCGTCCCCGCCCGCGGCGCCGCCGCCCGCACCCCCGCCACCGGCCCCGACGGAGTGCCGGACCGCGGCCTGTGGGCCGAGCTGCGCGCCCGGCCCGCCGTACTCGTCCTCCTCGGCGCGATCCTGGTGACCGACCTCGTCTACCGCCAGCAGTACGGCACCTTCCCCGTCTTCCTCGCCGACCACGGCCTCGACGTCCGGGGCTTCGGCTTCGTGATCGCCCTCAACGGCGCCGTCATCCTGCTACTCGAACTGCCCGCCGCCGTAGCCCTGCGCTCCCGGCCGCCGCTCCCCGTCATCGGAGCCGGGCTGCTCCTGGTCGGGGCCGGGTACGCGGCACTGCTGGCCGGAGCGGCGGTCGGGACCGCGGCCTCGATGATCGTTCTCCTGAGCCTCGGTGAGATCCTCTACAAGACCACCGCCACCGCCTACGTCGCCGACCAGGCGCCCGAGCACGCCGTCGGCCGGTTCCAGAGCCTGTACGCGGGTGTCTCCGTCAGCGGTGTCGTCCTCGGCCCGCCCCTCGGCGGCGCCCTGTACGCGGCCGCGCCCGGGCTGCTGTGGCCGCTGTGCGCGGTCCTGGCCGGCGGGGCGGGCGCCGCGGTGCTGTACGCGGCCCGGCGTCCGGCGCGACACGAGCCGAGCCCGGCACCTGAGACCGGTTCGCAACCACGGGCCGCGGCCGGTTAGGTTTCCCGTATGACTGCTACTCGCACCACCGGCGCCGCGGCCGCCGGACTTGCCACCCTCGCCGCCGACGGCACCGTCCTCGACACCTGGTTCCCCGCCCCCGAGCTGGTCGCCGAGCCGGGCCCCGCCGGCACCGAGCGCCTCACCGCCGAGCAGGCCGTGGAACTCCTGGGCGCCGCCGCGGCCGACGCGATCCGCAAGGACGAGGTCCGCGGCGTTGAGGTCGTGGCCGTCCGCACCGTGATCGCCTCCCTGGAGGACAAGCCGCTGGACGCGCACGACGCGTACCTGCGCCTGCACCTGCTCAGCCACCGCCTGGTCAAGCCGCACGGCCAGAACCTGGACGGCGTCTTCGGCCTGCTCGCCAATGTCGCCTGGACCTCCCTCGGCCCGGTCGCCGTGGACCAGGTCGAGACCGTGCGCCTGAACGCGCGCGCCGCGGGCCAGCACCTCCAGGTCACCTCGATCGACAAGTTCCCGCGGATGACCGACTACGTCGCCCCCAAGGGCGTGCGCATCGCCGACGCGGACCGGGTCCGCCTCGGCGCGCACCTCGCCGAGGGCACCACGGTCATGCACGAAGGCTTCGTCAACTTCAACGCGGGCACCCTCGGCACCTCCATGGTGGAGGGCCGCATCTCCGCGGGCGTCGTCATCGGCGACGGCTCTGACATCGGCGGCGGCGCCTCCACCATGGGCACCCTGTCCGGCGGCGGCAAGCAGATCATCTCGGTCGGCGAGCGCTGCCTGATCGGCGCGGAGGCGGGCATCGGCATCGCGCTCGGCGACGAGTGCGTCGTCGAGGCGGGCCTCTACCTCACCGCGGGCACCCGCGTCACCCTGCCGGACGGCGAGATCGTCAAGGCGCTGACCCTCTCCGGGGCCAGCAACATCCTCTTCCGCCGCAACTCGGTCACCGGCGCCGTCGAGGCCCGCCCGAACAACGCGGTCTGGGGCGGCCTGAACGACGTCCTGCACAGCCACAACTGACGTCTGCGGTCGGCCGCGCGCGTTCCGGGGCGGGGCGGAAGCCGGGTGTCCGGGCGACGGTTCGGCGGCGGGTCAGCGCTGGGGGAGGGTGCGGATCGAGCGGACCAGGCGGGCGAAGGCCTCCTCCTCCGCCTTCGTCAGCTCGACCGACTCCATCGGGTGCGCCTCCGCGCGGCGCTGGGCGGGGATCGCGGCGAGCCCGGCGAGGCCCGCGACGCGGGGCTCGGGTTCCGGCCGGTGGGGGGAGCGGGCGGGCCACAGCAGGCGGCCGAATCCGGCCAGCCACAGGAGGACGGCCACGAGCAGGACGGCGAGGCCGATCTGCTGGGCGGGGGAGATCGAAGGGAGCACGCGGACCTCCGGGCGACGGGCAAGGCAAGACCGGGCGTGAACACACTCAACACCACAACCCGGGCCGAAGGGGCGGGGATGTGGCGAGGGTCACGCCAGGGTCGAAAGTCCCCAACTTCCCCCTTCTGCCCCTTTTCTCGGCCCCGGAACCGCCGGGATGCCGCTCCACGACATCCCGGTTCCGGAGCTCACGGTTCCAGGCGCAGCTTGAAGCCTTCGTGGCTGCGCGCGAAGCCGAGCCGCTCGTAGAACCGGTGGGCGGCGCCCCGCCGCTTGTTGCTGGTCAGCTGGACCAGTCCGCAGCCGCGCCCGCGGGCCCTCTCCACGGCGCGCCGCATCAGTTCGGCGCCGAGGCCGCCGCCGCGCCGGTCCGCGCGGATCCGGACCGCCTCCACCAGCGCCCGTTCCCGGCCGCCCTGCCCGAGGCCGGGTACGTAGGTCAGCTGCAGGCAGCCCACCACCTCGTCCCCGTCGGCGAGGACCAGCATCTCGTTGCGGGCGTCCGCCGCGATGGCGGCGAAGGCCCGCTCGTGGCCCTCGGTGACCTCGGCCCGCTCGGCGGCGTCGTCGTCCAGCAGGGCGAGTACGGCGGGCAGGTCCCGGCGGGTGGCTTCGCGAAGGATCATGGCCGGAAGTGTGGCAGGGGGCCCGGCCGGGACGGCGGCCGGGCCCCCAGCGGACCGGAGGCCGCAGCCCCGTGGGACCTCCCACGGGGCTGCGGGTGCATGGCGGTGCGGTGCGGTGGTGTTACGGGCGGAAGCGCAGCACCTGCGGGTCGTGGTCGCTGTTCTGCGCCGAGAACTCCGCGTTGATGTGCACGCTGTCGTACGTGTAGCCCTTGACCGCCGGGCTGACCAGGATCTGGTCCAGCACCTGGGCGTTGCCCTGGAAGACGTACGAGTAGCGCTCCGACTTCGGCAGCGACTTGATGGCCGAGTACAGCGCGCCGCCGTCCTCGAGCGCCTTCGTCGTGTCCGAGAACTCGAAGTCGTTGATGTCGCCGAGGGCGATGACCTTGGCGTTCTTGTCGACCGCCAGGATCTCCTTGACGAAGGTGTTCACGGACTGCGCCTGCTGCAGCCGCTTGGCCTCGGAGGAGCGCACCGGCGGCTGGTGGTGGGAGGTCAGGGCCTCGTCGCCGCCCTTCGAACCGAAGTGGTTGGCGATGACGAAGACGGTGCGGCCACGGAAGACGAACTCGCCGGCCAGCGGCTTGCGGCTGTCCTTCCAGGCGGGGTTCGCCGGGTCGATGCGGCCCGGGGAGTGGGTGAGGGCCGCGCGGCCCTGCTCCGTGGTCACGCCCGTCGCGGTGGTGGCGTCGCCGGCGGCGCGGTCGGTGAAGGAGACGCGGGCGGGGTTGAAGAGGAACACCTGGCGGATGTTGCCGCCGGGCTCGCCGCCGTCCTGGTTGTTCGTCGGGTTGATGGTGCGCCACTGGTAGGACGGGCCGCCCGCGGCCGTGATCGCCGCCGTGAACTTGGCCAGGGTCTGCTCCGCGGACACCGTGCCGTCGTTCTTGGCGCCGTTGTCGTCCTGGATCTCCTCCAGGGCCAGGATGTCGGGCGAGGCCAGGTTCTCCACGACCGCCTTGGCGAGCGCGTCGAACTTCTCCTGCGGGTCGGTCGGGTCGAGGTTCTCGACGTTGTACGTGGCCACCGCGAGCTCGCCCGGCGCCTGCGCCTTGGTCTTCTCGGGGGAGAGGGTGCCCTTGGCGAGGGTGCCCAGGGTGCGGGCCACCAGGGTGTAGCCGCCGAACTGGTTGAAGTCCATCGGGCCTTCGGTCGTGCCGGTCAGCTTGTCGCCGACGTTGGCGACCGGGAAGGGCTGCTGCGCGAGCGGGGCCAGCTGCTGGACCTTCAGGCGGCCGGTGTTCTGGGACTCGTAGGAGCCGTAGAGGGTGCCGCCGCGCTTGGCGGTGTTCTCCCAGCCCTTGACGGTGACCCACAGCTCGCCGTACTCGGCGGCGGTGGCGCCGACCACGCGCGAGGTGCCGATGGCGACGTTCATGCCCTCCAGGGACTCGTAGAAGTCCAGGGCGTAGCGCGACGGGTCCAGGGTCAGGCCGTTGATGCTGCCGGCGACGGCCGGGTCGCCCGCGGGGGCGTACGCGGCGGGCACGGTGTACTCGTTGACGGCGGCGGCCTCGGGCAGGGCGTTGCCCGAGGAGACCACGGTGACGGCCGGCTTGGAGATCTGGGTGACCGACTGGTTGCCGGAGTTGACGCCGCCGGGGATGTACTCGCCGACCGTGCCGGAGACCTTGACGGCGTCGCCGACGGCGACGGTCGGGGCCGAGCCGGTGAAGACGAAGACGCCCTCGCTGGTGGCCGCGTCGTCATCGGCGTCGGGGTCCTGCATCCAGAAGCCGCGCGAGCCGTAGGTGCGCACACCCGTCACGATGCCCGCGACGTCGGCGACCTGCTTGCCGTTCAGCGGGGATATCCGGGTGGTGCCCTGGATGTCGTGGATGCGCACCGCGCCGTCGGACGCGGTGCCTTCGGTCGCGCCGGCGGTGCCCGTGAGCAGGCCGGTGGCGAGGGCGCCCGCGACGAGGGCCGCGACGGCGGCGGAGCGGGGGTGTGAGGAGTGCATGGTCAGGTACTCCGGTGTGTGGAGGAGGAAAGCGGAGGGGGCGATCGCGGTACTGCGTGCTGCGGTACAGCAGTGGTGCCGTTGTTGCGTTGGCGCTGTCATGCGGTACTGCGGTACTGCGGTGCGAAGTGGCCGGGAATCTGCGGTGGTCTACGGGCTTGCCGCGGGTGGTCCGCAGGGTCCCCGGGGGTCCCCCTATATCTACGCGCGTCAATTTCCTGGGTGACCAGGGACATTGTCAAGACCTCCAGGGCATACGGAGGCTGACTGTGAGATGAACCAAAGGTATGACCGCCGGACACGTCCGAATTGCGTCTACTCTGGTGCGCCGGACGGCCGCTGACGGCCCTTCGACCCACCGCGTCCGCGAGGAGAACACCCCATGTCCGCAGAGCCGCGTCCCACCCTGCCGCCGGTACGGTTGCCCTCCGACGCGGAACTCGCTCGTGACGCCCTCGTCGCCCCCCTGTTCGCCCGCGCCGTACGCCTCGCCCGCTGGGTCGGACCCGGCATCCGCGTCGACGGCAACGGCGAACTCGACCGGGCGCAGCTGCCCGAGGCGGCCGCCGCGCTCGGCCTCGACCCCGCCGACGCGGACGCGCGCGCGGACGCGAGCCGGGCGTGGCGGACGGCCCTGGACACGGGCCTGATCGAGCTGGCCGAGCCGGAGGGCCCGGAGGGTCCGGAGGGTCCGGAGGGGCCCGGTGGGGCTGACCGGCCGGAGGGGCCGGCCGGGACGTCGGATGCGGGCGGGGCCGGGGAGTTCGGTGGCGCCGCGGCCGGTGAGGACCTGGCGCGGGTGACCGGCGGCGCGCCCGCCGAGGTGCTCGACCTGTGGCTGTCCGCCCTGGACGCCGTCCTCGCCGACGCGGCCGTGCCTGAGCTGGACGACCTCGTCAACGCGCTGGACGAAGGCGGCACCATCGACTTCGACCGGCTCGACTGGAACCCGCAGCGGGAGGCGGACTTCCTCGACGGGGTCCTCGCCAACCTCTACCTCCTCACCGTCGCCGACGACGGAGCCGAACGGGGCGGCGCGGTTCCGTTGCCCGTGCTCGCCGCCTCCATGGTGGTTCCGGACGGCATGGCCCGGCCCACGGACGCCGTGCTGGAGCAGGTCTCGGACGCCATGATGCGCCTGGACGACCAGTTCCGGCAGCTGGAGCCGATCGGGCTGGTCGATTACCGGCCCGTCGACGAAGCGGTGCTGGCGCAGACCGACGACGAGGAGCCCGCCGCGGCAGGCCCGGGCGAGCTCGACGCGGAGGAAGTGTCCCGGTACGGGATGGTCCGCCTCACCCCGCTCGGCCTGTACGGGCTCCGCGCGCGCATGCGGGAGGCCGGCATCGCGGCCCCCGCCGTCGGGGAACTCGCCGACAAGGGGGCCGACGCGCTGCTCGACGCGGTCTGCGACTACCCCGAGGGCGCGGCCCAGGCCGAGATCGGGCAGTGGCTCGCCGGGCGCGAACTGCCGGACGCGGTCGCCGAGCTGCTGTCCGCGGCCCGGGGCACGGACCAGGGCGCCCCGCTGCGCCGGCTGCGCTGCCAGCAGGCCCTCGCGTCGGCCGGGGCGGACGCCGAGCCGGCGGTCCGGGCGGTGCTGGACGATCCGGAGCTCGGCGGGCTCGCCCGGGTGTGGCTCGCCGAGCGCGGGGCGGCCGACGTACCGGCACCGGACGGGGCGATGGTGTACTGGCTGACCGTCGACACGATCGCGGCGCAGCTGGCCGCGGACGAGGACGCGGTGGAGTTGCCGCTGCTGATGGAGACCCTGACCGCCCACCACGCGGGCTTCTTCGAGCAGGTGTGGCGGGTGGAGCACCCGGCGGCGGGCGAGGTGCTGGAGGCGATGGGCCGGCTGCACCCGGACCGGAAGGCGGCCAAGGCGGCCCGCAAAGCGGCGTACAAGGCCCGCTCGCGGCGGCTCTGACGCCTCTCGCGCCTCTGCCCCTCGGCACCTCGGGCGGCACCGGCGACGGCGGGGGTGGCGGCGTCCGGACGTGAGCGGAAGGGTGGCGGCGTCCGGACGTGAGCGGAAGGGCGGCGGACGGACGGGCGGGCAGGCGGACCGACGGGGGCGGAGGGGGCGGAACGAGACGTTCCTGAGTGGGTGTCGGTCAATGCGGCCGGGCGGCAAGCGGACGGTTTGCCGCCGGGGGTAGTTCAGCCGCCGTTCACGTGCGGGCGCGAGCGTGTGCGCCGCGCGGCAGCCCACCGGTGCCGCGCGGCACGTCCGCTCACCACGATGAGGCGCACCACCTCCCACACCCCCTGGAGTGATCGATGCCGCTCAGCCGTAGAGACTTCACCGCCCGTACCGTCGTCGCCGGTGCGGGAGTCGCGCTCACCGGGTCCGTCGGCGCCCTCGCCACCGCCCCGGGGGCACTGGCGGCCGACGACGGCGCGCACCGCGACGAGCACGGCCGCCCCTGCGAGCCCGGCTACGGCCCGCTCCTGTCCGACCCGGCCGGAATCCTCGCCCTTCCCGCCGGGTTCCGGTACCGCGTCCTCACCCACAGCGGCGTCACCACCCTCGAATCCGGCGAGTTCACCCCCCAGAAGCACGACGGCACGGCCGCCTTCGAGGGCCACCGCGGAGTCACCCTCCTCGTCAACAACCACGAGCTCAAGGGCAAGCGCGCCGACTGGGCCCACCCCGTCCCGCTCACCGAGGGCCTCGTCTACGACCCCGCCGCGGCCGGCGGCTGCACGGTCGTCGAGGTCCGCCGCGGCGGCGAGGCCGCCGAATGGGTCGGCATCGCCGGTACGTCGACGAACTGCGCCGGCGGTGCCACCCCCTGGGGCACCTGGCTCACCTGCGAGGAGACCGAGGACCGGGCCGGCAAGAACGGGATGACCAAGGACCACGGCTACGTGTTCGAGGTCGACCCGCACGACCGCCGCGCCAACCGCGCCCCGCAGCCCGTCAAGGCCCTGGGACGGTACGCGCACGAGGCCGTCGTCATCGACCCCCGCCTCGGTCACGCCTACCTGACCGAGGACGCCTCGGGTCCCAACGGGCTGCTCTACCGCTGGACCCCGCCGAGCGGCTTCCGTCACGGGCGCGGCAGGCTCCGTACCCTCGCGGCCGACGCCGGGGTGCTCGCCGCCGCCAAGTGCTTCGACAGCGGCGGTCGGTTCGTCGACGACCTGTCCCGGGCGACGAAGACCGGCACGGTCTACGGCGTCGACTGGGTGGCCGTACCCGACCGCGACGCGCAGACGGTGTCGGTGCGCAAGCAGTTCGGGGAGGGCGCGGTGACCCGCGCGCGCAAGCTGGAGGGCATGTGGTGGGCCGATGGCGGCGCGTACTTCGTCTCCTCGTACGCGCGTGAGGAGAGCCCCGGCGCCGCGCATGACGGCCAGGTGTGGTTCTACGACCCCGAGCGGCGCACGATCACGCTGAAGGTGCTGCTCGGGGTCAACCCCGACCCCGCCGGGAGCACGGCCAACGACGGCCCCGACAACATCACGGTCTCCCCGTACGGCGGGCTCGTCATCGCGGAGGACGGCGAGGGCCTCCAGCACCTGCTCGGCGCCACCGAGTCGGGCCGCACCTACCCGCTGGCCCGCAACGAGCTGAACATCGGGACCGCGGAGGAGCCGGAGTACTCGGAGTTCGCCGGGGTCTGCTTCTCGCCGGACGGGCGCACGCTGTTCGCCTGCATCCAGGAACCGGGCATCATGCTGGCCATCACCGGGCCGTGGCGGCGCGGGCCGCGCTGACCCCTGCTGTTGCTGTTGCTGTTGCTGTGCCGCTGCCGTGTCCGTACCCGCTGTGCGGGCACGGCTGCGCCGCCGCCCTCACGGGGCGGGCCGCGCCCACCGGGCCTGGCCGCCGGGGGGCCGGGGCCCCCGGTGGTGGCGGCGCGCACTCGCGCCCGGCGGGCGGAAGAGCATCCGCCCCGGCGCGCG
>NZ_JBHXTC010000019.1:76369-85919 GCF_042677605.1 Streptomyces sp. NPDC127106 | reverse complement strand
GCTCCCCCTTGTTTTTGTTTTGGTTTGTGGGGGCCGGCGGCTTTGCCCTACCCTGTGGGGGGGCCTGGGGGCCGCCCCCCCCACCGGGGGGGGCCGGCGACCTCGACGGCTTCGGCGCGGTTGGCGCTGGCCCATTGCTCGAGCAGGAACTCGTACGCCGCTGAGGGCCATTCGTCATCCACCCGGGTCTCGACGAGGTGCCGTATCGCCTCGTTCGCCTCGGCGGCGGACGGGCGGGCGGGACCCGCGGGCCTGAGTGTGCTGTACATGGTTTCCAGGCTAGGGGCGGACACGGACCGTCACTGCCGGTTTGAGGGTGTAATCCATCACCTTCGCCTGCGCCCGGGCCGTCGGCTGTAGCAGAATGCGCCCGCCCACCTGCTCAGAGTGCCTCGGCGCCGGGCTTCACCATGCCGCGCACTGTGCGGGACTTCACAAACTCCCCGATGGCCGTCATCTCCCATTCGCCCGAGAACTGGCGGGTCAGTTTCGCCATCATCACGCCGGTCTGCGGCTCGGCGTCGGTGAGGTCGAAGCGGACGAGCTCCTCGCCGGTCGCCGCGTCGATCAGGCGGCAGTAGGCCTTGGCGACCTCGGTGAACTTCTGTCCGGAGAAGGAGTTCACGGTGAAGACCAGGCCCGTCGCCTCGGCGGGCAGCCGGCCGAGGTCCACGACGATCTCTTCGTCGTCCCCGGCGCCCTCGCCGGTGAGGTTGTCACCCGAGTGCTGGATGGCGCCGCCCAGGATGGTCAGCTTGCTGAAGTAGCAGCTGTCGATGTGGTTGCGCTGCGGGCCGTACGCGATGACGGACGCGTCGAGGTCGATGTCCCGGCCCTGGTAGGCCGGTTCCCAGCCGAGGCCCATCTTCACCCGGGAGAGCAGCGGGCGGCCGCCCTTGACGAGGGACACGGTCTGGTTCTTCTGGAGGCTGACCCGGCCCTTGTCGAGGTTGATCTTCCCGGAGCCGGCCGGAGCGACGGGTGGGGCCTGCGGGGCCTGCGGGGCGGGCGGCGTGGAGGCCGGGACCGGCGGCGGGACCGTGACCGGCGGGGAGACCGGAGCCGCAGGGGCCTGTGGGGCGGCCGCGGGCGCCGGAGCCGGTTCCTCTTCCACGGAGACCCCGAAGTCGGTGGCGATGCCGGCGAGGCCGTTCGCGTACCCCTGGCCGACCGCGCGCACCTTCCACACGCCGCCCCGCTGGTAGACCTCGACGACCACGAGCGCCGTCTCCGTGCCCAGTTGCGGTGGGGTGAAGGTGGCGATCACCGCGCCGGTGTCCGCGTGCCGCACGGTGGCGGTGGGCTCGATGCCCTGGAAGGTCTGTCCTGCCGCGTCGGGGCTGGCCGTGACCACGATGCGCTCGATGCCGGGCGGCAGCCCGCCGGTGTCCACGGTGATGGAGTCGGGGGCCGCACCGCCGCCGGAGCGGTGGCTGACACCGGGCCCGGACGGCTGGTTGTAGAAGATGAAGTCGGCGTCGGAGCGCACCTTGCCGTCGGCCGCGAGGAGGAGCCCCGACACGTCGAGCCGCACCGGAGCAGCCACGTCCACCGTCACCCGGACGGCATTGAGCGGCAGGTTGGAACCAGGGGTCATAGCGGTCATGCCCGGAGAACGAGCGGGGGTACCGTGCCGTTCCCTCCCGGCCCGCGCGGAGCGGCCGGTTGGGGGATGCGCAGGAGGGCCGGGGCCGGCAAGCGCCGGTGCAGCACCGGTGGTGCCGGCGGGAGCCTCAGCGACGGTTGCGGGGGTGGTTCTTGGCCGTGCGCTCGTTCCCGAACTTGTACGCGCCCGTCCACCGGGCCATCACCAGCTGCGCGTCGCCGGCCTCCACCTCGGCCAGGAACCTCTCGGCACGGGCTCCGCGCAAGGTGCCCGCGGCCCGGCCCCGGTGGGTGATGACGACGCTTCCGTCGCCCCTCTGCTCGTACGTGAATCCGTGCGGTCTCGGCATGGGCGGCAGCCTGCCCCGTGAGGGGCGGGGCGGGCAACGGGTTTTGCCGGGCCTACCGGACGGCCTGACCCGTGGCTCCGGTGACGCGGCGGGGCAGGCCCAGGGGGTTCGCCTCGCGCAGCTCCGCCGGAAGCAGCGGCTCCGGAACCGACTGGTAGGCCACGGGGCGCAGCCAGCGCTCGATCGCGGTGGCCCCGACCGAGGTGGAGTGCGAGGTGGCCGCCGGGTAGGGGCCGCCGTGGTGCTGGGCCGGGGCCACCGCGACGCCGGTGGGCCAGCCGTTGACCACGACCCGCCCGGCCAGCGCGGTGACGCGGGAGACCAGCTCCGCCGCCGGGCCGGGGGCGCCCTCCGCCTCGGCGGCGGACAGCTGGAGGGTGGCGCTCAGGTTGCCGGGCAGCAGGTCGAGCACGGCGCCGGCCTCGCCCTCGTCTGCGTACCGGACCACGACGGTCACCGGTCCGAAGCACTCCTCCAGCAGCACCTCGTACGCCGGCCCCGCCAGCAGGCTCGCGGCGGACACGGACAGGTACCCCGCGCCGACGGTGTGCTCCCCGGCGGGGCCCGGTGCGACGGGTGCGGTGACGCCCGGCAGCGCCCCCCGCTCGGCGACTCCCGCGATGAAGTTCTCCCGCATCCGGTGGTCGAGCAGGACGCCCGGACCGGTCTCGCCGAGCGCCTTGGCGAGGGCCTCGGTGAGCCGGTCCCCGGCGGCGCCCTCCGGGACCAGGACCAGGCCCGGCTTCACGCAGAACTGGCCGACGCCGAGGGTGACCGAGCCCGCCAGGCCGGCGCCGATCTCCTCGGCGCGCTCGGTGGCGGCGGCCGGGGAGACCACGACGGGGTTGAGGGAACCGAGTTCGCCGTGGAAGGGGATGGGCACGGGGCGTGCGGCGGCCGCGTCGAAGAGCGCACGCCCCCCGCGCAGGGAGCCCGTGAACCCGGCGGCGGTGACGAGCGGGTGGCGGATCAGCTCCAGGCCGGCATCGAACCCGTGGAGGACGGTGACCACCTCACCCGGCAGCCCGGTGGCCACCGCGGCCCGGCGCAGCAGCGAGGCGCACAGCTCCGAGGTGGCCGGATGGTCGGGGTGCGCCTTGACGACCACGGGACAGCCGGCTGCCAGCGCGCTCGCCGTGTCCCCGCCGGGGACCGAGAACGCGAGCGGGAAGTTGGAGGCGGCGTAGACGGCGACGACGCCGAGCGGCACCTTGTAGCGGCGCAGTTCGGGGCGCGGCGGGGTGAGGGAGGGGTCCGCCCGGTCGATCCGGACGTCGAGGTAGCCGCCGTCGGCGACGGCGTCGGCGAAGGCGCGCAGCTGGCCGGTGGTGCGGGCGAGTTCGCCGGTGAGCCGGGCCGGTCCGAGGGCGGTCTCGGCGTCGGCGGCCTCGACGACCTGCTCCGCGGCGGCGTCGAGCAGGTCCGCGGCGGCGCGCAGGAAGGCGATGCGGGCGGTGCGGTCCGCGAGCGCCGTGCGGGCGGCGTGGGCCGCGCGGACGGCTTCGTCGACGTCGGGGGCGCCGGCTTCCACCGCGACCTGCGCCCGCTGCTTCCCGGTGCGGGGGTCCACACTCCAGACTGGTGTCCCTGTCATGCCGCACTGCCTCCTGGATCTACGCCGCCCCGCGCGGTGGCGTTCAGTATTCTGAACGCCGTTCCGATGGGTGAATGATCTCCATCCGTTCCGGACTCTATTTCCGCGTCTTTCGCGTGACAAGAGACAAGAAGGGGCAGGAAGGCGAATGGCCAGAGGTGAGCGCATCGAGTTCGACGGGGCGGCGGCCGCGGACGGGGGCGGCGGCCCGGGCGGCGGGGGCGGCGCGGGCGATGCGGGTGGCGCGAGTGGTCCGGGCGGCGCGGGTGGCGCGGCTGGTCCGGGCGGCGCGGGCGAGTCCGCCGCGATGACGGGCGCGGCACCGACGGCCGTCAAGTCCGCCGTCCGCACGGTCGTGTTGCTGGAGCACTTCGCGGCGCGGCCCGGCCTGCACAGCCTCGCCGACATCCAGCACGACCTCGGCCTGCCCAAGTCCAGCCTCTACATGCTGCTGCGCACGCTCGTGAACCTGGGGTGGGTGGAGACGGACGCCACGGGGACGCGGTACGGCATCGGCGTGCGGGCCCTGCTCGTCGGCAGCTCCTACATCGACGGGGACGAGGTCGTTGCCGCGGCCCGGCCCACCCTGGACCGGCTCTCCGAGGACACGACCGAAACGATTCACCTGGCCCGGATGGACGGGCGGAGCGTCGTCTACCTGGCCACCCGCCAGTCCCAGCACTACCTGCGACCGTTCACCAGGGTCGGGCGGCGGCTGCCCGTGCACTCGACCGCGCTGGGCAAGGCGCTGCTCGCCACGCACTCCGACGAGGAAGTGCGCACCCTGCTGCCGCGGCGGCTGGAGGCGGTCACCGAACACACCGTCACCGACCGGGAGCAGCTCATCGAGGAGCTGGCGGCGGTACGGGAGCAGGGGTACGCGGTGGACCGGGAGGAGAACACCCTCGGGCTGCGCTGCTTCGGGGTGGCCGTGCCGTACCGGACGCCGGCGCGGGACGCGGTGAGCTGCTCGGTGCCGGTGGCCCGGCTGACGGCGGACCACGAGGACGCGATCAAAGCGGCGCTGTTCACGGCCCGGGACAGGCTGTCGGTGGTGACGCGGCGCATGTGAGCAGCGCAGGTGAGCGGCGCACGTGAGGGGCGTACGTGAGGGGGCGCCGGGATGAGGGCGCCGGGATGAGGGCCTCTCCCCCGCGTGGGGGAGGCGGTTCACCTTCGCGGGGGAGGTGGCGGGGCGCCGGGCACGCGACTGTTGAGCCATGACGACACGAGCGGCGCGACGCACGACCGGCACGACGACCCCGACCCACCCGAAGACCCGGACGAGCCCGACCGGCATGCCGAGTTCGGCGAGCCCGGCGAGCCCGGCCACGCCGGTCCAACGGCTCCTGCGGGCGGCGGCCGTGATCGCCACCGTGCCGTACCTGGCGCTGAAGGCCGCGTGGCTGGCTGGGAGTCACATCGGCATACCCGCAGGGAGCGTGCTGCTGGAGTCCGCGCAGCTCTACGACGGGGCCAACGCCGTCACGATGGCGATGGACGCCTGCGTGATCGTGCTCGCGCTGCTGCTCACCCGGCCCTGGGGCAGACGGGTGCCCGGCTGGGTGCTGATCGTCCCCGTGTTCACGGCCACCGGGCTGCTCACCCCGATCGTGACCGGTTTCCCCGGCCAGCTCCTCGTCAGAGCTCTGGGGCTGGGGGCGGGTGAAGCGGTGCAGGCCGCGCGGGAGCCGTTCCTCGATGACTGGGTGCACTTCGTCGTATACCCGTGCTTCATCATCCAGGGACTCGCCCTGGCCGGGCTCTTCGTCCCCTATGCGCGCGAGCGCTGGGGCCGCTGCTGGCAGGGCGTGCCGGGCACGCGGCTCCCGTCATCCACGGGGGTGGTGGCGGGAGCCGCGGCCGCGGTCGGCACATCGGTGGGGGCGATACACCTGTACTGGGCCTTCGGCGGTACCGCCGGGCTGGGTGCCGAGCGGGTGGCGCAGTACTCGGCGGAGAGCGGCGTGGTCTCGGCGGTCCACGGGTTGTGCGCGCTGACGGCGGGTGCCGGGGCGCTGCTGCTGGCCCGGGGCGGTGCGGTGCGGGTCCGGTGGCCACTGGCCCTCACCTGGATCGGGTCGTCGGCGGCGTTGGGCTGGGGGCTGTTCCTGCTCCTGGCGGTGCTGGGACTGCAGTTCGGCGAGGTCGAAACCACCTCGCCGATGATCTTCCTGGCCTACGCTGGCCAGGTGATCGCCGGATGCCTCTCCACGGCCGTCCTGACCCGGTTCACCCGTTCACGGCTCGCGGCCTGAGGGGTTGCGCGGGAGCGCTGCGGGCGGAGGAGGGGGACGAACCGGAGCGGGGCCAGGGTCTGGCGGGAGCCGGACACGGGAGGAAGCGGAACTGGAACTGAGGGGGGTGGAGTGATGCGGACGGGGGGATGGCCGGCTCGGATACCGGCCGCCCTGGGACGGGTGCTGGGGTCGCGGGCGCGGCTGCGCTGGGTGCACCTGATACTCGGCGGGGCCCTGCTGATGCCGTACTTCCTGCTGGCGCAGGTGTTCGTCGGCGTCCTCGCCGGCGGGGTGAACACGCTCGCCTCCACGCCGCTGGTGTTCATCGCGTACGGCGCCTCGGTGCCGCTGGCCGCGGCGACCGGCGTCCTCGGGCTGGTCCGGCAGATGTCGGTGGTCGCGGTGCGGGCGCTGTGCGGGGTGCCGGGGGAGCAGCTGGCCGAGGGACCCGCCCGGTCCTGGGCGGCCCGGGGGAGGTCCGCCGCCTGGTGGTCCCTGCACCTGGGGATCGGGGCGCTGGTCAGCGGGATGAGCCTCGCGGTGCCGCCCATGGCGGTCGTGCTGATCCTGCTGCCGTTCGTGAGCGCGCTGCGGGAGATGCCGGTCGGGTCGGGCTGGCTCAGCACCGCCGCCGATCCGTACGTCGCCCCGTTCCTCGGGATCGGCCTGCTGGCGGGGCTCGTGCTGTGCGCCGCCGGGGCCGGGCGGCTGCTGGCCCGGCTCGCCCCCGTCCTGCTGGGCCCGACGCCGGCGGACCGGCTGGCCGCGGCCGAGGAGCGGGCCGCCGATCTGGCCGTGCGCAACCGGCTCGCCCGGGAGCTGCACGACGCGGTCGGCCACGCCCTGAGCGCCGTCACCCTCCAGGCGGTCGCCGCCCGCCGGGTCCTCGACAGCGACCCCGCATTCGTACGGGAGGCGCTGGCCGCGATCGAGGACACCACGCGGCGCACCGTGGGTGAGCTGGACACCGTACTGGGCCTGCTGCGGGACGGGGACCAGGCCCGGCCGGACGCCGCGCCCGCGCCCACCCTCGTCGCCGACCTGGACGGGCTGCTCGCCCGGACCCGGGCCGCCGGCACCACGGTCACCGCCCGCCAGGACCCCGGACCGGTGGGGGACTGGACACAGCTCCCGGCGATCGCCTCCCGCGAGGCGTACCGGATCGTGCAGGAGGGCCTGAGCAACGCACTGCGGCACGGCGCCGGACCCGTCGAGCTGAGCATCGCCGTCACGGCCGCGCGGGACGCGCGCGACGCATCGGGCGGCAAGGACGGCGCACACCGCGAACTGGAGATCACCATGACCAATCCACCGGGCAACGGCGAGGGCCCCGCGGCGCGCACCACCGGGGGCCGCGGGCTGCGCGGCGCAGCCGAGCGGGCGGCCCTGCTGGGCGGCCGCGTCGAAGCGGGCCCGCACGAGGGGCTGTGGCGGCTGCGGGCCGTGCTCCCGCTCGGCGCGGGCTCCGCCGGGAGCCCCCGATGAGCCGGCCCCCGCTGCGCATCGTGCTCGCCGACGACGAGCGGATGGTCCGCACCGCGCTGCGGGTCATCATCGACGCCGAACCCGACCTGGAGGTCGTCGGGGAGGCGGCCTCCGGCGCCGAGGCCGTCTCCGTGGTCCGGGAACTGGCTCCCGACGTGGTGCTGATGGACGTCCGCATGCCCGGGATCGACGGCATCCGGGCCACCGAGCAGATCCTCGCCACCCTGCCCGAACCGCCGCGGATCATGGTCGTGACCACCTTCGAGAACGACGCCTACGTCTACGACGCGCTGCGCGCGGGCGCCGCCGGGTTCCTCCTCAAGCGGGCCGACCCGGACGAGCTGCTCGGCGCGGTCCGGCTGGTGGCCCGGGGCGACTCCCTGCTGTTCCCGGCAGCCGTCCGCGCCCTGGCCGCCTCCCACGCGGCCGCCGCCCGCGGAAACCCCGCCCCGTGGGTGGCCCGCCTCACCGACCGGGAGGCGGACGTCCTGCGCCTGATGGCCACCGGGCTGTCCAACCACGAGATGAGCGAACGCCTCGGGGTCGGCCCGCAGACCGTCAAGACGCACGTCGCCGCCGTACTGTCCAAGACCGGCTCCCGCGACCGCACCCAGGCCGTCATCGCCGCCTACGAGAGCGGCTTCATCGTGAGAGGGGCCGCAACATGAGGAAAAGCTGAGAACCCGGCCACAAACGGGACAGGGCGGAACGTCCGGCCGCCCTCGCACGTCCTTCCGGGAGATGAACAAGACGATCAGGCGTGCGTCGGTCTTCTGCCTGCTCCTCGTGCTGGCCCTGCTTCTCCGGGTCACCTGGGTGCAGGCTTACCAAGGCCAGGCCCTCGCAGACAACGAGAACAACCGGCGGAACCTCATCGGGCAGTACGAGAACCCGCTGGGCAACATCATCGTGGGCGGGGAGGCGATCACCGGCTCGGTCAAGACGGGCGGCAAGGACTTCGGGTACAAACGGACCTACGTCGACGGCCCGCTGTACGCGCCGCTCACCGGCTTCAGCTCGCAGGCGTTCGGCACGAGCATGCTCGAAGGCGTCTACAAGAAGATCCTCAACGGGTCGGACGACCGCCTGAAGACCGTGATGGACCTCATCACCAACAAGCGGGCCTCGCCGGGCAACGTCCTGACCACCGTCGACAAGGGCGTGCAGAAGGCCGCGTACGACGCGCTGCAGGGCAAGCAGGGCTCCGCCGTCGCGATCGACCCCGCGACCGGCGAGATCCTCGCCCTCGTGAACAACCCCTCCTTCGACCCGGGCCGCATCTCCGGTGCCAATGACGCCGAGGCCTGGAAGGAGCTGTCCGCCGACAACGGCAAGGCGATGGAGAACGTGGCCCTGCGCAAGCCGCAGGCGCCCGGTTCCACCTTCAAGCTGGTCACCCTGGCGGCGGCCATCGAGAACGGGCTGGTCGCGAACCTGGACGCGCCCACCGGCACCCCCGACCCGTACACCATCCCGGGAACGAAGACCCTGCTGCCCAGCGAGGCGGGCTCCGCCGCTTGCAACAACGCCTCGGCGCGCACCGCGCTCCGGCTGTCCTGCAACAACGTCTTCGCCGAGCTGGCGTCCAAGCTGGGCCAGGACAAGATGCGCGCAATGGCCGAGAAGCTCGGCTTCAACGCGAACGTCGAAACCCCGGTCACGACCCGGGTGCCGAGCAAGTACCCGTCGAAGAAGATGTCCGTCGACCAGGTCGCGCTCACCGGCATCGGCCAGTTCGACGTGCAGGCCACACCGCTGCAGATGGCCATGGTGACCGCCGCGATCGAGAACGACGGCAAGCTCGTCGCCCCGCATTCGGTCTCCGAGGTCACCGACTCGGGTGGCACCGTGCTGGAAAGCTTCAAGAACCCGAAGGTCCAGCAGGTCATGAGCCAGAAGACCGCAGCGATGCTGCGGGACGCCATGAAGACCGTGGTCGCCGAGGGCGGTGGCAAGCCCGCGCAGGTGTCGGGCGCCGAGGTCGGCGGCAAGACCGGTACGGCCCAGCGCGGTGTGAAGAACAGCCTGCCGCCGCTGGCCTGGTTCACCTCGTACGGCAAGGCGGGCAGCAAGCAGATCGCCGTCGCCGTGATGATCGAGAACTCGGACACCGACCGGTCCGAGATCGGTGGCGGCCGGCTGGCCGCCCCCATCGCCCAGAAGATGATGGACGCCTGGCTGAAGAAGTAGCCGGCCCCCGCACCACCCTCGCGCGCGGCGGGGACCCGCCCGCGGGCCCGCGCGGCCCCCTGAACACACCGGCGGTCGGGAGGGCG
>NZ_JBHXTC010000019.1:47218-76359 GCF_042677605.1 Streptomyces sp. NPDC127106 | reverse complement strand
CCCTCACCTCCTTTTCGTGTGGCGCGCTCTGCCCCTCGCGCCCCGCCCCCCCCACCCCCGCGCGCGGCGCCGGCCCCGCCGCGGGCCCCCCCCCCGCGTTTCACGATCCATGATCAGAGCCGCGCATCCCGCCGACGTCGATGCCATAGCCGCGCTCCACACCCGGGCCCGTGCCACCTACTACCGGGGCCGCCTGCCCGAAGAGGCCTACGCGGGCGCAGCCGAACTCGCGGCGTCCCGCGAGGGCTGGTCCCGCGCCGTGGCCCGCACCGAAGCCGAGGGGAGGGTGCTGTGCGCCGAGGAGGACGGCCGGCTCACCGGGGTCGCCGCCTTCCGCACCGCGACGGGGGAGACCACCCTGACCCAGCTCCACGTCGACCCGGTGCACTGGCGGAGGGGCGTCGGCGCCGCCCTGCACGCAGCCTGCCTCGACGCCTGGCGCGCCGCCGGTGTCGACCGGGCCCGGTTGGAGGTGTACGAGCACAACCTCCGCGCCCAGGCCTTCTACGCCCGCCACGGCTGGCGCCCGGACCCCGCCGTCCCCCGGTCCGGCACGCACCTCACGCTCATGCTGCAGATCGGACCCCTGTCCGGGGAATGAGACGCTCCGGGTGGTGGTTGAACGTGAAACCGCCTCGGTCCTTCGCCGGGGCGTCCACCTGAACCGAGAGAAGAAGGAACATGCGCGTCGAGATCTGGAGCGACATCGCCTGCCCGTGGTGCTACATCGGCAAGGCCCGCTTCGCCAAGGGGCTGGCCGGCTTCGCGCACCGCGACGAGGTGGAGGTCGTCTTCCGGTCCTTCGAGCTCGACCCGAGCGGCGCCAAGGGCGTCACCGCACCCGTCGTGGAGATGCTCGCCAAGAAGTACGGCCGCACCCTCGACGAGGCGCGCGGCATGGAGGAGCACGTCGCGGCGACCGCCCGTGCCGAGGGCCTGGAGTACCGCACCGAGGGCCGCGACCACGGCAACACGTTCGACATCCACCGGCTCCTGCACCTGGCCGCCGCCCGCGGCCGCCAGGAGGAGCTGCTCGACCTGGCCTTCCGCGCGAACTTCGCCGAGGAGCGGTCCGTCTTCGACCCCGCGGTGCTGGTCGCACTCGGCGTCGAGGCCGGGCTGGAGGAGGCCGAGGTCCGCGCCGTCCTCGCGGACGACTCCGCGTACGCCGAGCAGGTACGGGCCGACGAGCAGGAGGCGGCCGAACTCGGTGCCAACGCCGTGCCGTTCTTCGTCCTGGACCGCCGTTACGGCATCTCCGGCGGGCAGCCGGCCGAGGTGTTCACCCGCGCCCTGGAGCAGGCCTGGGCCGGCCGGGAGCTGACCCGGGTCGCCCCCGCCGCCGACGCGTGCGAGCCCGACGGGGCCTGCGCGGTCCCGCAGTCCTGAACCCGCCCGGCGCGTGACCCGGAGCAGCTCCCCGGCGAGCGCGCCGCCTCCGGCCGCGAACGGGGCCGGCGGCTCGACGGGGTGCCGGACGGGCCTGTTGACCGCGGACGTACAGTGCGGGCATGACCGATGACGTGCTGCATGTGAAGGGGCGGGTGCTCGTCGGACCCGACGACGTGCGCGACGAGCTCTGGGTGGTCGGCGGCCGGATCTCCTACGAGCGCCCGGCCGGTGCCCGCGGGACGACCACGGTGTCCGGCTGGGTCCTGCCGGGCCTGGTCGACGCGCACTGCCACGTGGGGCTGGACGCCCACGGCCCGGTCGACGCGGAGACCGCAGAACGGCAGGCCCTCACCGACCGCGACGCCGGCACCCTGCTCATCCGCGACGCCGGTTCCCCCTCCGACACCCGGTGGATCGACGACCGGGACGACCTGCCGAAGATCATCCGGGCTGGCCGGCACATCGCCCGCACCCGCCGCTACATCCGCAACTACGCCCACGAGATCGAGCCCGCCGACCTCGTCGCGTACGTCGGCCGCGAGGCGCGGCGCGGTGACGGCTGGGTGAAGCTGGTCGGGGACTGGATCGACCGCGACGCCGGGGACCTGACGGCCTGTTGGCCGCGCGACGAGGTCGAGGCGGCCATCGCCGAGGCGCACCGGCTGGGCGCCCGGGTCACCGCGCACTGCTTCGCGGAGGACTCGCTGCGCGACCTGGTCGAGGCGGGCATCGACTGCATCGAGCACGCCACCGGGCTCACCGAGGACACGATCCCGCTGTTCGCGGAGCGCGGGGTCGCGATCGTCCCGACCCTGGTCAACATCGCCACGTTCCCGAAGCTGGCGGCGGGCGGCGAGGCCAAGTTCCCCCGCTGGTCGGCGCACATGCGGAGGTTGCACGAGCGCCGGTACGACACCGTGCGCGCGGCCTGGGACGCGGGCATCGCGGTGTACGTCGGCACGGACGCGGGCGGCTCCCTCCCGCACGGCCTGGTCGCGGACGAGGTCTCGGAGCTGGTGCGGGCCGGGATCCCACCCCTGGAGGCCCTGTCGGCGACGACGTGGGCGGCACGCGAGTGGCTCGGCCGGCCGGGGCTCGCCGAGGGCGCGCCCGCGGACCTCGTGGTCTACGGCACCGACCCGCGGGCGGACGTGCGGGCGCTGGCGCAGCCGCTGCGGGTGGTCGTGAACGGCACGGTCCGCGGCTGAGCGCGGTACGGCGGTGCGCCCCTGGGTTGCCGCCGACGGCCGACCACCTCAGTTGACGTCGCGGTTGACGCCACGGTTGACGTCGCGGTTGACGTCGAAGTGACCCGGGCGTCCCGGCGTCGTTGTGCACGGACGATCGGGCTTCGGTGCGGCGGCAGCCCGTACGTGCGTGTGACGGAAGGGAACTTCCATGGCTTGCGATGCGCAACTAATCGAATGCGTGCGTGGAAACCACCCGTTGGGATGAACTCACCCCAGGTGGCTGTCCCTTCACTCTCCGTGCGTAAAGGATTCCCGGGGTAGTAGGCCGTTCGGGCGCGATGTCCCCCATTGGCGCGCGACGGCTCCCGTCTCCCTGGGGGTTTCCCACCGTGAACCGCAACACCTTCCGCACGCCCGCGGCCGCCCTGCTCGCCGCGGGGGCGGTCGCCCTGCTCACCGCCCCGCCCGCCGCCGCCACGGGCGCCGGTGCGGGCGCCGCCGGCGCGGGCGAGGGCAAGGCCGGCGCCGCCGTGCTGCGCGCCGGACTGGACGTGGGCCTGCTCAACAAGGCCGTGCACATCCCGCTGAAGACCAGCCTGAACGAGGTCAGCGCCCCGGCGACCGCCGAGAAGACCGCCCTCACCGTCGCCGTGGACGGGGCCGAGGGGGGAAAGCCGGTCAGCGTGCTCCGCGCCGACGTGGCCACCTCGAAGGCCACCGCGGACAAGCAGCGCGCCGTGGCCGAGGCCAACCTGGCCCACGCCGAGGTGCATGTACCCGGCCTGCCCGCGCTCTCCCTGATCGAGGTGGAGAAGGTCACCTCCAAGGCCGTCTGCGAGGCCGGGAAGAAGCCGCAGGCCGAAGCCAACGTGCTCGGCGCGGCCACCGTGCTCGGCAAGAAGGTCACCCTCTCCGCGGGCGGCCCGACCAAGGTGGAGGTCCCCCGGGTCGGCCTGGTCCACCTGGAGCTCTCCGCCAAGGAGACCACTTCCACCACCGCCGCCGCGGCCGCGCTTCGCCTCAAGGTGTCGGTGAACCCGCTGGACCTGAACGTGGCGCAGGTCGACGGCGAGATCGTCCTCGCGGAGTCGCGGTGCGAGTCCCCGGCCGGGCCGCCCCCCTCCGCCGGCCCCGCCGCCAAGCCCGCCGCCGACACGGGCGGACAGCCCGACCTCAAGGCGCAGACCGGCGCCTCCGGCACCGGGGCGGGCATCACCACGGACGCCAACCTGGCCGAGACCGGCGGCGGTTCGCTCACCCCGTACGTCGCCGGCGGCGCGCTGGTGCTGCTCGGCATCGGAGCGGTCGCGCTCGTCGCGACCCGGCGCAGCCGCACCCAGTAGCACCGGCGCAGCCGCACCCAGTAGCACCGGCGCAGCCGCACCCAGTAGCACCGGGCGCGGCAGCACCGCAGCACGCGGCGCGGACCCGGCCCGGCTGGAGGGGGCGGGCCGGTTCAGCGCGTCGCGTGCTGCAGGCCCTGCTTGTCGGCTCCGCGCGACAGCACGGCCTCGCTGATCTGCTTGTCGACCGCCGCGTACTCCGACCGCTTGGCGGCGCCGGACCCGCCGCCGTCGGCGGCGCAGGAGGTGCACACGACGCGGAACGGACCGCCCCGGTCCGAGAACTGGGTCAGGTACTCGGCCTTGACCACCTCCCAGCGGCCCGGGTGCGCGGCCGACGGGGCGAAGGTGAACCGGGGGATCGACGACATGTTGCCGCGCAGCTTCTCGGGCTCGTAGAAACTCGCGATCTGGTCGCCCATGCCGAAGACCACCCAGGTGCCGTTGATCTTCTCGTAGGGCTGCGGCACGTGGTTGTGCGTGCCGAGGATCAGATCGATGTCGGGGAGGCCGTCCGGACCGCGGGAGGCGGTCAGGGCCTGCGCCAGATCGCGCTGCTGCTGGTCGGGAGCCGTCTGCCACTCGGTGCCCCAGTGGATGCTGAGGACGACCACGTGCGCCCCGGCCGCCCGCGCCGCCCGCGCGTCGGCGATGATCCGGTTCTGGTCGAGGAGGTTGACGGCCCACGGCTTGCCGGCCGGGAGCGGAATGCCGTTCGTGCCGTACGTGTAGTCCAGCTGGGCGACCTTGGCGCCGCCCGCGGAGAGCACCGCCGGGGCCTTGGCCTCCTCGGCGCTGCGGGCCGAGCCGACGTGCTTGATGCCGACCCGGTCGAGGTGGTCGAGGGTGCGGACGAGACCGTCGTAGCCGTCGTCCAGCGTGTGGTTCGATCCGGTCGAGCAGCTGTCGTAGCCGGCGTCCTTCAACGCGTCGGCCAACTGGTGCGGGGCCTTGAAGGCCGGGTACCCGGTGTAGGGGCCGCCGGGCCGGCCGTACGGTATCTCGTGGTGGCATATCGCCAGGTCGGCGGCGGCCACCAGGGGCTTGACCCCGGCGAGTACCTTGCGGAAGTCGTGGCTCTGGCCGCTGCCCTTCGCATCGTCCGCCGCCTGCTGGATGATCGACGGGTACGGGATGGTGTCGCCGGTCGCGAGCAGCGTGAACGGGCGGGCGTCGGCCGGCGCGGCAGGCCCCGCCTGGTCCTTGCCCTTCCCCTTGCCCTGACCGGTCTTGCCGCCGGCGAGCCGCTGTTCGCCGGACGCGCCGCCGTCCTCCCCGCCCCTGTCGAGCAGGGTCGGGACGGCGAACACCGCGCCGCCCACCACTGCCAGTCCTGCCACTGCGACGCCTGCCTTGGCGGCTGCCTTCACTGCGGATCCCCCGTGCCTCCGTGCCGATGAGCAGATCATCACCCACACGGCCCCGCACGGCAATCGGGCAGGCCCGCCGGATTCGGCTTCAGCGCAGGTCAGAGCCCTGCCCCGGCTGCGTGGGCCGTCAGGGCGAGGGCGTGGTCCAAGGCCTGTAGCAGGCGGCCCGTCGTCGCCCGGTCGCGCACCGCCAGCCGGAGCCAGGAGTCGTCCAGGCCCGGGAAGGTGTCCCCGCGGCGGACCGCGAAGCCGAGGTTCCGCAGGCGGGCGCGGACCTCCGCCGCCCCCGGTACGCGGATCAGCACGAACGGGCCCTCCGCCACCCCCGACACCGTGATCTCCTCGAACTCGGTGAGCCCGGCCAGCAGATGGGCCCGGTCCACCGCGATCTGCCGGGCGTAGGCCTCCGCCTCTGCCAGCGCCTCCGGCGTCACACACGCCTCTGCCGCCACCAGGGCCGGCGTCGAGACCGGCCACAGCGGCTGCGCGGCCTCCAGCTTCGCGATCACCTCCGGCTCGGCCAGCACATAGCCGATCCGCAGCCCCGCCAGCCCCCACGTCTTCGTCAGGCTCCGCAGCACCACCAGGCCCGGGACGTCCGTCCGCCCGGCCAGCGCCTCCCGCTCGCCCGGGACGGCGTCCATGAACGCCTCGTCCACGACCAGGATCCGGCCCGGCCGGGCCAGCGCGGCCAGGGTCGCCGCCGGGTGCAGGACCGACGTCGGGTTGGTCGGATTGCCGACCACCACCAGGTCCGCCTCCTCCGGCACCGCCGCCGGGTCCAGCCGGAACCCGTCCGCCGCGCGCAGCACCACCCGCTCCACCTGGTGCCCCGCGTCCCGCAGCGCCGCCTCCGGCTCCGTGAACTGCGGGTGCACCACCACCGGCCACTGCGCGTCCAGGGCCCGCGCGATGAGGACGAACGCCTCCGCGGCCCCGGCCGTCAACAGCACCCGCTCGACCGGCAGCCCGTGCCGGTCCGCCACCGCCGCGCGGGCCGCGCGCCCGTCGGGGTACGCGGAGAGGGCGCCGAGCGAAGCCGCGATGCGCTGCTTGAGCCAGGCCGGGGGCATGTGCGCCCGTACGTTCACCGCGAGGTCCACCAGCGACGCCCCGTCGCCCCGCACCTCCGCGTCCCCGTGGTGCCGCAGGTCGTGCGCCTGCGCCGTGGCCACCGCGCACGTCGCGGCCACCGACCGCCGCTTCGGGACGAGGAGTTCGCCGCCCGTCGCGAGCGCGGCGGCCTCCGCCACCGAGGAGGTGCCGGCGGCGTCGCGCACCGCGTCCGAGGGGTGGGGCACGGCGATCCCGGCCAGCTGCTCGGCCGGGTAGCTGAGCAGCGGTACGCCGAAACGTTCCGCCGCGCCCGTGATCCCCGCCTCGCAGGCCTTCGACTCCACCGTGGCCAGCGCCTTCACCGCGCCCGCGGACAGCCCGGCCCCGCGCAGCGTCTCCTCGACCAGGGCGCAGACCTCGGCCACGGACACCCCGGCCCGTCCGCCGACCCCGACCACCAGCTGCGTCGCGTAGTCACCCACCGGGATCAAGCCCCCTCCGTAGTCGTCAATGGTGCGTCGCCCGCGGACCGCCCACGGATGTGCACGCGCGGCCCGGAGTCGGTATTCAGGGGCACATGGCCGTGATCGTGGCGCTGGGCGCGTTCCTGATGACCCTCGCGGGCGGGTGGACGGCGCAGCGCGTCAACGACCGCCGCCACCTCGTCCTGGGCCTGGCCGGCGGGCTGATGCTCGGCGTGGTCGGCCTCGACCTGCTGCCCGAGTCGCTGGAGGCCGCCGGCCGCCCGCTGTTCGGGGTCCCGCTCGCCCTGCTGCTCTTCGTGGCCGGCTTCCTCACCGCGCACGTCGGGGAGCGCCTGCTCGCCGTACGCCACGCGGCGCACGGCGCCGAGAACGGACGGATCCCGCAGGTCGGCCTCACGGCGGCCGCGGCAATGGTCGTCCACAGCCTTGCCGACGGGGTGGCCCTGGGCGCGGCCTTCCAGGTCAGCGGGGGGATGGGGGCGGCCGTGGCGCTGGCCGTGGTCACCCACGACTTCGCCGACGGCTTCAACACGTACACCCTCACCCGCGTGTACGGGAACGCCCGCCGCCGGGCCCAGCTGATGCTGCTGGCGGACGCCGCGGCCCCGGTGGTGGGCGCGGCGTCCACTGTGCTGTTCACCCTTCCGGAGGAACCGCTCGGGGCGTACCTCGGCTTCTTCGGCGGGGCACTGCTCTACCTCGCGGCCGCCGAGATCCTGCCCGAGGCGCACCACGAGCACCCCGCCCTGTCCACGCTGCTGTGCACGGTGGGCGGGGTGGCCGGGATCTGGCTCGTGGTGGGCCTGGCGGAATGAGCTCACGGGTGGGCCGCCGCCGCTGCGGTGAAGCGGCGGGCGACGGAGGGCTCCGCCGCCCAGTGGGTGTGCAGGTAGCTGGCGTGCACGCCCTGCCGGACGAACCCCTCGACGCGCCGCTCCGGATGCGTGAACCCCCAGGCGGGGGCCTCGCCCGCACCCGGCTCGACCACCGTGCGGTGGAACTCGTGGCCGCGCAGCCGGGTACCGGCCGCCGCGAGGGGGCTGTCCGACACGGCCACGGCCTCGCGGTAGCCGAGGGTCAGGCGCTCCGACATCCGCGCGTCGGCGTCCAGCACCCCGCACATGGGCTTCCCGTCGAGGCTCCGTGCCAGGTACAGCAGCCCGGCGCACTCGGCGGCGATCGGCCCGCCCGCCGCGGCGAACTCCGCGACGGCCTTGCGGAGCGGCTCGTTGGCGGCGAGGTCGGGAGCGTACACCTCCGGGAACCCGCCGCCGATCACCAGGCCCGCGGTGTGCTCGGGCAGCTGCTCGTCGCGCAGCGGGTCGAAGGGGACGACCTCGGCGCCGGCCGCGGTGAGCAGCTCGGCGTGCTCGGCGTACGAGAACGTGAACGCCGCCCCTCCGGCGACGGCGACCACGGGCCGCCCCGCACCCGGGCCCGAACTCCCGCCCGCGACAAGCCCGTCGGCCACGGCGAGCCCGTCCCCCGTGGCAAGTCCGGCGCCCGCGGCCGACGCACCGCCTTCGGCCAGGGCCCGCTCCGGCGACCAGGCGGCGCCGTGCAGCGGCGGCGCCGACCGGGCCAGCGCCAGCAGGGCCTCCAGGTCGCAGCCGGCCCGGACTTGCTCCGCCAGCGCCGCCACCGAGGCCATCGCGTCCGCCCGGCGCTCGGCCACCGGCACCAGACCCAGGTGCCGCGACGGCGCCGACACCTGCGGCGCCCGCCGCAGGACGCCCAGCACCGGGGTGCCCGCCTCCTCCAGCGCCTCCCGCAGCATCGCCTCGTGCCGGTCGGACCCGACCTTGTTCAGGATCACCCCGCCGAGCCGCACCTGCGGGTCGAACGACGCGAACCCGTGCACCAGCGCCGCCACCGAGCGCGACTGCGAGGAGGCGTCCACCACGAGCACCACCGGTGCCCGCAGCAGCTTCGCCACCTGCGCAGTCGACGCCAGTTCACCGCGGCCCGCGGCTCCGTCGTACAGCCCCATCACGCCCTCGACGATCGCGAGGTCACAGCCCGCCGCCCCGTGCGCGAACAGCGGTCCGACCAGCTCCGGCCCGCACAGGAACGCATCGAGGTTGCGCCCCGGCCGCCCCGTCGCCAGCGCGTGGTACCCGGGGTCGATGTAGTCGGGGCCGGCCTTGTGCGGGGACACGGCCAGGCCGCGCCCCGCGAAGGCCGCCATCAGGCCCGTCGCCACGGTGGTCTTGCCGCTGCCCGACGAGGGCGCGGCGATCACCAGGCGCGGGACGCCGAACGCCTGCGAGGTCACCACTCGATGCCCTTCTGGCCCTTCTGGCCCTCGTCCATCGGGTGCTTGACCTTCGTCATCTCCGTGACGAGGTCGGCGAACTCCATCAGCTTCTCCGGTGCGTCCCGGCCCGTGATCACCACGTGCTGGGTGCCCGGCCGGTTGCGGAGCACCTCGATGACCTCGTCGACGTCGATCCAGCCCCATTTCATCGGGTACGCGAACTCGTCCAGCACGTACAGCCGGTGCGTCTCGGCGGCCAGGTCCCGCTTGACCTGCTCCCAGCCCTCCTTGGCCGCCTGCTCGTTGTCGAGCTGTGCGTCCCGCTGGACCCAGGACCAGCCCTCGCCCATCTTGTGCCAGACGACGGGGCCGCCCTCGCCGGAGGCGCCGAGCACCTTCAGCGCGTTCTCCTCGCCGACCTTCCACTTCGCCGACTTGACGAACTGGAACACCCCGATGGGCCAGCCCTGGTTCCAGGCGCGCAGCGCGAGCCCGAACGCCGCCGTCGACTTGCCCTTGCCCGGCCCGGTGTGGACCAGGACGAGCGGGCGGTTGCGGCGCTGGCGGGTGGTGAGTCCGTCGTTCGGGATGACGGTCGGCTGTCCCTGCGGCATTACGCGGCCCTCCTGTTGGTGTGCGGTGACGACGACGACATCGCCGACGTGCGTACGTTCTTCACGAGCCCGGCCAGCGCATCGGCCCGCAGCCCCTCCAGCGTCACGGCCGGCCCGCCGAGGTCCGCGGCCAGCGCCCCGGCCAGTCCCAGCCGGACCGGCCCCGTCTCGCAGTCCACGACCACCGAGGCCACCCCGTCGGCCGCCAGCAGCCTGGCACTGCGCGCCGCGAGCGCGCGGGCGTCACCGCCGAGGACGCCGGCCGAAGTGGCCCGCCCGTCGGTGACCACCACCAGCAGCGGGCGGCGGCTCGGATCCCGCAGCCGCTCGGTCCGCAGCACCTCACGGGCCTTCAGCAGACCCGAGGCGAGCGGGGTGCGGCCGCCGGTCGGCAGCCGGTCCAGCCGGGCCGCGGCCGCGTCCACCGAGGAGGTCGGCGGCAGTGCGAGGTCCGCGCCGGCACCCCGGAAAGTGATCAGGCCGACCTTGTCGCGCCGCTGGTAGGCGTCCAGCAGCAGAGACAGCACGGCACCCTTGACGGCGCCCATGCGCTGCCGGGCCGCCATCGAGCCGGAGGCGTCGACCACGAAGAGCACGAGGTTGCCCTCGCGGCCCTCCCGGGTGGCCTGGCGCAGATCGTCCTTGCGGAGCACGAGCCCGCGGCCGCTGCGCCCGCGCGCCTTCTGGTGCGGGGCGGCCGCGTGCAGGGTCGCGGCCAGGTGCAGCTTCGTCAGCTGGCCGCGCGGGCGCTGGGCGCCGGTGGTACGGCCGTGCGCGGTGCGGGCGCGCGAGCGGCGGCCGGACGCGCCCTCCCCGAGGCCCGGCACGCTGAGCATCTTCGTCCGGAACGGCTCGCCGGCCCGTACGGCCGCCTGTTCGGGGGCGTCCCCGCCCTGCCCGGCGGCGGGCTGCGGGGCGGGGGCGGGGGCGTCCGCGGCCTCCGGAGCATCGGGGGCGTCGGCGGCCTCCGGCCCTTCCGGACCGCCCTGCGGGGGAACCCCGCCGCCGTTCGGGTCGTCGCCGCCGTCACCGGGGCCGCCGTCGTCCGGATCCTCCGGGCCCTCCGGGCCCGGCTCGGGCTCGGGATCCGGCTCGGGATCCGGATCGGGCTCGTCGTCGGCGAAGCCGTCCAGGATCTCGTCGAGCTTCTCCTCGTCGAGACCCGGCGCGTCGAAGGGCGCCCGTCGACGGCGGTGGGGGAGGGCCAGCAGCGCGGCCTGCCGCACGTCCTCCTTCAGCACCGCCGTACGCCCGGCCAAGGCGGCCAGCGCCGTCGCCGTGCGGGCCATCACGATGTCGGCGCGCATGCCGTCCACCTCGAACCCGGCACAGACCGCCGCGATCATCAGCAGCGCCTTGTCGCCCAGCCGGACCTTCGGCAGCAGGGCCCGTGCGGTGACCACCCGGGCCCGTACCGCGGCCTCGTCACCGGCCCAGCGGGCGGCGAAGTCGGCCGGGGCGTCCTCGTAGGCGAGCCTGCGCCGGACCACCTCGACACGCTGCTCCGGCTCCCGGGAGGCGGCGACCTCGACGGTCAGTCCGAACCGGTCGAGCAGCTGCGGCCGCAGCTCGCCCTCCTCCGGGTTCATGGTGCCGACGAGGAGGAACCGGGCGGCGTGCCGGACGGACACGCCCTCGCGCTCGATGTGGCAACTGCCCATGGCGGCGGCGTCCAACAACGAGTCCACCAAGTGGTCATGGAGCAGATTGACCTCGTCGACGTAGAGGATGCCGCGGTGCGCGGCCGCGAGCAGGCCCGGCTCGAAGGCCTTCACCCCGTCGGCGAGGGCCCGTTCGATGTCGAGCGCGCCGACCAGGCGGTCCTCGGAGGCGCCGACGGGCAGCTCCACCATCCGGGCGGGCCGTGCCGTACCGGGGCCCGGCTCGTGGGGTCCGTCGGGGCAGGCCGGGTCCGGGACGGCGGGCGCGCAGCTGAAGCGGCAGCCGGGCACGACGTCGACCTCCGGCAGCACGGCGGCCAGCGCACGCACCGCCGTGGACTTGGCCGTGCCCTTCTCGCCGCGCACCAGCACCCCGCCGACCGCCGGGCTGACGGCGTTGAGCAGCAGCGCCAGCCGGAGGTCGTCCTGGCCGACCACGGCCGAGAAGGGGAAGAGGGCGCTGCTCATGAACCGATCACTCCTTCGAGTGGCTTGTCGTCGATGCGCACGCTCAGGCGTCCGGGGGGAACCGGACCGGCTGCACGCTCCCTGCCCCGGCAGGGCTGGTCCGCTGCTGCCCGACCACCTGGTCGGGGTGCTCCTGTGCTCCCCGCACGTGCGGGGACGGTGGGGGTCACGGTGCCCCCGGCGGGAGGAAGGGCAGGCCCGTCGGGGCGCCGGCCTCGATGAGGCGGAGCAGGGCTCCGGTGTCGGCGTGTTCCTCGATGAGGTCACCGAGCAGGTCGAGCTGCTCCTCCCGGAGCCCCGCGAAGGAGGTGTCCGGGGCCGGGACGAAGCGGCGGCCGGCCGCGGCCGCGACCTCGCGCAGGAAGGCCCGGCGGAAGGCGTCCGACTCCAGCGAGCCGTGCCAGTGGGTTCCCCACACCGCGCCGACCCGGCAGCCGTCCAGGAACGGCTCCCCGCCCAGCACCTCGGCCACGCCGTGGTGGATCTCGTAGCCGTCGACCGGCTCACCCAGCGCCGAGCCGGTCGGCCGGGCCAGGGTCTTCTCCTTGGCGAACCGGACCCGGACCGGCAGCAGTCCGAGGCCCTCGACCACGCCGGCCTTCGACTCGACCTCGTCCTCGATCCGTTCGCCGAGCGCCTGGAAGCCGCCGCAGATGCCGAGCACCGGCCGGCCCTCCGCGGCCCGCCGCACCAGCGCCTCGGCGAGCCCGCGCTCGCGCAGCCACTGGAGGGCCTTCACCGTGCCGCGGGTGCCGGGGACCACGACCAGGTCGGCGTCGGCCAGTTCCTCGGCCCGGTCCACGAACCGCACCACCACGCCCGGTTCCGCCGCCAGCGCGTCGACGTCCGTGAAGTTCGACATCAGCGGCACCGCGCAGACCGCGACCCGCAGCACGTCCTCGCCGACCGGCGGGGCGACGACCGATTCGCGCACCGCGCCGCGCAGGGAGACCCGCAGGCCGTCCTCCTCGTCGATGCCGAGCCCGTGCCGGTACGGCAGGACCCCGTACGTGGCCCGGCCGGTGAGGGACCGGAGCATCTCCATGCCCGGCTCCAGCAGCGACACGTCACCGCGGAACTTGTTCACCAGGTATCCGGCGATCAGGGACTGGTCCTGCTCGGACAGCAGTGCCGTCGTCCCGAAGAACGAGGCGAAGACGCCGCCCCGGTCGATGTCGCCGACCACGACCACCGGGAAGCGCGCGGCCCGCGCGATCCCCATGTTCACGATGTCGGTCCGGCGCAGGTTGATCTCGGCCGGACTGCCCGCCCCCTCGCAGATCACGGCGTCATACGTGCCCCGCAGCTGCTCCAGGCAGTCCGTGACCACGCCGAGCAACTGCTCCTGCCGGCCGCCGTGGTAGCCGCGCGCGCTCATCTCGCCCACCGGCTTGCCCAGCAGCACCACCTGGCTGCTGCGGTCGCTGCCCGGCTTGAGCAGGACCGGATTCATCAGCGCGGTCGGCTCGACGCCCGCGGCCTGCGCCTGCATGGCCTGCGCCCGCCCGATCTCGGCGCCCTCGCGGGTCACGAACGAGTTGAGCGACATGTTCTGCGCCTTGAACGGCGCCACCTTCACGCCCGTGCGGGCCAGCCAGCGGCAGATGCCCGCCGTGACCACGCTCTTGCCCGCGTCCGACGTCGTACCGGCGACGAGGAGTCCCCCCGCCCGCTTCGCGCCGCTCATGCCCGTCCCTTCCCCGACGTCCGCTTCCCCGGCCGGCGCGACAGCGCGTACCGCAGTGCCACGCAGGCCCCCAGCGCCAGCCACGTCACCTGCTGCGAGAGCCGTACCGCCCGTTCGATGTCCGCGAGCTCCACCGGCCGACCCGCCGCGCCGTTCAGGACGGCCCGGTGCTCGACCCGCCCGCCGTACGAGAGGGTGCCGCCCAGCCGTACGCCAAGGGCGCCCGCGAAGGAGGCTTCCACCGGCCCGGCGTTGGGGCTCGGGTGCTGTGCGGCGTCGGCGCGCCAGGCCCGTACGGCGCCCCGCCGGTCCGGACCGGCGGCCACGGCCGCCAGCGCGGTCAGCCGGGCGCCCGGCCAGCCCGCGAGATCGTCGAGCCGGGCGGAGGCCCAGCCGTAGCGCAGGTGGCGGGGCGACTTGTGGCCGACCATCGCGTCGAGGGTGTTCACCGCGCGGAAGGCCAGCAGCCCGGGCACGCCCGCGACGGCGCCCCACACCAGGGCCCCGACCACGGCGTCGGAGGTGTTCTCGGCCACCGACTCCACGACGGCGCGGGCCATCTGTTGTTCGTCCAGGGCCTGCGGGTCGCGCCCGCACAGGTGCGGCAGCCGCTCGCGGGCCACCTCGGCGTCCCCGGCGGCGAGCGCCCCGCCGATGGCGCGGGCCTCCCGGCCCAGCGTGGTGCCGCCGACGACGGCCCAGGTGGCGGCGGCGGTGACGGCGATCCGGGCAGCCGCGGACCGGGACCGCACGGCGCGGGCGGCCAACGCGCCGACGGCGGCCGCGCCCCCCACGCAGACGAGGGTGTGGACGGCGCCGCGGGCGCGGTCGTCGCGCCACAGGGCGCGTTCGACGGCGGCGGCGGCCCGTCCGAAAGCGGCCACGGGGTGCCCGCGGCGCGGATCGCCGAGGATCCGGTCGCCGATCAGGCCCGCCGTGGCGCCGTACGCGAAGACGCGATCGGCACGCATGGTTGCTGGTATGTCCTCACTCAGGGTCCGCGCCCTGGTTCGACGTGTCCGGCGGCGAGAGTTCCTGGCTCCCGGGCCGCACGTGCCGCGTGCGCCCCGGTGACAGTGGCGGGACCGCGCCGGAATCGCACCGGACTTCCTCTCCATGCCGCCGTGATGGCTCGGGCAGTCCACCACGCACCGCGAACGCCCGTCAACTCGCCGTTGACCTGCGGCGAGGCAGGTCACACACGGCTGACACGGACACGGCCACGGGCAGGGCCACGGGCAGGGCCACGGGTACGGTCGCGGGCACGGGAAAGCTCCCCCCGGAGGACCCGGAGGGAGCTTTCGCGCGTGATGTGCGCCGTCGTCAGCTGACGATCAGGTAGATGCCGTACGCGACGGCCGCGGCGACGACCGCGAAGCAGGCGTACGCACCGCTGCGGGCCAGGGTGGCGGCTCCGCCCTGCTCTGCGGCTGCCTCGTGCTTCGACAGGCCCACCAGGCCCAGGGTGAACAGGGCCACGAGGGCGACGGTGGCGGAGAGGCTGACCCCGAAGACGGAGCCGAGGGCTGCCCAGTCGATCTTCATACTGCGGATTCCTCTGTCGTTCTCGGGGTCAGACCGTGGCCGCGGGGGCCGCGGGGGTCGGCGAGGAGGGCGCCGGGATGGTGGCCTTCAGCTCCTCGCCCGCCACGGCGGCGGCGGTCGGCGGGACGGTGACGGCGGCCATGGCCGTGGTGACCACGCCCGGGGCCTCGGCGTCGGCCGGCTGCACGTCGTTGACGTTGTTGTGGTCGACGACCTTGCGGCGCGAGATCAGCCAGATCGCCAGGCAGGAGCCGACCAGGAAGACCGTGACGGCGGCGATGCCGACGTCGCCGGTGCGCATGACCATCTCGGCGAGCGCGGAGACCAGGGCGGCGGCCGGCAGGGTCAGGCCCCACGCGACGAACATGCGGGTGGCCGTGGACCAGCGGACCACGCCGCCCTTGCGTCCCAGGCCGGCACCCATGACCGCGCCGGAGCAGGCGTGGGTGGTGGAGAGGGAGAAGCCGAGGCTGGAGGAGGCCAGGATGACGCTCGCGGCCGAGGTCTGGGCGGCGAAGCCCTGCTGCGGCTGGAGGTCGGTCAGGCCCTTGCCCATGGTGCGGATGATGCGCCAGCCGCCCAGGTAGGTGCCGAGGGCGATGGCCACACCGGCCGAGACGATGACCCAGACCGGCGGGTTCGCACCGGGGTGCAGGGCGCCGCCGGCGACGAGCGCCAGCGTGATGATGCCCATGGTCTTCTGCGCGTCGTTGGTGCCGTGCGCGAGGGAGACGAGGCCGGCGGAGGCGATCTGACCGGCGCGGTAGCCCTTGGCGGAGGTCTTCTCGCCGACGTGGCCACCGAGCTTGTAGGTGACCCGGGCGGCCAGCATCGAGGCCACACCGGCCACGAGCGGCGCGGCGACGGCCGGGATGAGCACCTTGGTGACGACGACGTCGCCGTTGACGGCGCCGAGGCCGGCGGAGGCGACCGCGGCACCGATCAGACCGCCCATCAGGGCGTGCGACGAGCTGGAGGGCAGTCCGACCAGCCAGGTCACGAGGTTCCACAGGATCGCGCCGACGAGGGCGGCGAAGATCACTTCGGGCTGGATGCCCTCTTCGTTGACGAGGCCCTTGGAGATCGTCTTGGCGACCTCCACGGACAGGAAAGCGCCGACGAGGTTGAGCACGGCGGACATTGCCACCGCCGTCTTGGGCTTGAGGGCGCCGGTCGAGATGGTGGTCGCCATCGCGTTGGCTGTGTCGTGGAAACCGTTCGTGAAGTCGAACACGAGAGCGGTGATGATCACGATCCCGAGGAGAAGCGTTATGTGCTCCATTTACCCAGGCTTCTGTTTGGCGTCAGTGGCTCGCCGACCGTAGGCAACCTGGGTGAACGGAAGATGAACTGACATCGTCGGAGCGATGTACCGGGGTGGCCCCCCGTCCCGATCTTCGTCCCGGTTTCATGGTCCATATGTCGATTAATGCATGTCAAAGCGGGGTTAACGAACCTTCCCGGCCGGCCCGCGGGTGCCCGGACCCGCCCCGAAGCGGAGCCGGAAGTGATCCACATCACGCCGGGCGGAGGCCTTGTCGACGGGCCCCCACGGCACCGGCCCCGGCCCCCGCCGTCGACGTTCCGCTTCCCGGCGGTCGGAAAGCCCGACCGGGCCCCCGGTGGCCCGCCCGCGCTCCCGCCTCGACACTGGAGCGGTGCGTACCGCCACTGCGACGGCCGCGGCCGTCGCCACCACCCTCGTCGGCGCCGGCGCGGCCGCCGTCGCGGCAGGCCGCTGCGCCGCGGACGCCGCCCTGCGCCCCGGCCGCCCCCTGCCCGGCGGGCCCAGGCTGAGCGTCCACTCCACCGCCCCGGGCCGCGTCGCACTGACCCGCTGCCTGGCCTCGCTGCGCCCCGGCACCTACGGCCTGACCGCGCCCGGGGTGCACGCCGTCGTCGGGTCCGTCCTGGACGACGTGGCCCACGACCCCGACACCGTCGTCCGCCGGCTCCTGGGCGTCGCCCACGGCAGCCTCGACCCCGGTACCCGCGTCGCCCTCACCCCCCAGATCCACGCGGGCGACCCGGGCACCGCCCTCGGACTCGAGCACGCCGACGTGGACGTCCCCGGCGAGCTCGGCGCGCTACCCGCCTGGTTCGTGCCCGCCGCCCGCGCCACCTGGGTCATCGCCGTCCACGGGCTCGGCACCGGCCGCGAGCACCCGATGGTGGTCATGCCCCTCCTGCGCCGCCTCCGGTTGCCCGTCCTCGCCCTCTCCTACCGCGGCGACCCCGGCGCCCCCGCCTCCCCGGACGGCCTCGGCCACCTCGGTGAATCGGAGTGGCGCGACGTGGACGCCGCCATCCGGTACGCCCTGCGCTACGGCGCCCGCCGCGTCGTCCTGCACGGCTGGTCCACCGGCGCCGCCATGGCCCTGCACGCCGCCGAGCGCTCCGCCCTCGCCGACCGCATCGCCGGCCTCGTCCTCGACTCGCCGGTGCTCGACTGGCACGCCACCCTGCGCGCGCTCGTCGCGGCCCGGCACACCCCGGCCGCCCTGCTGCCGCTGGCCGTGCGCGCCGCCGAGGGGCGCGCCGGACTGCGGGCCGGTCACCGGCGGCCCGGCGAGGACGCCGGTGCACTGCACGTCCCCGTACTGATCTTCCACGGCCCCGACGACACGATCGCCCCCTGGGAGCCCTCCCGCCGGCTCGCCGCCGCCCGGCCCGACCTCGTCACCCTGCGGACGGTCCGCGACGCCCCGCACGGGGCGATGTGGAACGCCGATCCGCACGCGTACGAGGAAGCCCTGCGCCGCTTTCTCACCCCCCTGATGTGAAGCCCGTGTGTACACAGGGGCAGGTGCGTCGATATGTCGGAAATTCCGGTGCCCCGACCTCTGATGACAGCCGGTTCCGTTTGGGCTTTCGGCCGGTGACGGGCGAGACTTCTTCCGTGACGTCCCGAAAGCCTGATGAGCAGTTGGTTCGCGACTCCAGACTCCGACTCGTCTCCCCGCGCTCCGTCGCAACAGCCCGCAAGGCGGTGACGGACCGGCGCACCCGGTCGGCCTCCAGGCCCCCGGCGGGCACCCCTGCCCCGGCCGAACTCGCCAACGGGGCCCGGGCCTCGCTCGCCGACGCGGTACGGCTCGCCCGGTGGGCCGAACGCAACCTCGGAGCGGGCGACGGAGGACGGCCCGCCCCGGCCGGCGCCCTGCCCGCGGTGGACGTTGAACGGGCCTCCGAGGAACTGGGCCTGACACACGGGCAGATCCGGGCCGGCTGGGACCGCGCCCGCCTCGCCGGGCTCGTCGAGGTGCACGGCGGCCAGGCCCGGCCGGGCTGGCGGCTGCGGGCCTGGGACACCGACGACAGCGCCGTCCTGCGCGGCTGGGTCGCCCTCTTCGACGCCTGGTCGCTGGTGCACCCGGCGCCCGCCGACATCGCCCCCGCCGCCGTCGCCGAGGTCGTCGAGGCGATGCCCCAACTGCTCTCCCTGCTCCAGCTGTCCGCCGGCCCGGTGACCGTCCCGGACCTGCTGGACCTGCTCGGCCAGCGCGTCGCCGAACTCCGCGACGAGCGCTGCGAGGTCCCGTACGAGGCCCTCGCGCGCGGGGGTTCGCCGGCCGAAGCGGCGCCGGACGGCACGCAGGAACCCGCCTCGGAGCCCCCCGCCTCGGAGCCCCCCGCCTCGGAGCCGGCCGCCTCGGGGCCCCCTGCCTCCGGGCCCGCCGCGGCCGCAGCCCCCGGCGGCCCGGCGGCGGCCCAGGTCCCGCTCGCCCGGCTGCTGCGCTGGGCGCTCGGCGGCCTCGCCGCCGTGGACGCCGTCACCCTCGGACCGGCCCAGGCCTCGCTCACCCCGCTCGGCAGCTGGGCCGTCTGGGTCAAGTTGGAGCAGATCTGCGTGGCCGCGCAGAGCCCTGCCGGGAACATCGAGCAGTCCGCCGCAGCCATGCTGCACGGCTGCGCCGGCCTCACCCCCGGCCCGGCCCGGGCCGAGTACCGGGCCTGGCTCGCCGCCCGCCCCGTCGGCCATGCCGTCGGCGAGCTGCTGGGCGCCGCCCGCGGCGACGACGCCCTGCTGCGCGGCCTCGCCTTCGAGGCCCTCCGCGTGGTCGGCGCCCCCGCCGAACCCGAGGTCCGCGCCGCCGTCCGCGAGTCCGCCCTGCGGCCGTACGCCCTGCTCTGGCTCGCCGAGCACGACGGGGTCGACCCCGACGAGGCCCAGGACGTGCTCACCCCCGAGGAGTCGACCTGGCTGTGGGTGGACACCGCAGCGGCGATCGCGGACCACGGCGAGGCCGACCTGCTGGCCCGCCACCTCGACTCGGCCGTCCGGACCACGGTGCCCCGGCTGCTGGACGAGGTCCGCGCGGTCGGTCACCCGCGCACGGTGCAGGTCCTGGTCGCGCTGGCAGCCGCCCACCCGGACCCGGCCCTGGCCAAGGCGGTCCGCCGGGCCGCCTTCCAGGTCCACACGGGCGGGGTCTGACCGGGGACGGGCGGGACGGGCGCGCCGCGGGAGTCAGAGCTGGGGCGCGTACGTCCCGAAGCTCCAGACGTTCCCCTCGACGTCCCGGGCCATGTAGTCCCGCGAGCCGTAGTCCTGGTCGGTGGGCTCCATCACGATCTCCGCCCCGTGCTCCACGGCCCGCCGGTGGTGCGCGTCCACGTCGTCGACGACGACGTAGATGCCGGTCGGGCCGGCGTCCGCCATCGCCTCGTCGAAGACGCTGCCCGTACCCCTGCTGCCGAGCATGACCGCGCCCGGGCCGTACGACAGCTCGGCGTGTCTCACCGTGCCGTCCTCGCCCTCGTAGACCGCGACCCGGGTGAATCCGAAGGCCTCGGTCAGCTGTCGGATCGCGGCCTTCGCGTCGCGGTAGACGAGAGCGGGAAACACGGACGGCTGTCCGGCCATGACGATCACCCCTTGTCGGCTCGTGAGCGTGCTCGTGAATGTGACCTGCGCAACAGCATGGCAGGCGGCACCGACAGTGGCGGGCAGGCGGTCACCGGAGGGTGTTGCACCGCGGGCGGACCACCGGTCCGGCACCCCTGGAGGAACCACTGCCGGCGCTGCACGGACGAGTGCCTGAGTCCAAGGCCTCCCGGGGTCACCCGTCCCCGCACCCGCTGCTCGATCCGGTCGTCGCCGACCGCCGCCCCCGCGGCGGAGGTGGCCGCCCCCGCGGCGAGCCCCACCCGGCCCCTTCCGGCGCGCGCCCCGGCCCGCGCCGCCCGGGCCCGCGCCCCCGCGCGGCGCCCACGGCCCGAAAACGGGTTGCGCACCCCCGGTAGAATGAATCCCATGGCAAATCTCCTCGCGGATTAGCGGCGTCGAAGCTCGCCCCCGCCCCCCTTCCGCCGTTCCCACCGCCCTGGAGCATTTCCTTGATCACCGCCACCGGCATCGAGCTGCGCGCCGGCGCCCGCATCCTCATCGAGTCCGCCTCCTTCCGTGTCGCCAAGGGCGACCGCATCGGCCTGGTCGGCCGCAACGGAGCCGGCAAGACCACCCTCACCAAGTGCCTCGCCGGCGAAGGACAGCCCGCCGCGGGCGCCATCACCCGTTCGGGCGAGGTCGGCTACCTGCCCCAGGACCCGCGCACCGGCGACCTCGACGTCCTCGCCCGCGACCGGATCCTGTCCGCCCGCGGCCTCGACGTGCTCATCAAGAAGATGCGCGCCAACGAGGACCGCATCGCCAACGGCTCCGGCGCCACCCGCGAGAAGGCCCTGCGCCAGTACGAGCGCCAGGAGACCGAGTTCCTCACCAAGGGCGGCTACGCCGCCGAGTCCGAGGCCGCGACCATCTCGGCGGCCCTCGGTCTGCCCGACCGGGTCCTCGGCCAGCCGCTGCACACCCTCTCCGGTGGTCAGCGCCGCCGCGTCGAGCTCGCCCGGATCCTCTTCTCGGACGCCGACACCCTGCTCCTCGACGAGCCGACGAACCACCTCGACGCCGACTCGATCGTCTGGCTGCGGGACTACCTCAAGTCCTACCGCGGCGGCTTCATCGTGATCTCCCACGACGTCGACCTCGTCGAGACCGTGGTCAACAAGGTCTTCTACCTCGACGCCAACCGGTCGGTCATCGACGTCTACAACATGGGCTGGAAGCTCTACCAGCAGCAGCGCGAGGCCGACGAGAAGCGCCGCAAGCGCGAGCGCCAGAACGCCGAGAAGAAGGCCGCGGCCCTCAACGCGCAGGCCGACAAGATGCGTGCCAAGGCCACCAAGACCGTCGCCGCGCAGAACATGGCCAAGCGCGCCGACCGCCTGCTGTCCGGCCTGGAGGCCGTGCGCGCCCAGGACAAGGTCGCCAAGCTGCGCTTCCCCGAGCCCGCGCCCTGCGGCAAGACGCCGCTCACCGCCGAGGGCCTGTCGAAGTCGTACGGTTCGCTGGAGATCTTCACCGACGTCGACCTGGCCATCGACAAGGGCTCCAGGGTCGTCATCCTCGGTCTCAACGGCGCCGGCAAGACCACCCTGCTGCGCCTGCTGTCGGGCACCGAGGCGCCGGACACCGGCGCCGTCACCCCCGGCCACGGCCTCAAGCTCGGCTACTACGCCCAGGAGCACGAGACCCTGGACCCGGACCGCAGCGTCCTGGAGAACATGCGCTCCGCCGCGCCCGACATGGACCTGGTGGACGTCCGCAAGACGCTCGGCTCGTTCCTGTTCTCCGGTGACGACGTGGACAAGCCGGCCGGCGTCCTGTCCGGCGGCGAGAAGACCCGCCTCGCGCTCGCGACGCTGGTCGTCTCCTCGGCGAACGTGCTGCTGCTCGACGAGCCCACGAACAACCTCGACCCCGCCAGCCGCGAGGAGATCCTCGGCGCGCTGCGCACCTACAAGGGCGCGGTCATCCTCGTCACGCACGACGAGGGCGCGGTCGACGCCCTGGAGCCGGAGCGGATCATCCTGCTCCCGGACGGGGTCGAGGACATGTGGGGTCCGGACTACCGGGACCTCGTCGCCCTCGCCTGACGCGTTCGGCGGTCGCCGGGCTGATCCAGTTCCTTATGGATCATTCGGCTCAGGCGTTCTCCATCATCTGAGTGAGACGGTCTCGTACCGCTGCGCTCTGTTCGACGGCCCCGGCCGCGCTTTCTCGTGAAGGCGCCCCGGGGCCGTGTTTTTCCGGTTTCCACCCTCTGACCTGGTGATTCCTCGCGCGGGCGGAGAAATGTGACGGACGTCATGCAGCGGAAGAGAGGATTCCGTTCTGCTCGGGTGTCCACGCCCCGGGAAATGCCGTCGTACCGACCTTGCTGAATGGGTGGCCAGGAAGCCGGGGAGGGGTGATCATGAGAAGTCCAGAGCGCACTTCCCATGAGGAGGCACGGGTGGCCGAGACTCTGAAGAAGGGCAGCCGGGTGACCGGCGCCGCGCGCGACAAGCTCGCGGCAGACCTGAAGAAGAAGTACGACTCCGGTGCGAGTATCCGGGCGCTGGCCGAGGAAACGGGCCGGTCCTACGGATTCGTCCACCGGATGCTCAGCGAGTCCGGAGTCGTGCTGCGTGGTCGCGGTGGCGCGACACGCGGCAAGAAAGCGGCTTCGATCTGATCGCGACCCCGGCCGTGAGGCCCGGGGCCGGGAGAGACAACGCTTGCCTGCCTGAACCGCGGTTCCTTCGGTGACCCCCGGTCGGCCGACCGGTCGGCCGGGTGGTTACTGTGCAGTCACTTGGGCCGAGACTGCGGCCGACTGCACACCACCGGAGGCACCAGATGGCTCTGCTCGACAAGGATGGCGTACGGCTCACCGTGGACGACGCGGTCGCGACGGTGACACTGACCAATCCGGCCAAGCGAAACGCTCAGTCCCCCGCGCTCTGGCGGGCGTTGACGGAGGCCGGACGGTCGCTGCCGGGCACCGTCCGGGTCGTGGTGCTGCGCGGCGAGGGCAAGTCCTTCTCCGCCGGACTCGACCGGCAGGCGTTCACCCCCGAGGGATTCGAGGGTGAGCCCTCCTTCCTCGATCTGGCGCGCGGATCGGACGAGCTGCTGGACTCCACCATTGCCGAGTACCAGGAGGCCTTCACCTGGTGGCGCCGCAATGACATCGTCTCCATCGCCGCCGTACAGGGCCACGCGATCGGCGCGGGCTTCCAGCTGGCGCTCGCGTGCGACCTCCGCGTGGTCGCCGACGACGTCCAGTTCGCCATGCGCGAGACCAGCCTGGGCCTGGTCCCGGACCTGGCCGGCACCCAGCCGCTGACCTCCCTCGTCGGCTACGCCCGCGCGCTCGAAATCTGCGCGACGGGCCGCTTCGTGCATGCCGAGGAGGCCGAGCGGATCGGGCTCGCCAACCTGGTGGTCCCCGCCGCTGAGCTGGAGGCCGCGGTCCAGGACCTCACCTCGGCGCTGCTGGCCCCGCCGCGGGACGCGGTGATCGAGACCAAGGCGCTGCTCCGCGATGCGCCCTCCCGTGCGTACGACGACCAGCGCACCGCCGAGCGTGCCGCCCAGGCCCGCCGCCTGCGCGACCTGGCCGGCCTCTCCGACTGACGGCGGGCCCGGGGCCGGGCCTTCCCCCACGTCCCGCCGGGTCCCGCCCGCCGGTCCCGAACGCCCGGAACAGGACCGGCCGGGCCGACCGGCGTAGTCCCGGAGCGCCGCGGCGCCCGCGCGCTTACCGTGGTGGTGCGAGTGAGTCCATCCGCGCGAAGGGACACGCGATGACCGAATCCGCTTCCGGGGGCGCCGCGCGCGACCCCGCCGACCGCGGCCGTACGACCATCTCCGACGGTGTGGTCGAGAAGATCGCCGGACTCGCTGCCCGAGAGGTCGAGGGCGTCCACGCCATGGGCAGCGGCAGCGGCCTGTCCCGCACCTTCGGGGCCGTCCGCGACCGCGTCCCCGGCGGGGCCAAGTCGTCCGTCACCCGCGGGGTCAAGGCCGAGGTGGGCGAGGTGCAGACGGCCCTCGACCTGGAGATCGTCGTCGACTACGGGGTGTCCATCCGCGACGTGGCCCGCGCCGTCCGGCTCAACGTGATCTCCGCCGTCGAGCGGATGACGGGCCTGGAGGTCGTCGAGGTCAACATCGCGGTCAGCGACGTCAAGCTGCCCGACGAGCCGGACGAGGAGCAACCGGAGCCCCGACTCCAGTGAGGGAGCCCGCATGAGGATGGCGTTCGCCGGCCTCTTCGCCGGCATGGCACTGGCGTTCGCCGGCTACTTCGGGGGGTTCGGTGCCTTCCTGCTCGTGGCGGCGCTCGGCGCCGTCGGCTTCGTCGTCGGCCGGTTCCTGGACGGGGACCTGGACCCCGGCGACTTCTTCCGCCCCCGCGACCGCGGCAGGTGAAGGTGAGCCACCGATGAGCATCCCGCCGACGAGTACGCCCCCGACCGGCGCACCCCCGACCGGCGCGGCGCGGGCGGCACCGCCGCGCGTGCCTCCCGCCGAGCGGGGGGCCACCCGCATCGCTGACCGGGTCGTGGCCAAGATCGCGGCCCAGGCCGCCCGGGAGGCGTTGGCCGCACGGCCGGGCGGGCCGCCCCGGGCCGCCGGGCCGGGCGGTGAGGCCGCCCCGCACGCCACCGTGACCGTGCACCACGACATCGCGCGGGTCCGGGTGAGCCTGGAGCTCGACTACCCGTCGGACCTCGCCGAGAGCTGCGCGGCCGTGCGCCGCCAGGTGGTCCGGCGCGTCGAGGAGTGCGCCGGCATGGCCGTACCGGAGGTCGACATCGACATCGAGCACCTGCACTCCGCGCACACCCGCGGTGCCGCCCTACGGGACCGGAAGCTGCGGTGACGGCCCCCGAACCGGCGGCCCCCGAACCGGCGGCCCCCGAACCGGCGGCCCCCGAACCGGCGGATCCGGTACCCGCGGATCCCGCGACGGCCGGCCGGGGAACGGGCAGCGGTACGGGCCGTCGCGGCCGCGGCGGCCGCCGTCGCGGTCGCGGTGATCACGCCCCCGGCCGGGCGCCGACCGCCGGCCGGTTCTGGTCGGCCCGGCGGATCCCGGCCGCCCTGACCGCCCTCCTCCTGCTCGGGGCGGCGGGCCTGTTCCTCTACGACCTCGCCGCCGTACGGGCCCACCGGCCCGGCATGCAGTGGCGCCGCGATCTCGCCGCCCGGCTCGCCCAGCACACCCCCGCCGACCCGGAGGTGCTCGTCGCCGCCGGGGTCCTGGCCGTGGCCGGGGCGGTCCTGCTGGTGCTGGCCCTCACCCCGGGGCTGCGCGGCGTCCTGCCGATGCTGCCACCCCGGGACGGGGAGGGAGCCGGCGCCGGCATCCGGGCCGGGCTCGGGCGGAAGGACGCCGCGCTGGTGCTGCGGGACCGGGCCATGGAGGTGCCCGGGGTGCGGTCCGCGCGCGTGCGGGTCGGCCGCACCCGTGTCGCCGTCCGGGCCGCCTCGCACTTCCGTGAGCTGGACGACGTGCGGGCCGACCTGGAGACCGTACTCGCCGTCGGCATCGGTGAGCTGGGCCTCGCCCACCCGCCGCAGCCGCGGGTACGGGTCAGCCGGGCCGCCGACGGGAAGAGGTGAGCCGCGTGCTCCGGACGGTCAACCGGATCCTGCTCGGCCTGGTGGGGCTCGTCCTGCTCGCCGCCGGGGTGGGCGTGCTGGCGGCGGTGCCGCCGCTCGGCGGCCGCCACGCGCCGCTGCTCGCGGAGCGGACCCGGCGCGAGCACTGGCAGGCCGAGGGCTGGTGGTGGGCCGTCGCCGCCGGCCTGGCGCTGTGCGTCCTGCTCGCCCTGTGGTGGCTGCTGGCCCAGCTGCGTCGCCCGCGGCTACCGGCCGTGGTGGTGGACACCGGTGACGGGGCGTTCGCCGTGCTCCGGGGGCGCGCGCTGGAAGAGGCGGTGGCCGCGGAGGCAGCAGCGCTGCACGGGGTCGCGCGGTGCCGGGTCGTGCTGCGCGGGCGGCGGGGCGCGCCGAGCCTGCGGGTGGCCCTGGAACTGGAGCCGTACGCCGTCCCGGCCGATGCGCTGGCCGCGCTGTCCGGGCCGGTGCTCGGCCACGCCCGCACCTCGGCGGGCCTGGCCGGACTCCCGGCCGAGGCCCGCCTCCGCGTGCCCAGGCACCGTGCCAGCCGCGTCACCTGACGGGCCCCCGGGAACCTACCGCCCGCCGGCCGATCAGAAGCCGTGCCGGAAACCGCCGTCGACCGGCAGCATCACCCCGGTCAGGTACGACGCCGCCGGCGACAGCAGGAACGCCGCGGTCCGGCCGAACTCCTCGGGGGTGCCGTAGCGGCCCAGCGGGATGTGGGCCTCGCTGGCCGCGCGGGCCGCCCGCGCATCGCCGGACAGCTCGTCCAGCTCCCGCACCCGGTCGGTGTCGATCCGGGCCGGCAGCAGCCCGACCACCCGGATGCCCCGCGGCCCCAGCTCCACCGACAGGGACTTGGCGAACCCGGCCAGCCCGGGCCGCAGCCCGTTGGAGACGGTCAGGCCCGGGATCGGCTCGTGGACCGAGCCCGACAGGACGAAGCCGATGACCCCGCCCTCGCCCAGTTCGGCCGCCGCCGCCCGGGCCAGGCGCACCGCGCCGAGGAACACCGACTCGAACGCCTCCGTCCACTGCGCGTCGGTGGTGCCGGCCGCCGAGCCCGGCGCCGGACCGCCGACGCTGACGAGGATGCCGTCGAAGCGGCCGAACCGCTCCTTCGCCGTGGCGATGAGCCGCTCGGCGGCCTGCGGGTCGGCATTGTCGGCCACGACGCCCGCCGCGTTCGGGCCCAGCGCGGCCGCGGCCGAAGCGGTCCGCTCCGCGTCGCGGCCCGACACCACGACGCGGGCCCCGTCCGCGACGAGCTCGCGCGCGGAGGCGAGGCCCAGGCCGCGGGTGGCGCCGGTGACGATGTAGACACGGTCCTTCAGTCCAAGATCCATGTCCGACAACCTACGCCGTGCCGGCCCGCACCGTAACGGGGGCCGGACTACGCCGCCGGCGCCGGCTCCCGCCCGGGGGCCCCGGCCGCGGCCGCCGCGGCCTCCCGGTCGCGCTTCTCCCGCCGTACCAGGACCAGCCAACCCACCGGCACCGACGCCGCGAACAGCCACCACTGCACCGCGTACGCCATGTGCGCACCGATCGAGTCGTGGTCGGGGTCGGCGACCGGCTCGGGCCCGCCGTCCGCCGGGGCGGGGGAGGTGAGCTCCAGGTAGCCGCCGAGGACGGGACGGCCGAGGGAGGCCGCCTGCTGCTCGCCGTTGATCAGCATGACCTGGCGGTCCGGCAGCCCCTTGCGGTCCTTGATGCCGCTGCCGCCACTGGTCTCGTCGGCCTTCAGCCGTCCCGTGACGGTCACCTCGCCCGAGGGCGCGGCCGGCACCGGCGGGTAGGCGCGGGGGTCGTCGCCGCCCGCCACCCAGCCGCGGTTGACCAGCACCACCCGGCCGTCGGCCAGCACGAGCGGGGTCACGACGTGGAAGCCGACCTTGTCGTTGTTGGAGGTGCGCATCCGGACGACGACCTCGTGCGCGGTGTCGTACGCACCGGTGGCGGTGACCGCACGCCAGTAGTCGGACCGCGGGACCCGGTGTCCGGGGGCGGTCAGCTCGGTGACCGGGACCGGCTGGGCGCCGAGGTTGGACGCGATCAGTTCGTTCTGCGCGACCCGGTGCTCGTGACGGTGGTACTGCCAGAACCCGAGCTTGATCATCACGGGGATGAGGACGAGGGCGAAGAGGGTGAGGGTCACCCACTGCCGGGTCAGCACAAAGCGGTACACGCCCATGACGGTACCCCCAGCCGCGAGGACCCCGGCGGCCGGGTGGCCGTCCGGGGTCGGGAGGGGAGCCGGAGGGGGAGGGGCAGGGGCGCGGTGGGGGAGCGTGCGGGGCGTGCGTCATACGTGGTCGACGATGCCCACCTTTCCCTCGGCGCGGGCGCAGTGCGCCCCGCAGTAGTAGTGGCCCTCGACCTCGACGCCCTGCCCGATGATCTGCACCCGGCAGTGCTCGCAGATCGGCGCCATGCGGTGGATGGCGCAGGAGAAGCAGTCGAAGACGTGCACGGCGCCCTGCGCGTGCACTTCGAAGGACATGCCGTAATCGTTTCCACAGACCTCACAACGTGCCATGCGCCACAGGGTGGGACCGCGGGGCGGATCGGGGAAGCGGGCGCCGGGCGAGTCGCCCGATGCTCACCCGTCTGCCGCAGCCACGTCCCGCAGCAGCTGGGTGAAGGCCGCTTCGTCGACCACCGGCGTGCCGTAGGACTTCGCCTTGACGGTCTTCGAGGTCGCCGAGTCGGGGTCGTTCGTCACCAGCAGGCTCGTGAGCCGCGACACACTCGTCGCGACGTGCAGGCCCGCCTCGACCGCCCGGTCCTCCAGCAGCTCGCGGTCGACGGAGGTGTCGCCCGAGAAGGCGACCCGCATGCCCTGCTTCAGCGGCTCGCCGTCCTCGTAGCGCCCCGGGTTGGGGTGCGGGCACGGCGGGCGCTTGCGCGAGGGACGCCAGCTGTTGCCGCGGTACGAGGCCTGGTGGCCGATGCGCGCGGTGACGGGGGAGTCCGACCACTCGGTCAGCGGCCGGCACTCCAGCAGCGGCAGCCGCACCCCGCCCTGCGCGGCGGCGTGCAACGACGGACGGAACGCCTCCGCCAGGACGCGGGCGTCGTCCAGGGCGTGGTGGGCGCGCTGCTGGACCACGCCGAAGTGCGCGGCGAGCGACTCCAGCTTGTGGTTGGGCAGGGGGAGGGCCAGCTCCTTCGACAGGGCGATGGTGCACAGCCGCTGACGGACCGGCGCGGTCTCGGCGGCCCGCGCGTACTCCCGGGCGATCATCTGCCAGTCGAACATGGCGTTGTGGGCGACCAGAACCCGGCCGGCGAGCTGCTCGGCGAACTCCGCGGCGATCTCCCGGAACAGGGGCGCGTCCTGGAGCATCTCGCTGGTCAGCCCGTGGATCCACACCGGGCCCGGATCCCGCTGCGGGTTGACCAGCGTGTACCAGTGGTCCTCCACGTTGCCCTGCGCGTCGAGCCGGTAGACGGCTGCGGAGACTATCCGGTCGTCGCGCGCGAGCCCGGTGGTCTCCACGTCGAGGGGGGGGGGGCCGCCGGCGGGGGGCGCGGGGGGCGGAGGCGGTCTGTGGGGGCGGGCGGGGTGTGCTGTGGTCGAGTGCTATTCGCGCCCCGGGCAGAGCGCC
>NZ_JBHXTC010000019.1:35857-47208 GCF_042677605.1 Streptomyces sp. NPDC127106 | reverse complement strand
CCGCGGGCGCTAACCCCCCACGCCCCGCGGGCCCCGGGTGGGACGCCCGCTCGGCCAGGTCGTCTCTGCGGTCGTACGGTCGTCGAGCATGGTCACAGAGGATACGGGCCCCCGCTGACAGTCCGGATCCCGGCGGGGTCGGATTCCGGCCGCGGCCGGGCCGCGTTGCGGTCGGCCGGGCCCGGCAACGAGCCCCCCGGCGGTGGCCTGCCGGCAGCCGGGCCCGCAGGCGGCCGACCCGGGCAACAGCCGGTGGACCACGCGTTCCGGGCGCCGCCACCGGTTCTCCCGGGGCGGCTTCACCCCGGTACGAGCAGCGCCTCCGTCAGGGCCCGGACGGAGAGCAGGAACAGCCGCTCCGGGTCCGCGGGGCGGGCCAGGGCCCGGGACAGGGCCGGGTCCCCGGCGGCCCGGAGGTCCCACAGGTCGCCCTCGGCCGGGGACTGGGCGGGGGAGCGCTCGCGGTTGCGCTCCACCAGGACGAAGCCCACGACCTGGAACTGGACGGCGCGCACGGCGTCGGCGGCCCGCGCCCCGCGCAGCCCCGCCGCGTGCACCTCGCGGACCAGGACCTGCTGGGCGGGCAGGAACATCCGGTCGGTGAGCCCGCGCTCGTGCACCATCGCGATCAGGTGCGGGTGCGCGCGCAGCTCGTGGCGCAGGGCCAGGGCCACGGAGACGACCCGCTCGGCGGGGGTGCCGCCGGTCGGCCGGATCGCGCCCATCTGCCGCACGGTGAGCTCGACCAGCGCGTCGAGGAGCGATTCGCGGTTGCCGACGTGCCAGTAGATGGAGGTCACCGCGGTGCCCAGCTCGGCGGCGAGCCGGCGCATGGTCAGGGCGCCCGGGCCGTGCTGCTTGACCAGGCGGGCGGCCGCTTCCAGCACCTCGTCCCGGGTGAGCGCGGACCTGGCCATGGGGGGGCGCCGCCAATCCGTCGAAATCTGTCGCACCGTCAATTTCACTGTGCGCTGGGGTCTTTACCCTTCATCGGGGTCGGTGTAACTGTGTTACAGAAACCTCCCCGGACTTCGTCCGGGGGACCCCAGAAGGGTGGTGCGAGCCCATGGCACGCGTACGGTACGGAGCGCGCACCGAGGCCGAGATCGCGGCCTCGCGCGCGAGGAGTTCCAGCCTCCCCGACATCTGGTCCACCGGTGTGGTGGCCGTCTGGGAGAGCGACCCCGACGTGGTGGCGGCGGTCCTGCCGCCCCCGCTCAAGCCCGCCGAACGGCCCCTGGTCCGGGCCGCCATGAGCCGGGTCGACCTGCCCGGCTACCCCCTGGGCGCCGGATCGGTGGCGGTCGCCGCCCGGCACGGCGAGGTCGACGGCTGGTACCCGCTGGTGATGCCCATGACCCACGAGCGCGCCCTGACCGGCGGCCGCGAGGTCTTCGGCGAGCCGAAGAAGCTGGGCGAGGTCACCGTCGAGCGCGACGGGCTCGTCGTACGGGCCTCGCTCACCCGGCACGGGATCGCCTTCGTGGAGGTGCGCGGGGCGGTCGACCGGGAGCTGCCGCCGCCCGCACCGGCCCGCAGGACCGACTTCTACTTCAAGTTCCTGCCCGCCGTGGACGGCTCGGGCTTCGAGGACGACCCGGTGCTCGTGCACTGCATGCGCCACGAGAAGGTCCGCACCCTGGAGCACGTCACGGGTGACGTCGTCCTGCGCGAGTCGATGTTCGACCCCGTCGCCGACCTCGCCGTCCGCCGCATCGTCGAGATCACCATCGGCGAGAAGACCACCGACCAGCAGGGCCGCGCCGTCGAACGGGTCAGCGCCCAGGCCCTCCTGCCCTACCTCCACCAGCGCTACGACGACCCCCAGCAGGCCTTCGACGGTCCGCCCGACGGGAGTGCGTGACATGCGACTGGAAGCCGGCCAGACCGCCGTCGTCACCGGAGCCGCCGGCGGCATCGGACTCGCCATGGCCCGCCGTTTCACCGCCGAGGGCCTCCGGGTCGTCCTCGCCGACGTCGAGGAGGGCGCCCTGCACAAGGCCGCCGGCGAACTCACCGCGGAGGGCGCCGACGTGCTCCCCGTCCGCGTCGACGTCGGCGACCGCACCTCCGTCCTCGCCCTCGCCGACACCGCGTACGAGGCCTTCGGCAGCGTCCACGTGCTCTGCAACAACGCGGGCGTCGGCTCCGGCGCCGAAGGACGGATGTGGGAGCACGAGCCCGCCGACTGGCAGTGGGCCTTCTCCGTCAACGTCTGGGGCGTCTTCCACGGCATCCAGGCCTTCGTCCCCCGCATGATCGCCGCCGGCACCCCCGGCCACATCGTCAACACCTCCTCCGGAGACGGCGGCATCGCCCCCCTGCCCACCGCCTCCGTCTACGCGGTCACCAAGGCGGCCGTGGTCACCATGACCGAGTCCCTCTACGCCCACCTCAAGGCCGAGGGCGCGCCCATCGGGGCCTCCGTCCTCTTCCCCGGACCGCACATGCTGCGCACCGGGCTGTGGGAGTCCCACCGCAACCGCCCCGCGCGGTACGCCAAGCAGCGCCCGCGGAAGACCCCGTACCGCACCCTCGACCAGTACGAGGCCGCCATGCGGGCCGCCGGCCACGAGGTGCGGTTCACCCCGGTCGAGGAGGTCGCCGCGCACGTGGTCGACGGGATCCGGGCCGACCGCTTCTGGATGCTGCCGCCGAGCGAGCACAGCGACCGCCAGATCCGCGCCCGGTCGCAGTCCATGCTCGACCGCGCCAACCCCGCCTACCTGGAGAGCTTCATCCTCGACTGAGGAGCCACCGTTGAGCGACCGTGACAGCGACAGCGACCGCGACCGTGACCGCGCGTACGACGACCCGTACCTGATCGTCTCCTCCGACTGCCACGCCGGACTGCCCACCGAGCAGTACCGCCCCTACCTCGACTCCCGCTTCCACCGCGCGTTCGACGAGTTCCTCGGCCAGCGCGACGCCCGCCGCGAGGAGGCCACCCGCCTCGGCATCCGCAACGAGGCCTTCGCCGCCCGGTGGTTCCACGACCACGAGGAGGGCCTCAGGGGCGGCTGGGACACCGGTCAGCGGCTCAAGGAGCTCGACGGCGACGGGGTGGCCGCCGAGGTCGTCTTCCCCGACGCCGACGCCGTGGACAGCCAGACCGCCGCCCCCTTCGGCGTCGGCCTCGGCCTCTCCGGCGACCAGGACCCCGAGCTCGGCATGGCCGGCGCCCGGGCACACAACCGCTGGCTCGCCGAGTTCGTCTCCGAGCGTCCCGAACGCCACTGCGGGGTGGCCCTGCTGCCCGTCACCGGCGAACCCGACGAGGTCGTCGCCGAGATCCACCGGGCCAAGGCGTCCGGCCTGGGCGCCCTGATGATCCCCTCCATGTGGGTCGACAAGGCCCCGTACCACGACCGCCGCTACGACCCGGTCTGGGCCGCGGCCGCCGCGACGCGGATGCCGGTCGTCACCCACTCCGGGGCCGCACCCCGCCACGAGTACGGCGACCACCTCGGGATCTACGTCTCCGAGGTCACCTGGTGGCCCGCCCGCCCGCTGTGGTTCCTCCTCTGGTCCGGGGTGTTCGAACGGCACCCGGGGCTGAGGTTCGGGATCGCCGAGGCCGGCTGCTGGTGGCTGCCCAACCAACTGTGGTTCATGGACCGGCTCTACCTCGGCGCGCACGGCGGCAAGAAGCTCTCCCCGTTCGCCGAGCTGAAGCGGCCGCCCAGCGAGTACCTGGACCGCCAGGTGTTCATCTGCGCGACCAACACCAAGCGGCGCGAACTCGCCCAGCGGTACGAGATCGGCGTGGACAACATCCTCTGGGGCTCCGACTTCCCGCACCCCGAAGGCACCTGGCCCGCCACCCGGCAGTGGCTGCGCGACACCTTCCACGACATCCCCGTCGCCGAGTCCCGCCGCATGCTGGGCCTGGCCGCCGCCGAGGTCTTCGGCTTCGACACGGGGAAGCTCGCCCCGATCGCCCGCCGCATCGGCCCCACCCCCGCCGACCTGGGCCAGCCCGCGGACCAGGCCGCCGTGGAGGCGTCCTGGGCCCGGTCCCGCGAGACCGGCCGACACTGGCTGACCGGCAGCGACTTCCCGGTCCTGGGGGTGGCGCCGTGACGCAGGACCGCTACACGGTGATCTCGGCCGACTGCCACGCCGGCGCCGACCTCCTCGACTACAAGCCGTACCTGGAGAAGCGCCACCACGACGACTTCGACGCCTGGGCGGCGACGTACGTCAACCCGTACGAGGACCTCCTCGCCGACACCGCCGACCGCAACTGGAACTCCGACCGGCGGCTGGCCGAGCTGGAGGCCGACGGCATCGTCGCGGAGGTGGTCTTCCCCAACACCATCCCGCCGTTCTTCCCCAGCGCCTCCCTGATGGCCCCGGCCCCGACCCGGGCCGAGTTCGAACAGCGCTGGGCGGGCCTGCGCGCGCACAACCGCTGGCTCGCCGACTTCTGCGCACGGGCGCCGGGCCGCCGGGCGGGCGTGGCGCAGATCCTGCTGAACGACGTGGACGAGGCGGTGCGCGAGATCCGCCGTACGAAGGAGGTCGGCCTGACCGGGGGCGTCCTGCTCCCCGGAGCCCCGCCCGGCAGCGGCGTCCCGGAACTGTACTCCCCGGCCTACGACCCGATCTGGGCCGTCTGCGACGAGCTCGACGTCCCCGTCAACCACCACGGAGGCTCCGCCTCGCCACCGCTGGGGGACGAGCCGGCCGCCCGGGCGGTGTTCATGGTGGAGACCACCTGGTTCTCCCACCGCGCCCTGTGGCACCTGGTCTTCGGCGGGGCCTTCCGCCGCCACCCCGGTCTTAAGCTGGTCCTGACCGAGCAGGGCTCCGGCTGGATCCCGGGCGTCCTGGAGATGCTGGACTACTACCACGGCCGGCTGGTGAACGCCGCCGCCAGGGCCGCGACCGCCGAGTCCAAGTTCGGCGCGGGCCTGGCCGACGCCATGGGCAGGGGCCCGAGCGAGGTCTGGCGGGACAACTGCTTCGTCGGCGCCAGCTTCATGCGCCCGCACGAGGTGCCGCTGCGCCACCGGATCGGCCTCGACAAGATCATGTGGGGCTGCGACTACCCCCACGACGAGGGCACCACGCCGTACTCCCGCGAGGGCCTGCGCATCGCGTACGCGGGCCTCCCGCGGGAGGAGGTCGCCGCGATGGTCGGCGGCAACGCGGCCCGCGTCTACGGCTTCGACCTGGCGCTGCTGGACGCGCTGGCGGCGAAGCACGGCCCGACGGTCGCGGAGATCGCCGAGCCCCTGCCGCAGCCCCCGCCGGACGCCACCAGCCCGGCCTTCGCCCGCGGGGGCTCGGTCCGGGTCTGGTGACGGCCCGATCCCGCCCGGGGGGTCAGTACTTCACGAAGGTGAGCCGCTCCGGCGGGATCTGCTCCGCACCCTGGACGACCGTGCCCGGGTGCACGGTGATCTCCAGTTGCTCCAGGGCGGCGAGCGGCGCGAGGTCGATCGGCCCGCGGCAGTCGAGCAGGACGAGCTCGGTCAGGTTCGGCAGGTTCCTCAGCGGGCGGAGGCCGCCGGTGAAGGTGGACGCGCTCACTCCGAGGAACCGGAGGTCCTCGTAGCGGGGCAGGACGGCGGGATCGAAGCCGTCCTGACCCAGGACCTGCAGCGTGCGCAGGGGCGGTTGCCTTCGGTGGCCTGCCAGCTGCGCGAGCTGCTTGTCGCCGGCGAGCGTGAGCGAGGCGAGGGCGGGCCAGCGTTCGAGGCCGACGAGGTCGACATGGCGCGCCCCCTTCCACAGGGCGAACGTCGTCAGGTCGGCGTCGCCCGGGATGCCGCGCACCGAGTCCACCTCGGTGGCGTAGTCCAAGTGCAGCCCGGTGAGTCCGCCCAGCTTCGCCAGAGGTGCCAGTGACAGGCCCCTCTCCACCCGTGCCAGGGTCAGATCGCGCAGCGGAAGGCCGCCGAGTGGGGCGATCGTGGACAGGTGCGGGCAGTCCTGGAAGCCGAGATGGGTCAGCCCCTCCATCGCCGCGAGCGGCGTCGGATCGGTCAACCGTGTGTTCCGCACCACGGTCAGCCGCTCCACCTCGGGGCGGCCGATCACCTCGTCCGGGATCTCCAGGTCTCCGTTCAGGATCACGTAGCGCAGGTGCCGCACCCGGGGCAGTGCGGCCGCCAGTTCCGTGTTCTCCACCCACAGGTACACGTTCTCCAGCGCCGCCTCGCTCAGCACCGTGTCCACGTACTCGTCCACGTCGAAGTGCGACCAGCCGCGGGCCAGCTGGACGACCGCCCGTGCCCGGCGCTCGTGCCGGAACCGGGCGATGACCGCCAGCGCGTGGGGGGTGCCGACAACGGCGGCGGTGCGGATGGTGGCGGCGGCCGCCTCTTCGCTCAGCTCCTCCGGTCCGGGCAGTAGGTCCAGGACCAGATCGCCGGCCCTGGCCAGCTCCTCGGCCTCGGAGATGGTGCGCGGCGGGAGCAGATCGGCCGTGCGGGACTGGATGTCGCGGCGCAGGGACGGGTCCAGCTCCGGGGCGTGTTCCAGGCAGGCCGCGGCCAGCACGATCAGGCGGCTGCGGGCGCCCTTGACCTTGTCCGCACGCTTCAGCAGGCCCCGCAGGATGCGGGTCCGTTCGTCGGGGCGGGCGTGGCCCACCGCCATGCGGACCACGTCGTCCCAGGTGTCGTCGTGCGCGTTCTTCACCAGCACGCCGAAGTCCCGTGACTCCACCGCCGCCTTGGCGCCGAGGTAGTCCTGGAAGGTCCGGTGGACGAAGTCCACCGAGCCCGGCACCGGCTCGCGCAGCAGCCCGCTGCGGATCAGCAGGTGCGCGAACACCTGCTCCGCACCCGCCTGTTCGCGGACCTGCGGCATGCCCTCCAGCCACTCCTCCACCAGCTCGACGGCCTCGTCACGGCCCGCCTCGACCTGCCCGTTGCGGATGAGCCAGTACGCGAACCGCTGGAGCAGCACGATCTGCTCGTCCCGGGTGAGGTCCACGCCCTCGACCCCGGCGATCTCCCGCTCCGTGTCCCGGCGGACCAGCAGCATGTCGAGCGCGGCGTCGTACAGCTCCTTGCGGGCCCGGGGGAGCTGCATCCGCCGGTCCCGGTTCAGCGCGCACAGCAGCGCGCACATCAAGGGGTTGGTGGCCAGCCGGCTCAGGTCCCGGCGGGCGGTGACCGCTTCCCGCAGGGAGGCCTCGTACGCGTCGAGGTCCTCCCCGGCCGGTCCGGCCTCCGCGCGCGCCGCCGTGTGCCAGTGCGCGATGAACGCCGCCACGTCCTCGCGCTCCATCGGCAGCAGCGCGTGCGGTACGAAGCCCTGCCCGGCCAGCCAGTCCTCGGGGACCGCCGAGGGGCGGGTGGTCACCACGTACCGCGCCCTCGGGAACGCCGAGACGAGGGAGCGCAGCCAGGTCTCCGTACGGCTGCGCAGGCGCTGCGGGACCTCGTCCACGCCGTCGACGAGGACCAGGGCCCGGCCGCCGAGCATCAGCTCCTCGACCCAGCCGGGCGGGGCCGACAAGGGCACCCCCGAGGCCTTGAGGAACTCCTCCGGCAGCGGCAGGTTCTCGGCGGTGGTGAACGCGCGCAGCCGCAGCACGAACGGGACGCAGGTGTTCCAGGGGCCGCCGCTCCGCCGGGCCGCGGTCAGCGCCAGCCACTGCACGAGGGTGCTCTTGCCGGAGCCCGCCGGGCCGCGCAGCAGGACCCGGTCCGCCGCTGCGAGGGCCTGTTCCGCCTTGGTGGTGGTCCGGTGCACGCCCGGTTCGCCGGGCAGCGCCGGCTGCTGCTCGCCGCTCACCGCGAGGCTGATGTACGCGAGGTCCAGCGGCCATTCCTCCCGCCGCCGGCCGGTGGTCAGTCCGAACAGCTGGAGCCGCCCGTGGGTGTCGGCCACGTACCGCGCGTACCGCTCCTCGAAGGCGTGGGCCGCCCCGTCGGCACGGTCGGCGAGCCGGTCCACCGTGCGCTGCAACGTGCCGGTGCGGCGCACGAGTTCGACATCGGCGCGGGCCCCGAAGGAGGGGAGGGTGGTCAGGTACTCCACGGCGTGGACGCAGGCCAGCCGGATCAGGTCCCGGCACACGGCCTCGGCCGCCGGGTCCAGGCCCGCGGCGGGCGGTACGGGCACCTTCGCCGCCAGCTGCGTCGGGTCGAGGTCCGCCGCGAGGAGGGCGTCGGCGTCCAGTCGGTCCGGTCCGGCGAGGGCGAAGGCGTCGGCGACCGCGTCGAGCGCCGCCAGCCGTTCGTGCTCCGGCAGTCGGGACGCGGCCCCGCCCAGCCGGTCGGCGAGCTGTTCGGCGAGCCGGCGCAGCTCCGGTGCGCCGAGCTCCGCCGGCCGGCGCCAGCGCGCCGCCGGCCGCACCGGCCGGTCGGTGAGGCGCGCGCCGGGCACCTGCCCGAGCTGCGACTTCCACAGCCACCCCGCCGCCGTGCTCGCCGCCCGTAGGGCGGCCGTCTCGAACCCTGCCACGCATCCTCCCCCTTGTACCCGGGGTAACCCCATCGGATACTGATCGGTAACAACCCCTAGCGGCACCCCGGAACTCGCCCTAAGGTGCGCCCATGCCAAATCTGCCCGATGTCGTGCTGTGGTCCATACCCGCCTTCGTCCTGCTCACCGTGATCGAGGTGGTGAGCTACCGGATCCATCCCGACGAGGACGCCGCCGGGTACGAGACCAAGGACGCCGTCACCAGCCTCACCATGGGCATCGGCAGTATCTTCTTCGACTTCCTGTGGAAGATCCCGGTCGTCGCGATCTACACGGCGGTCTACGAACTGACCCCGCTGCGGGTTCCGTTCCTGTGGTGGACCTTCCTCCTGATGCTGTTCGCCCAGGACTTCTTCTACTACTGGCAGCACCGCGGGCACCACGTCATCCGGATCCTGTGGGCCTGCCACGTGGTCCACCACAGCAGCCGGAAGTTCAACCTCACCACCGCCCTGCGCCAGCCGTGGACCAGCGCCACCTCCTGGCCGTTCTACCTGCCGATGATCGCCGTCGGCGTGCACCCGGCGGCCGTCGCCTTCTGCTACTCGGTCAACCTCCTCTACCAGTTCTGGATCCACACCGAGCGCATCGACAAGCTGCCCCGCCCGGTCGAGTACGTCTTCAACACCCCCTCCCACCACCGCGTCCACCACGCCTCCCAAGGCGGTTATCTGGACCGCAACTTCGGCGGGATCCTGATCATCTGGGACCGGATGTTCGGCTCCTGGGTCCCGGAGGAGGAGAAGCCCGTCTTCGGGCTGACGAAGAACATCAGCACCCACAACCCGCTGCGCGTCGCCACCCACGAGTACGCCGCCATCGCCCGCGACGTGCGCGCCGCGCGCAGCTGGCGCGAGCGCGCCGGACGGGTCTTCCGCGGCCCCGGCTGGCAGCCCGCCGCAGCCACCGCCCCCACCGCCGCCCCCGCCGCCGAGGCCCCGGTCGCGACGCCCGCCCCGGAGCGGGCCGCGTGAGCGCCCCCGCCGCCTCCGCGGCAGCGGGACCGGGCGCCCACGGCGCGGGCGCGGCCTCCGGCGCGCGGGCGACCGCCGGCCGGGTGCTGCTCGCCGCGTTCGCCGCCGCCACCGCCGCCGACCTCCTGTCGCTGCTCGCCGACTGGCACCCGGGGCACGTCCTCTTCAAGCCGCTGCTGATGCCGCTGCTCACCGCGTTCGCCGTCACGCGCCGGGCCCCCCGCCTGCTGCTCGCGGCCCTGGCGTTCGGCTGGGGCGGCGACCTGGCCCTGCTCTTCGACGCCGAGCCCGCCTTCCTCGTCGGCATGGGCTCCTTCGCCGCCGGGCACGTCTGCTACCTCGTCCTCTTCGGCCGGGGCCGGACGCACCCCGCCCTGGCGGCGGGCTACGCCGCCGCGCTGCTCGGCACCGTCGGGCTGCTGTGGGGCGACCTGCCGGTGGACCTGCGGATCCCGGTCGCCTGCTACAGCCTGCTGCTCACCGCCATGGCCTGCCGGGCGGGCGTCTTCGGCCTGCGCGCGGGCATCGGCGGGGCGCTGTTCCTGCTGTCCGACTCGCTCATCGCGAGCGGGGTCGCCGCCTGGCCCCAGCTGCCCCGCCCCGACTTCTGGATCATGGCCACCTACGCGGCGGCCCAGTACCTGCTGACCACCGGTGCGCTCGCCGCGTCCGGGCAGGCGTACGGTAGGGAAGCTGTATCGGCCAACGATGGCCGGACGCGAACCGAACCCTGACCCGGAGGGCTGTACCAGCATGCGCGCCACCGTCATCCACGCCCCGTACGACATACGCGTGGAGGAGGTGCCCGACGCGGCGGTCCGGCACCCCGGGGACGCCGTCGTCCGCGTCCTGCGCGCCTGCATCTGCGGCAGCGACCTGTGGGCCTACCGCGGCGAGGCGGCGCGGCAGCCCGGCCAGCGCATCGGCCACGAGTTCCTCGGCATCGTCGAGGAGACCGGCTCCGAGGTGGCGGGGCTGCGCACCGGCGACCTGGTCGTCGCCCCGTTCATGTGGTCCGACGGCACCTGCGACTACTGCTCCGAGGGCCTGTACACCTCCTGCGTGCACGGCGGGTTCTGGGGCTCGGTCGGCCACGACGGCGGCCAGGGCGAGGCCGTCCGCGTCCCGCACGCCGACGGCACCCTCGTGAAGCTGCCCGCCGAGGCCGCCTCCGACGACCACCTGCTGACCGCGCTGCTCGCGCTGTCCGACGTGATGGGCACCGGGCACCACGCGGCACTGGGCGCCGGCGTCCGCCGGGGCTCCACCGTGGCCGTCGTCGGCGACGGCGCGGTCGGCCTGTGCGGTGTCCTGGCGGCGAAGCGGCTGGGCGCCGAGCGGATCATCGCCCTGGGCCGGCACGCGGCCCGTACCGACATCGCCAAGCTCTTCGGGGCGACGGACGTCGTCGCCGAACGCGGCGAGGCGGCGGAGGCCGCCGTGCGCGAGCTCACGGGCGGGCAGGGCGCGCACGCCGTCATCGAGGCGGTCGGCACCGAGCAGTCGATGCGCACGGCCGTGAACATCACCCGCGACGGCGGCTCCATCGGCTACGTCGGCGTCCCGCACGGCAGCGGCACCGGCCTCGACCTCGGCGTGATGTTCGACCGCAACATCAGCCTGCGCGGCGGCGTGGCCCCGGTGCGCGCGTACATCCCGGAGCTCCTGGAGGACGTGCTGAGCGGCGCGATCGACCCGGCGCCCGTCTTCGACCGCGGCGTCGTCCTGGACGAGGTCCCGGACGGCTACCGCGCGATGGACGACCGCACCGCCCTCAAGGTGATCATCAAGCCCTGACGCACCGGGACGACCGAAGGGGGGGGGGGGGCCGGCGCCCCCCCCCCCCCCCCCCCCGCGGCCGGCCCCGGTCGGGGTGGTGTAGGGCCGAATCCCCGCGGCCCACCGCGACAGCGAGGAAACCCGGCGGGC
>NZ_JBHXTC010000019.1:29318-35847 GCF_042677605.1 Streptomyces sp. NPDC127106 | reverse complement strand
GCGCGGCCCCTCCCCCCCGACCCCCTCCCCGAGCCCCCCCCCCCCCCCCGAGCCCCCCCCCCCCCCCCCCCCCCGCCCCACCCCCCCCCCCGCCCCCCCCCCCCCCCCCCGGGGGGGGCGGGCCCCCCCCCCCGCCCCCCCCCTCGGCACTACTGGCTACCGGTGACGGTTACTTGACGGCCTTCAGCGCGTCGACCACGCCGTAGCCGTAGTAGCCCGTCTGGCCCCACTTGCTCGAGCACGTGGTGGCGTCGACCAGCGCGCCCGTGGCGTCGTACACCTGCGCCGGGCAGTCCGCCTTGGTGGCCTGGGCCTTCATCAGGCGCTGGAGCTGCGCCGGCGAGGCCTCCGGGTGGGCGCTCTTGAGCAGCGCCGCGACGCCCGCCGCGTGCGGGGCGGCCATCGAGGTGCCCTGCTTGTAGCCCCAGCCGCCGCCCGGGACGGTCGACAGCACGCGGCCGTTGGCGTCCGGGGTGGCCGGGACCTGCCACTTGTCGCCGCCGGGAGCGGCCACGTCGACGACCCCGAGGCCGTAGCTGGAGTAGTACGACTTGAAGCCCTTGTCACCGGTCGCGCTCACCGTGACCACGCCGGGCAGCTGCGTCGGCAGGTCCAGGCAGACCTTCGGGTCGATGGTGCGCGGGCCCGGGGTGGTGTCGTTCGGGCTGGAGTCGTCGAGGATCGAGTCCGCCGCCAGGTCGTGGTTCGAGTTGCCGGCCGAGGCGACGCTGAGGACGCCCTTGCGCTCGGCGTACTTGGTGGCCCGGGTGAGGGCCTCCACCAGCGCGCCCTGGTCGCTGTCCGACTTGCAGTTGTAGAGCCACGGGTCGACGTAGTAGCTGTTGTTGGTCACCTCGATCCCCTTCTCGGCGGCGAACATGAAGCCGCACACGACCGCCTCGGTGTAGAAGAGGCTGGTCCCGGGCTCGCTCACCTTGATGCCGGCGACCTTGACGCCCGGGGCGACACCGCTGATGCCGACGCCGTTGCGGGCCGCGGCTATGGTGCCGGCCACGTGGGTGCCGTGGTCGCTGCCGTCCGGGTACGGGCGCCAGGCGCCCTCGGAGGTGTCGGCGACGCCGCCGACGCAGTTGGCCGACTGCGCCCGGGAGAAGTTCGGCGCGAGATCCGGGTGGGTGTCGTCGACACCCGTGTCGATGACGCCCACGGTGACGTCGGGGCTGCCATCGTTGATCTTGTGAGCCTGGTCGGCCTTGATCGTCCGCAGGTCCCACTGGTTGGGCTCCAGCGGCTCCTGATCCGCCTGCGCCGCCGTGGCGGCCTTGGCGGCGTCCGCCGCGCTCAGCTTCTGCGTGGCGCCCTCGTCGGTGGTCTGCACCGCCTGCAGGGGGGCCGTGCGGGTGGCGCCGACCGACACGAACAGGCTCTTCTGCGCCCGCAGCGTCGTGGCGAACTCCGGGTTCTGGGAGTGCGCGACGACCACGCCGATCTGCTCATAGGCCGTCACCACCGTTCCGCCGGCGCGCTCGACGGCCTTCTTGGCCTGCTTCACCGTCCCGTACGCGGTCAGGTTCGCCACGTACGACAGCTTCGGGCCGGTCGTGTCGGCCTTCGCCGCCGCGGCGGTGTCCGCCGTGGTGCCCAGCGGGGCGGCGGAGGCCGCGACCGAGGGCAGGAAGGCGAGCGAGGCGGTGAGCGCCAGGCCGACCGGTACGGCGAGGCGCCGGCGGCCGGATCCCAGATGAGCCATGGGTTCTCCACATCATCCGTGAAAAAGTCGTCCGCGCGCGGTCGCGCAGGACGACGGGTTCATGACAGGTGAACCTAATGCCGGTGCTCGCCTCTCCGCCATCAGTTCGAGGAATCAGTTTCCAAAGAATCCAGGGATGTCGAACCGTCCCGGGCTCCCGTCCGTGCCGTTGTCAGGGGGGCCCGGTTCGCCCGTCCCCCCGCACGGAGGTTGATTTGTCCGTCCCCACCGCACCAGCGTCACAAGGAGAGCCCCCCGTGACCACCGAAGCAGCGCCGCCGCCGGGCAGCGCGGGAACGTCCACGGCCAGCCCCACCGCCGAGCAGTTCGTCGCCGTCCAGCAGAGCGCCGAGTTCGCCGGGCTGCGCCGTTCCCACCGCTCGTTCGCCTTCCCGCTCACCGTCGCCTTCATCGCCTGGTACCTGCTCTACGTCCTGCTGTCCAACTACGCCGGCGGCTTCATGGGGACCAAGCTCTTCGGCAACATCAACGTCGCCCTCGTCCTCGGCCTCGGCCAGTTCGCGACGACGTTCCTCATCGCCTGGCTGTACGCGGGGCACGCGGCCGAGAAGCTCGACCCGAAGGCGGAGGCCATCAAGGCGCGGATGGAGAACGGCGCATGAGCGGCACGCTGCACCTCACGGCGGCCGCGGCGCCGCACACCACGGCCGCGGCCGGCGCCGGCGAGCACCGGCCGCTGATCATCACCCTCTTCGGCCTGTTCGTCGTCGCGACCCTGATCATCACGGTCTGGGCCGGCCGCCAGACCCGGGACGCCGCCGACTTCTACGCGGGCGGACGCCAGTTCACCGGATTCCAGAACGGCCTCGCCATCTCCGGCGACTACATGTCCGCCGCGTCCTTCCTCGGCATCGCCGGCGCCATCGCCCTCTTCGGCTACGACGGCTTCCTGTACTCCATCGGATTCCTCGTGGCCTGGCTCGTGGCCCTGCTGCTGGTCGCCGAGCCGCTGCGCAACTCGGGCCGCTACACGATGGGCGACGTCCTGGCCTTCCGGATGCGCCAGCGGCCCGTGCGCACCGCCGCCGGCACCTCCACCATCGTGGTGTCGATCTTCTACCTGCTCGCCCAGATGGCGGGCGCGGGCGTGCTCGTCTCGCTGCTGCTGGGCATCACCAGCGACGGCGGCAAGATCGCCGTGGTCGCGCTGGTCGGCCTCCTGATGATCGTCTACGTGACCGTCGGCGGCATGAAGGGCACCACCTGGGTCCAGATGATCAAGGCGGTGCTGCTGATCGCGGGCGCGCTGCTGATCACCTTCCTGGTGCTGCTCAAGTTCAACTTCAACATCTCCGACCTGCTCGGCACCGCCGCCGAGAACAGCGGGCAGGGCGCGAAATTCCTGGAGCCGGGGCTGAAGTACGGCAAGGACTCCACCTCGAAGCTGGACTTCATCTCCCTCGGCATCGCCCTCGTCCTGGGCACCGCGGGACTGCCGCACATCCTGATCCGCTTCTACACCGTTCCCACGGCCAAGGCCGCCCGCAAGTCCGTGAACTGGGCCATCGGCATCATCGGCGCCTTCTACCTGATGACCATCGCCCTCGGCTTCGGCGCCGCCGCCCTGCTCAAGCGGACCGACATCATCGCCTCCAACAAGGCCGGCAACACCGCGGCCCCGCTGGTCGCCCAGGAACTCGGCGGCGGAGCGGGCTCCACCGGGGGCGCGATCCTGCTCGCCGTGATCTCCGCGGTCGCGTTCGCCACCATCCTCGCGGTCGTCGCCGGCCTCACCCTCGCCTCGTCCTCGTCCTTCGCCCACGACCTGTACGTGAACGTGATCCGCAAGGGCAACGCCACCGAGGAGGAAGAGGTCAGGGCGGCCCGCTGGTCCACCGTCGTCATCGGTGCCGTCGCCATCTTCCTCGGCGCCCTGGCCCGCGACCTCAACGTCGCCGGTCTCGTCGCCCTCGCCTTCGCGGTCGCCGCCTCCGCCAACCTGCCGACGATCCTCTACAGCCTCTTCTGGAAGCGCTTCACCACCCGGGGCGCGCTGTGGTCGATCTACGGGGGCCTGGTCTCCTCGGTGGTCCTGGTGCTGTTCTCGCCGGTCGTCTCCGGCAAGGCCACGTCGATGTTCAAGGACGCCGACTTCTACTGGTTCCCGCTGGAGAACCCCGGCATCGTCTCCATCCCGCTGGGCTTCCTGCTGGGCTGGCTGGGCACCGTCCTGTCCAAGGAGAAGGCCGACCCGCAGAAGTTCGCGGAGCTGGAGGTCCGCTCCCTCACCGGAACCGGCGCCCACTGACGCACCCCGCCCGGGTGAACGCGCCGCCTGCACGACGTGGCCGTGTCGTAGTTCCGTACGACACGGCCACGCCGTCTCTCGTTCGAACGGGTATCCCACCGCAGTACCTCTCTCGCGTAGGCTCGATCACAGCGCATGCACTCTCCACCCAGGCGGCGCACATCGTTCAGGAACCGGACCGCGGAGGGGGCCCCAGTGCTTCTCGACACCTACGGCCGCGTGGCCACTGACCTGCGCGTTTCGCTCACCGACCGGTGCAATCTGCGCTGTACGTACTGCATGCCCGAAGAAGGCCTGCAGTGGCTGGGCAAGTCGGACCTGCTCACCGACGAGGAGATCGTCCGGCTGATCCGCATCGCCGTCACCCGGCTCGGGATCACCGAGGTCCGCTTCACCGGCGGCGAGCCGCTGCTGCGCCCCGGCCTGGTCGGGATCGTCGAGCAGTGCGCCGCCCTGGAGCCCCGCCCCAGGATGTCGCTGACCACCAACGGCATAGGTCTGCGGCGCACCGCACAGGCGCTCAAGGCCGCCGGTCTGGACAGGGTCAACGTGTCGCTGGACACCCTGCGACCCGACGTCTTCAAGACCCTCACCCGGCGTGACCGGCACCACGACGTCATCGACGGCATGGTCGCCGCCCGCGCGGCCGGCCTGACCCCGGTCAAGGTCAACGCAGTCCTGATGCCCGGCCTGAACGACGACGAGGCCCCCGACCTGCTGGCCTGGGCCGTCGAGAACGGCTACGAGCTCCGCTTCATCGAGCAGATGCCGCTGGACGCCCAGCACGGCTGGAAGCGCGACGGCATGATCACGGCCGGTGACATCCTCGCCTCCCTGCGCACCCGCTTCGCCCTCACCGAGGAAGGCGCCGAGGAGCGCGGCTCCGCACCCGCCGAGCGCTGGATCGTCGACGGCGGCCCGGCCACCGTCGGGGTCATCGCCTCGGTGACCCGCCCCTTCTGCAGCGCCTGCGACCGCACCCGGCTCACCGCCGACGGCCAGGTCCGTACGTGCCTGTTCGCCACCGAGGAGACGGACCTGCGCGGAGCCCTGCGCGCCGGTGCCCCCGACGAGGAGATCGCCGGACTGTGGAAGACGGCGATGTGGGGCAAGAAGGCCGGGTCCGGGCTCGATGACCCGTCCTTCCTCCAGCCCGAGCGCCCCATGTCGGCGATCGGCGGCTAGCCGGGAACGCCGTCGGGCGCCGTCGGCGCCCGCTGCGGCTAGCGGCGCTCCGACCCCTCCGGCTGCACCCACTCCGTCAGTTTCACCACGTCCTTGAGGAAGCCGCGGACCCCCAGGAACTGCGACAGGTGCTCGCGGTGCTCCTCGCAGGCGAGCCAGGTCTTGCGCCGCTCCGGCGCGTGCAGCTTCGGGTTGTTCCACGCCAGCACCCAGACGGCCGCCGCACGGCAGCCCTTGGCGGAACAGGTGGGAGTCTCGGGGGAGTCAGGGGAGTTCACGGCTCAACCCTACAAACCGGGCCCGGGAAAGGGCGACGCCGAGCAGCCACGGGGGGAGCTGCCCGGCGTCGGTCCGTCGCTCCGACGGGGGATGCGGAGCGCGTAGGCAGTATGTCACGCACGACCCGGTGCGGTGCACCGGAACTTCATGATTGATCTGAGGTTTTCCTGAGGTTTCCCGCCTCCAGCGCCGGACGTGCAGGTGGCGGCAGGAAATTCGAGGGCAGCTTCGGCGTCGACTCGCGCCCCGCGTTGGCGATGACCACGGCCACGTACGGCAGCAGCGCGCCCGCAACGAGCGTCACGACCGCCACGTACCGCTCCACGTTCCACAGGAGCACCGTCGCGATGACCGACAGCGTCCGGATCACCATCGAGATCACGTACCGGCGCTGCCGACCCCGCACGTCCTCGTCGAGGCCCAGCCGGGCCCCGGTGATCCGGAAGACCTCGGCCCCGTTTCGCTTCCTCCGCAGCACGCTCCACCGCCCGATCCGACTCCCGGGCGTTCCGCGGCCCGGACCCTCCCACCGTACGCCGAGGCCGCTGCGGGCCGGAGAGGGGGTGGCCCCTGAACGGCCATGCCCGGAATGCGCAGTACGCCGGACGGGTCGAAACTGGGCCCATCTGCGCACCACGCGCCACGAGGAGGCTCGACATGCAGTGGTTGTGGGCGATCATCGTAGGTTTCGTGCTGGGCCTCATCGCCAAGGCCGTCCTCTCGGGCAAACAGCACCAGCCGCTCTGGCTGACCACGCTCTTCGGCATGGTCGGCGCCATCCTCGGCAACGCCGTCGCCGGCTGGATGGGCGTCGCGGAGACCGCGGGCATCGACTGGACCCGGCACCTGCTCCAGCTCGCCGGTGCGATCGCGATCGTCGCCCTCGGGGAGATGGTCTACATGTCGGTGCGCGGCGGGAAGAAGGGCACGGCCTGACCCCGGCGCGCACGGCCCGCGCACGCGGCGGGGGGGGGGCCCGGGGGGGGGGGCGGGGGGGGCCCCCCGCCCGGGGGGGGGGGGGGGGGGGTCCCGGTGAGGGGCCCGGGAACCACACCCCGGCCCAGGTGGTGTTTAAGGCGGGCCGC
>NZ_JBHXTC010000019.1:5321-29308 GCF_042677605.1 Streptomyces sp. NPDC127106 | reverse complement strand
CCCCCCCCCCCCCGCCCCGCCCCCCACGGCCCGCGCACGCGGCGGGGGCCGGCCCGGACGGAGCGTCCGGACCGGCCCCCGCGCCGTACGGTCGTGCGGGCGTGTCCCGGGTCAGGCGCCGGTGACCTCGACCGCGGCCAGGTTCTTCTTGCCGCGGCGCAGCACCAGCCAGCGCCCGTGCAGCAGGTCCGCCTCGGCCGGAACCGCGTCCTCGGCGGTGACCTTCACGTTGTTCACGTAGGCGCCGCCCTCCTTCACGGTCCGGCGGCCGGCCGACTTGCTGGCGACCAGCCCGGTCTCCGCGAACAGGTCCACCACCGGGGCGAGCTCCGCCACCCGGGCCTGCGGCAGCTCGGACAGGGCCGCGGCCAGCGTGGCCCCGTCCAGGTCCGCCAGATCGCCCTGGCCGAACAGGGCCTTCGACGCGGCGATCACGGCGGCGCACTGGTCGGCGCCGTGCACCAGCGTCGTCAGCTCCTCCGCCAGCGCCCGCTGCGCCGCGCGCGCCTGCGGCCGCTCGGCGGTCTGCGCCTCCAGCTCCTCCAGCTCCTCGCGGGACTTGAAGGACAGGATCCGCATGTAGGTGGAGACGTCCCGGTCGTCCACGTTCAGCCAGAACTGGTAGAACGCGTACGGAGTGGTCATCTCCGGGTCCAGCCAGACGGCCCCGCCCTCGGTCTTGCCGAACTTGGTGCCGTCCGCCTTGACCATCAGCGGCGTCGCCAGCGCGTGCACCTGCGCCTGCGGCTCCAGCCTGTGGATCAGGTCGAGGCCGGCCACCAGGTTGCCCCACTGGTCGGACCCCCCCTGCTGGAGGGTGCAGCCGTACCGGCGGTACAGCTCCAGGAAGTCCATGCCCTGCAGCAGCTGGTAGCTGAACTCCGTGTAGCTGATGCCCTCCTGCGACTCCAGGCGGCGGGCCACGGAGTCCTTCGTCAGCATCTTGTTGACGCGGAAGTGCTTGCCGATGTCTCGCAGGAACTCGATGGCGGACATCCCCGCCGTCCAGTCCAGGTTGTTCACCATGACCGCCGCGTTCTCGCCCTCGAAGGACAGGAACGGCTCGATCTGCGTGCGCAGCCGCGTCACCCAGTTCGCCACGGTCTCCGGATCGTTCAGGGTGCGCTCGGCCGTCGGGCGCGGGTCGCCGATCTGGCCGGTGGCCCCGCCGACGAGCGCCAGCGGCCGGTGTCCGGCCTGCTGGAGGCGGCGCACGGTGAGCACCTGCACCAGGTGTCCCACGTGCAGCGAGGCCGCCGTCGGGTCGAACCCGCAATAGAACGTGACAGGACCGTCCGCGAACGCCTTGCGCAGCGCTTCTTCGTCGGTGGACTGGGCGAAGAGCCCGCGCCACTTCAGTTCGTCGACGATGTCCGTCACGGTCGTGACTCTCCTTGAACGAGATGAAACAGGGTGGTGAAGGGTTTCCCCGCCAGTCTAGGCGGGCAGGGCGCCCCCTCGGACGCCCGGCGGCCGGGGCCGCCGGGCGCGGGCGGTCTCAGACGCCCTTGCTGACGGAGCTCATGTTGAAGTCCGGGATCCGCAGCGCGGGCATCGAGGCCCGGGTGAACCAGTCGCTCCACTCGCGCGGCAGGGTCTTCTCGGGCCGGCCCGCCTCGGAGGCCCGCGAGAGCAGGTCCACCGGGGACTCGTTGAACCGGAAGTTGTTCACCTCGCCGACGACCTCCCCGTTCTCCACCAGGTAGACGCCGTCCCGGGTCAGCCCCGTCAGCAGCAGCGTCGCCGGGTCGACCTCGCGGATGTACCACAGGCAGGTCAGCAGCAGGCCCCGCTGGGTACCGGCCACCATCTCCTCCAGCGACTTGTCGCCGCCGGCGTCCATGAGGAGGTTCCCGAAGCCGGGGGAGACCGGCAGGCCCGTCAGGCCCGCGCTGTGCCGCGTGGTGGTCAGCCGGGTCAGCTCACCGTCCTTGATCCAGTCGGTCGCCGGGACGGGCAGGCCGTTGTCGAACACCGAGGCGTCGTCGCCCGAGCTGTGCGCGATCACGAACGGCGCCGACTCCAGGCCGGGCGCGTTCGGGTCGCTGCGCAGGGTCAGCGGCAGCCCGGACAGCTTCTCCCCGAGTCGGGTGCCGCCACCGGGCTTGGAGAACACCGTCCGGCCCTCCACCGCGTCCCGGGCCGCCGCCGACCACATCTGGTAGATCAGCAGGTCCGCCACGGCCGTCGGCGGCAGCAGCGTCTCGTACCGCCCGGCCGGCAGGTCGAAGCGCCGCTCCGCCCAGCCCAGGCGTACGGCCAGCTCCGCGTCCAGCACGGTCGGGTCGACGTCCTTGAAGTCACGGGTGGAGCGGCCGGCCCAGGCCGAGCGCTGCCGGTCCGGGGACTTGGCGTTGACCTCCAGCGTGCCGTTCGGCTGGTCGTGGCGCAGCCGCAGCCCGGTCGAGGTGCCCACGTACGTGGAGACCAGCTCGTGGTTGGCGAAGCCGTACAGCTCGCGGCCGCCCGCCCGGGCCCGGGCGAAGGCCTCGCCGAGCGCCGGGGCGAAGTCCGCGAATACCGCCGACGAGGTCTCGGCCGGGGCGTCGGTGAAGTCCGGTGCCACGGGGGTCCCGGTGACCAGCGGCTGCGCGTCCTCGGCCGGGCCCGCGTTCCGGGCGGCGGCCTCGGCGGCCCGGACCAGCGGCTCCAGGTCCTCGGCGGTCACGGCGGAGCGTGAGACGACCCCCGAGGCCGTGCCCTGCCCGCCGTCGACCGTGGCGATGACCGTCAGGGTCCGCCCACGGGTGACGCCGTTGGTGGTGAGCGTGTTGCCGGCCCAGCGCAGGTTGGCGGTCGACTCCTCGTCGGCGATGACGACACAGCCGTCGGCGGTGGACAGCTCCAGGGCCCGCTCGACGATCTCGTGGGGCTTCGTTCGGCTCATCGGCCGGCCTCCTGGGTCGTGTTCAGGATGTTGACGTCGCGGAACAGCGCGGACGGGCAGCCGTGCGAGACCGCCGCCACCTGGCCCGGCTGTGCCTTGCCGCAGTTGAAGGCGCCGCCCAGGACGTACGTCTGCGGGCCGCCGACCTTCTCCATGGAGCCCCAGAAGTCGGTCGTGGTGGCCTGGTAGGCGACGTCGCGCAGCTGGCCGGCCAGGCGGCCGTTCTCGATCCGGAAGAACCGCTGCCCGGTGAACTGGAAGTTGTAGCGCTGCATGTCGATCGACCAGGAGCGGTCGCCGACCACGTAGATCCCCCGCTCCACCCCGCCGATCAGGTCCTCGGTCGACAGCCCGCCCGGATCCGGCTGGAGGGAGACGTTCGCCATGCGCTGCACCGGAACGTGCCCGGGGGAGTCGGCGAAGGCGCAGCCGTTGGACCGGCCGAGTCCGGTCAGCCGCGCGATGCGCCGGTCCAGCTGGTAGCCGACCAGGGTGCCGTCCTTGACCAGGTCCCAGCTCTGCGCCTGGACGCCCTCGTCGTCGTAGCCGATGGTCGCCAGGCCGTGCTCGGCGGTGCGGTCACCGGTCACGTTCATGATCGCGGAGCCGTACTTCAGCGTGCCCAGCTGGTCGAAGGTGGCGAAGGAGGTCCCCGCGTACGCCGCCTCGTAGCCCAGTGCCCGGTCCAGCTCGGTGGCGTGGCCGATGGACTCGTGGATGGTGAGCCACAGGTTGGACGGGTCCACGACCAGGTCGTACCGGCCGGCCTCGACGCTCGGCGCCCGCATCTTCTCGGCGAGCAGGGAGGGGATCTCCTCCAGCTCGGCGTCCCAGTCCCAGCCGGTGCCGGTCAGGTACTCCCAGCCGCGGCCGGCCGGCGGGGCGATGGTGCGCATGGAGTCGAACTCGCCGGTGGCGCCGTTCACGGCGACGGCGGTCAGCTGCGGGTGGATGCGCACCCGCTGCTGCGTGGTCACGGTGCCGGCGGTGTCGGCGTAGAACTTGTTCTCGTGCACGGCGAGCAGCGAGGCGTCGACGTGCGCCACGCCGTCGGCGGCGAGCAGCCGTGCGCTCCAGTCGGCGAGCAGGGCCGCCTTGTCCGCGTCCGGCACGTCGAACGGGTTCACGTCGTAGGCGGAGATCCAGGTCTTGTCGGCGTGCACGGGCTCGTCGGCGAGCTCCACCCGCTCGTCGGCCCCCGCGGCCTTGATGACCTGGGCCGACAGCTTGGCCATGGCCACCGCCTGGGAGGCCACGCGGGCGGCGCCGTCCATGGTCAGGTCCACACCGGAGGCGAAGCCCCAGGCGCCCCCGTGCACCACGCGGACCGCGTACCCGAGGTCGGTGGTGTCGGACCCGCCCGATGGCTTGGCGTCCCGCAGCCGCCAGGAGGCGCTGCGGATCCGCTCCAGCCGGAAGTCGGCATGCTCGGAGCCCAGCGCGCGGGCCCGGGCGAGCGCCGCGTCGGCGAGCGCCCGCAGGGGCAGCGCGGTGAAGGCCGCGTCGATGGAATGGGGCACGGAAGTCCTCCCGTGGGTCGGAGCCGGTCCCCCCGATCATGGCGCGCCCGGGCCGGTCGTGCCTACCACTTTCTGTAGGGACTCGACAGAGCCGGTCCCGAGGCCCTGTGGGAGACCGATTCTGCGCGGGGCATGCGCGGCCTATAGGTTTCTGGTACTCAGACCGCTAGTCGAAAGGGTGATCCGTTGAGCCGCTCGGTTCTCGTCACCGGAGGTAACCGGGGCATCGGCCTCGCCATCGCCCGTGCCTTCGCGCAAGCCGGCGACAAGGTCGCGATCACGTACCGCTCGGGTGAGCCGCCCCAGGAGCTCACCGCGCTCGGCGTCCTGGCGGTCCGCTGCGACATCACCGACTCGGAGCAGGTGGAGCAGGCCTACAAGGAGATCGAGGAAAAGCACGGGGCGGTCGAGGTGCTGGTGGCCAACGCCGGCATCACCAAGGACACGCTCCTGATGCGCATGTCCGAGGACGACTTCACCTCCGTCCTCGACACCAACCTCACCGGCACCTTCCGCGTGGTCAAGCGCGCCAACCGCGGCATGCTGCGCGCCAAGAAGGGCCGCGTCGTCCTGATCTCCTCGGTCGTCGGCCTCCTGGGCTCGGCCGGCCAGGCCAACTACGCCGCCTCCAAGGCCGCGCTGGTCGGCCTCGCCCGCTCCCTCGCCCGTGAGCTGGGCTCGCGGAACATCACCTTCAACGTCGTGGCCCCCGGCTTCGTCGACACCGACATGACGAAGGTGCTCACCGACGAGCAGCGTGCGGCCATCGTGGCGAACGTGCCGCTCGCGCGCTACGCGCAGCCCGAGGAGATCGCGGCTGCCGTCAGCTTCCTGGCGTCCGACGACGCCGCGTACATCACCGGAGCCGTCATTCCCGTTGACGGCGGATTGGGCATGGGTCACTGATCACCATGAGCGGAATTCTCGACGGCAAGCGCATCCTGATCACGGGTGTGCTGATGGAGTCCTCCATCGCCTTCCACGCCGCCAAGCTGGCCCAGGAGCAGGGCGCCGAGGTCATCCTCACCGCATGGCCGCGCCCGTCGCTGACCGAGCGCATCGCCAAGAAGCTGCCCAAGCCGGTCAAGGTGATCGAGCTCGACGTCACCAACGACGAGCACCTGGCCCGCCTGGAGGGCCTCGTCCGCGACGAGCTCGGCGGCCTCGACGGCGTCGTCCACTCGATCGGCTTCGCCCCGCAGGACGCCCTCGGCGGCAACTTCCTGAACACCCCGTTCGAGTCGGTCGCCACCGCCATGCACGTGTCGGCGTTCTCGCTGAAGTCGCTGGCCATGGCCTGCAAGCCGCTGTTCCCGGCGGAGGGCGCGGCCATCGTCGGCCTCACCTTCGACGCGCAGTTCGCCTGGCCGCAGTACGACTGGATGGGCCCGGCCAAGGCCGCGCTGGAGGCCACCAGCCGCTACCTCGCCCGCGACCTGGGCAAGGAGAACATCCGCTGCAACCTGGTCTCGGCCGGTCCGCTTGGCTCGATGGCCGCCAAGTCCATCCCGGGCTTCTCCGACCTGGCGGACACCTGGAACCACCGCTCCATGCTGGAGTGGGACATGAGCGACCCGGAGCCGACGGGCCGCGGCGTCGTCGCCCTGCTGTCGGACTGGTTCCCGAAGACCACCGGCGAGATCGTCCACGTGGACGGCGGTCTGCACGCGATGGGTGCCTGAGCGTCACCCGCACGGCGTACGGCGGCGGCCGCGTCTCCTTCCGGGGGCGCGGCCGCCGCCGTTTCCCGTGCCGGGGACGGGCGCCGGCGGGTACCGGACCTCACGCTCGATCAGATTTACGAGGGCCGACCGGATCTTCCCGAGTCGAAAACCGGGGCAGAAGCCTGCAAACTGACCGGGTCGGGATCTTCCCGGCTCCTGCGGGGAGGAGGTACGGCCGTGCGGTCGAGGCCGAGCCGGCCGTTGTCACTGCTGGTGACCTCGGTGGTCCTGACGGGATTCCTGGTCCCGGGGGCGCTCGCCCAGCCCGAGGGCGGCGACCCGGCATCCGGGTCCGGGGCGGCGGCCCCCGCCGTGGCGGAGCCCGCGGAGGTCCCCGCCGAACCCACCGTACGGGCCACGCCGACCCGGGCCGCGGAGCTGTTCGGAGCCGACTGCGACACCGTCATCGAGGGCTCGCTGGTCACGGCGTACTGCCACAACAGCTACCCGCGGACCGACCTGGTCCGGCTGCACGTCGAATGCGACCGCTGGTGGGACCTGGACGGGGACGGCAACGCCGTGGCCGTGGGACCGGCCGGCCGGGCGGAGCTCGTCGGCCGGTGTTGGAAGGAGGTCCGCTCGACCTGGGTCAGCCACCAGCGGGCGTGACCGCGTTCCCGGCCTCCGCGTTCCCGGCCTCCGCGTTCCCGGCCTCCGCGTTCCCGGCCCCCGCGTTCCCCGCCTCCGCGTTCCCCGCCTCCGCGTTCCCCGCCCCCGTCCCTCGCGCCCCCGCGGCTCCGGCCCCCGCGCCTGGCGTGCGGCCGAGGCAGGCGAACGGGTAGCCGGCCGCCTCCGACGCCGCCGTGTCCCCGTCCCCGCGCCGGACCGCCTCGATCAGCCGGCCGTGGTCCGGGAGCGCCGCCGGATCCAGGTCCGCACCGACGTCCGTGCGCAGCCAGTCGGCCACCAGGTCGCCGAGGTCCGCGTACAGCTCGATCAGCACCTCGTTGTGCGAGGCCGCCACCACCGCCATGTGCAGGGCGACGTCCGCGGCCACGAACAGCTCCGCCTCCCCGCTCGCCCAGGCCTCCTCGCGCCGCGCCAGCAGTGCGTCCAGCTGTGCCATGTCCCGCTCGGTGCGGCGCGCCGCCGCGAGCCGCGCCGCGGCGGACTCCAGCGTCGAGCGGACCTCGGCGACGTGCCGCGGATCCGCCCCGGCGAAGCGGCGGTGCATCACCCCGGCCAGCCCGCTCGTGGCGAGCACGTAGGTCCCCGACCCCTGGCGGACGTCCAGGAGCCCGTTGTGGGCCAGGGCCCGGACGGCCTCGCGCACGGTGTTGCGGGCGACGCCCAGCATCTCCACCAGCTCCGGCTCGGTCGGGATGCGGGCACCGACCGGCCACTCGCCGGACGTGATCTGGTTCCTGAGCTGGGCGATCACCTGATCGACCAGGGCGGATCGGCGGGGCGAGGTCAGCGGCATGCGGGCGGGAGCCCTCTCCGGAGCAGCCCTGGCCGCCGCCGCGACCGTCCCGCTGACCTCCGCCCTCGGCGGCAGCTGGCGTACCGGCCTGCTGGTCTGGGCCGTCCCCGCGGTGGCCGCCGTACTGCCCTGGCTGCCCGTGGCCGCCTCCGCACGGCGCGAGCGGAAGAACGCCGGGCCCGCAGCCGCACCGGCCGGTCCGGGCGTCGCCCGCAGCCGCACCGCCTGGGCCCTGGCCGGTTACTTCGGCCTCCAGGCCACCGGCGCGTACGCCACCATGGGCTGGCTCCCGCAGATCTTCCGTGACGCCGGGGTCTCCGCCGGCTCCGCGGGCGTCCTGCTCGCGGTCACGATGTTCATGGGCGTCCCGCTGGCCTTCGTCATCCCCGGCCTGGCCGGCCGGATGCGGCACCAGGGCCCCCTCGCCGCCGGCCTCGGCGTCTTCGGGCTCGTCGGCTACGGCGGCCTGCACCTCGCCCCCGCCGCCGGAGCCTGGGCGTGGGCCCTCCTGCTCGGCGTCTCCCACTGCGCCTTCCCGCTCGCCCTCACCATGATCGGGCTGCGCGCGAAGACCCCGGGCGGTGTCGTCCGGCTCTCCGCCTTCGCCCAGAGCATCGGGTACCTCCTCTCCGTCCCCGGCCCCCTCCTCATCGGCGCCCTCTACCAGCACAGCGGGGGCTGGGACCTGCCGCTGACCCTGATGACCTGCCTGTTGGTCCCGCAGATCGCCCTGGGCGTGCTCGCCGGACGGGACCGCACGATCGAGGACGAACGCAGCGTGCGAGACTGAACGGCATGTCGCCCGTACTCGAACCGAACCCCCAGCACGGCCGCAAGAAGCTCGGCGCCGTGCTCGGCGCGATGCTCGTCGTCACCGTGATCATCGCCGTCGTCGCCACCGTCGTCTCGCCCTGACCCGGCACCGGGGTGGGGTCGTCCCCACCGTCCCCTAGGGGGCCGGGTTCAGGGTCGGGTGGGGTGCGCCCCTGATGGGAACGGCACCTTCGGATCCCTAGATTCGAAGGAGCGAGCCAGTTCCCGTCCGCACACCCACGGAAGGCCCCCATGCCGGCCACCACACCCACCCCCGTCCACCGCACCGCCGGCGCCGACGCCCGGCTGCACTGGTGGGCGCTGGCGCTGCCCGCACTCGCCTTCGGCCTCCTGCTGCTGCTCCTCGCCGGAGCCGGCGAGGTCCGGGCCACTGCCGGCGAGACCGCACCCCTGCTCCAGGTCAGCGAACAGCTCCTGCGCGCCGCGGGCTGATCCGGCCCACGCGGCCGCGCGAGCCGCGCACGCCGCGGGTGCGCCCCGGCCCGCGGACGAGCTCCCCGACGCCCCCCCGCCCCACGGCCCGATCCGTGCGAAGCTGGGGCCATGAGCGCCGACACACCCCGCAGGATCGCCCTCCTCCGGCACGCCAAGGCCGACTGGCCGCAGGTCGCCGACCACGACCGCCCGCTGGCGGAACGCGGCCGCAAGGAGGCACCGGCCGCCGGACTGAAGCTGGCCGAGACCGGCATCACCTTCGACCTGGCCCTCTGCTCCACCGCCGCCCGCACCCGTGAGACGTGGAAGCTCGCCGTCCAGGAACTGCCGCAGCGCCCGAAGACGGTGTACGAGGAGAGGCTGTACGAGGCCTCGCTCGGCGAGCTCATCGCCCTCCTCAACGAAACCCCCGACGAGGTCGCGGACCTCCTCGTGATCGGCCACAACCCCGGCGTGCACGCCCTCGCCGACGCCCTCGCCGGCCGCGTGGAGGGCGACGCCCTGGCCCGGATGACCCGCAGCGGCTTCCCGACCGCGGCGTTGGCCGTCGTCTCCTTCACCGGATCCTGGAAGTCCGTGGAGCACGGCGTGGGCACGCTGCTCGACTTCTGGACCCCCGCGGACCACTGACGGGCCGCGGCGGCCTCCTGCGTACGGGGACGGGCCCCGGCGGCCGACCGCCGGAGCCCGTCCCCAGTACGCGTCCCCGTGCGCCCACGCGCGTACCGGGTCAGGTCAGGCCGGCGGCCTCGACCTCCTCGCGGGTGATCCCGAGCAGGTACAGCACGGTGTCCAGGAACGGCACGTTGACCGCGGTGTGCGCGGCCTCGCGGACCACCGGCTTGGCGTTGAAGGCCACCCCCAGCCCCGCCGCGTTCAGCATGTCCAGGTCATTGGCGCCGTCGCCGATCGCCACCGTCTGCTCCAGCGGTACGCCCGCCTCCTCGGCGAAGCGCCGCAGCAGCCGGGCCTTGCCGGCACGGTCCACGATCTCGCCCGTGACCCGGCCGGTCAGCTTGCCGTCGACGATCTCCAGGGTGTTGGCGGAGGCGAAGTCCAGCCCCAGCTGTTCCCGCAGGTCGTCCGTGACCTGTGTGAACCCGCCGGAGACCACCCCCACCTGGTAGCCGAGCTGCTTGAGGGTGCGGATCAGCGTCCGCGCCCCGGGGGTCAGCCGCACCTCGGCTCGGACCTTCTCCACCACCGAGGCGTCGAGCCCCGCCAGCAGCGCCACCCGGGCGTGCAGCGACTGCTCGAAGTCCAGCTCCCCGCGCATCGCCCGCTCGGTCACCTCGGCGACCTCGGCCTCGCACCCCGCGTGCGCGGCGAACAGCTCGATGACCTCGTCCTGGATCAGGGTCGAGTCCACGTCCATCACGACCAGGCGCTGGGCCCGCCGGTGCAGGCCGGCCGAGACCACCGCCACGTCGACGCCGATGTGCGCGGAGGCGGTGGCCAGGGCGGTCCGCAGCGGCTCCGTCTCGCAGCCCGACACGGCGAACTCGACGGCCGTCACCGGATACTTGGCGAGTCGGAAGATGCGGTCGATGTTGCCTCCCGTGGCGGTGATCCGGGAGGCGACCGCCGCCGTGGACTCGGCGGTCAGCGGGTGGCCGAGCACGGTGACGTGGGAGCGGCCGCTGCCGCGCGGCCGGTTGTCACCGGTGCCGGAGAGGATCTCCGCCTGCATCTTGAGCGACTCGGCCCAGCTGTGGACCGTGGCCCGCACCTCGCCCTCGGTGCCGTGGGAGGGCATGGTGACGAGGGCGCACAGGACGATGCGGCCGCGGGTGACGACCTGCTCGATGTCGACCACGTCGACGGAGTAGGCGGCGAGGGTGTCGAACAGTCCCGCGGTGATCCCGGGACGGTCCTTGCCGAAGATCTTGACGAGGAGAGTGGGGACGTCTGAGGTCTGCGAAGCGCTCATGGTGCTCTCACCGTATCTTCCCGTGCCACGGGGGCGTCAGGCCCGTCCCACCCACCGGAACCGGTTTCCCCCGCTCAGAGGCGGTGATAGGGGCGGGATCGTGATCGAGAAGTCCCGTATCGCACGCTCCGGGCGACTTGCGCCCGCGGTCCGCGGGTGCCCCGGCAAGGCCCCGATTCCACATGTGGGCGCAGGCCTGAAATAGTTCCCCCGGATGTTAGCCATCCCTAGACTCCCTGGCGTCGGACTCCCTGACGGCCAGGGGGATTCTCGGGGGACCTAAGTGGGGCTGGAGTGCCGGAACTCGTACTGGAATTGAATGGAAGGACCTGGACGCTGGATCCGTCCAGGTCGTACTCGTTGGGGCGCGACCCCCAGGGAGACGTGGTGATCGATGACGCCCGGGTTTCCTGGCGGCACGCCACCATCGCTTGGAACGGCCGGGGTTGGGGCATCGAGGACCACGGCAGCACCAACGGAACCTACGTGCAGGGTGCGCGGGTCCAGCAGGCGGAGCTCGTGCCGGGCACGCCGGTGCACCTCGGCAACGCCACCGACGGCCCGCGGCTGGATCTGAGCGTTGCCGGTGCGTCGCAGCAGGCCGCCGTGCCGCAGCAGCAGGCTCCGGCCTACCAGGCCCCGGCCCCCGCCTACCAGGCTCCGGCCCAGGCCCAGGCCGCTCCGGCGTACCAGGCTCCGGCCCAGCAGCAGGCGTGGCCGCAGCCGCAGCAGCAGGCACCCGCCCAGCAGCAGTACTTCCCGCAGCAGCAGGGCGGCCCGGGCGCGGCCCAGCCCGCCCAGGGGGCGCAGGCCGGCTACGGCGGCGACCGCAGCCCGACGACCTTCCACCAGATCGCCGTCGGCCGCGTCATGCGCATCGGTCGTGCCCTGGACAACGAGCTCGTCGTCTCCGACCTCCAGGTCTCGCGGCACCACGCGGAGTTCCGCTCCACCGGCGGTCGCTTCGAGATCCACGACCTCGGCAGCCACAACGGCACCTACGTCAACGGCCAGCCGCTGGCCAAGTCCGGCTCCGCGCAGCTCGGCCCGAACGACATCGTCGGCGTCGGCCACTCCACGTTCCGGATCATCGGCGACCGGCTGGAGGAGTTCGTCGACTCCGGCGACGTCTCCTTCTCGGCGCGTCACCTCACCGTCACCGTCGACGGCGGCAAGCAGATCCTCAAGGACGTCACCTTCGGCGTCCCGGAGAAGTCGCTGATCGGCGTCATCGGCCCCTCCGGTTCCGGCAAGTCGACCCTGCTCAAGGCGCTGACCGGCTACCGGCCCGCCGACCAGGGCGAGGTCCTGTACGACAACCGCAACCTGTACAAGCAGTTCGCGGAGCTCCGCCAGCGCATCGGCCTGGTCCCGCAGGACGACATCCTGCACAAGGAGCTGAAGGTCTCGACCGCCCTGAAGTACGCGGCCAAGCTGCGCTTCCCCGGCGACACCGCCGAGTCCGAGCGCGCCGCCCGCATCGACGAGGTGCTGCGCGAGCTCAAGCTCGACATCCACAAGGACAAGAAGATCACCGCGCTCTCGGGTGGTCAGCGCAAGCGCGTGTCCGTGGCCCTGGAGCTGCTCACCAAGCCCTCGCTGATCTTCCTGGACGAGCCGACCTCCGGCCTCGACCCGGGCATGGACCGCGACGTCATGCAGCTGCTGCGCGGCCTCGCCGACGACGGCCGCACGGTCCTGGTCGTCACCCACTCCGTGGCCGAGCTGGGCCTGTGCGACAAGCTGCTGGTCATGGCCCCGGGCGGTTCGGTGGCCTACTTCGGCCCGCCGGACGAGGCGCTGAACTTCTTCGGCTACAGCACGTGGGCGGACGTCTTCTCGGCCTTCGAGAACTACCGCGACTACGACTGGGCCGGCCGCTGGAAGGGCTCGCAGCACTACCAGCTGTACGCCGCCGACCTCGACTCGGTGGCCCCGCAGTCCGTCACGATGCCGCCGCAGCAGATGATGATCCCGCCGAAGCCGCAGGCCTGGGGCTCGCAGCTGTGGACCCTGATCCGTCGCTACGTGTCGGTCATCGCCTCGGACAAGGGCTTCATGGCCCTGATGCTGATCCTGCCCGCGGTCCTCGGCATCGTCTCCACGGTCATCCCCGCGAAGTTCGGCCTCGCGCCGCCGACCCCGCCGAGCCGCTTCAACGGCGACGCCGGCACGATCATGCTGATCCTCGCGGTCGGCATGTGCTTCTCCGGCGCCGCCAACTCGGTCCGTGAGCTGATCAAGGAACGGGTCATCTACGAGCGGGAACGCGCCACCGGCCTGTCCCGGTCCGCGTACCTGATGTCGAAGGTGATCGTCCTCGGCCTCATCACGGCCTTCCAGGGCGTGATCATCTGCCTCATCGGCTTCACCCCGCGCAAGCTCCCCGCCGAGGGACTGTTCATGGACCCGGCCACCGAGCTCTGCATCTCGGTGATCGCTCTCGGCTTCACCTCGATGATGTTCGGCCTGGTCATCTCCTCGCTGGTGAAGACCGCCGAGAAGACCATGCCGCTGCTGGTCATGTTCGCGATCGTCCAGGTCGTGTTCACGGGCATCCTGTTCCAGATCTACGACAAGCCCGGTCTGGAGCAGTTCGCCTGGCTGATGCCCTCCCGCTGGGCCATCGCCGCCGCCGGCACCACCCTGAACCTCGGCAAGCTGATGGCGCCGTGGGACCACGAGAACCCGACCAACACCGACCCGCTGTGGGACCCCACGGGCGGCCAGTGGACGCTGAACGTCTTCGTCCTGCTCGCCCTCGGCGTCGCCTGCGGCTTCGCCGTGCAGCGCCTGCTGCGCCGCCACGAACCCGAGGTCATGCGCAACTAGCAGCACTAGTAGCACCGGCGGCACGCACGGCGCGTGACGCACAAACGCCTCAGGGCGGTACCCGGATCCCGGGTACCGCCCTGAGGCGTTCGAAGAGGTTGCTGCGGAAGCTTCCGCCAGAGGCCTAGTAGGCGCTGTTCACGTTGTCGATGGTGCCGTAGCGGTCGGCCGCGTAGTTGCAGGCGGCGACGATGTTGGCGACCGGGTCGTACTGGTCGAACTTGGTGCCCGGCACGTGGTAGGCCTTGAAGGTCGGGTAGATGACCTGGAGCAGGCCCTTGGACGGGACGCCGTTCTTGGCGTTGATGTCCCAGTTGTTGATGGCCAGCGGGTTGCCCGAGGACTCGCGCATCACGTTCTTGTGGATGCCCGCGTAGGTGCCCGGGATGCCCTCCTTCTTCATGATGAAGAGGGCTTCCTTGATCCAGCCGTCCAGGTTGTTCGCGAAGACCGGCTTGCGGGCGGCCGCACGGCTGGCGGCCTCCTTCTGCTCGCGCGCCTTCTTCGCCGCGGCCTCGGCCTTGGCCTTCGCGGCGGCGTCGGCCTTGGCGGCGGCCGCGGCCTGGGCGCGCTGGGCGGCGACGGCCTGCTGCGCGGCCAGGCTGCTCTCGACGGACTTGGTCTGCGCCTCCACGACCTGCGTCAGCGCCACGGGGGCGACGGCGGCCTCGGCCGTACCGGTGTTGCCGGCACCGCCGGGAACGAGGGTGGCGGCGACGGCGGCGGCACCGATGGTGGCGACGGCGGCGAAGGACATCTTGTGCGCCTTCGTCAGACGACGGCCACGAATGCTGTTCTTGGACATGCGCTAGCAACCTCTTCGAATCGCGGGGCCGCAGGAGGGCTCCGTGTGGATCCGGGGGGATCCCCGGTGCCGTGCGGCGAGAGCAATTCTTAGCGGCGGCAAAATTCTGGTGCAAAGGTGTGACGTACGAAGCCGCTTAGTGGATCACGGGGCGTCCTCCGGCCTGGAATTGCGGCCCCGTCACTGCGCAGAGCAGCACTAATGCGACCTTTACGTGTCCACTAGGTGCCTTCGTAAGTGATGTGGGTCCTATGCGCGGGCTCACATCGACCACGTAACGGACTCACCATCCGTTGCCGGTGCAATTCAATCCGTCACGCCTTCTCGGACGTACGGACGACGAAGCCTGCCCCGGCCTCCTCCTGGCGGCCCGGCATCCGCCCGCCGCCCTCCTCCCCGAGGAGGACCCCTCCCCGCCCCCGGGCCTAGGCCCGCGGCCCGATCCCGCAGGTCAGCGCCGCGAGTACGGTGAGCCCATGCACAACGGACCGCGCAGCGGGCTCGCCGCCGTGAGCACCGCACTGCTCGCCATGAGCCGCCGACTGGAGGTGCGCGACGTCCTGCGCACGATCGTCGTCTCCGCCCGCGAACTGCTCGACGCCCGCTACGCGGCCCTCGGCGTCCCGGACGACCACGGCGGCTTCGCCCAGTTCGTCGTCGACGGCATCAGCGAGGACCAGTGGCGCCGCATCGGCCCGCTGCCCCGCCAGCACGGCATCCTCGCCGCGATGCTCCACCAGGAGGGCGCCGAGCGGCTGGCCGACGTACGCACGGACCCCCGCTTCGAGGGCTGGCCCGCCGCCCACCCGGAAATGTCCGACTTCCTCGGTCGCCCCATCCGGGACGGCGACGAGACCCTCGGCGCCCTCTTCCTCGCCAACAAGCGCGTCCCCGGCGGATTCACCGAGGAGGACGAGGAACTCCTCGGCCTCCTCGCCCAGCACGCGGCGATCGCCCTCACCAACGCGCGGCTGTACGAGCGCAGCCGTGAGCTCACCATCACCGAGGAGCGCTCCCGCCTCGCCCACGAGCTGCACGACGCCGTCAGCCAGAAGCTGTTCTCCCTGCGCCTGACCGCGCAGGCCGCCGCCGCCCTCGTCGACCGCGACCCGGCGCGCGCCAAGGAGGAGCTCCACGAGGTCGCCGCGCTCGCTGCCGAGGCCGCCGACGAGCTGCGCGCCGCCGTCACCGAGCTGCGTCCCGCCGGCCTCGACGAGGACGGGCTGGTCCCCACCCTCCGGGGCCAGGTCCGCGTCCTCGACCGGGCCCACACCGCGCACGTCACCTTCACCAGCGACGGCATACGAGCCCTGCCCGCCTCCCAGGAGGAAGCCCTGCTCCGGGTCGCCCAGGAAGCCCTCCACAACGCCCTGCGCCACGCGGACGCCGACCGCGTCGAGGTCGTCCTCGCCCGCCGCGGCCCGGGCGCGGTCCTCACCGTCGCCGACAACGGCCGCGGCTTCGACCCCCGCGCGGTCCGGGCAGCCGGCCGCCACCTGGGCCTGGTCTCCATGCGGGACCGGGCCGGCGGCGTGGGCGGCCGCCTCACCGTGCACTCGGGGCCCGGCCAGGGCACCACGATCGAGATGGAGGTGCCCGGTGGCTGACACGCCCGGGCGGAGCCGCATCGGAGTACTGCTCGTCGACGACCACCAGGTGGTGCGGCGGGGCCTGCGCACCTTCCTGGAGGTCCAGGACGACATCGAGGTGGTCGGCGAGGCGGCCGACGGGGAGGAGGGGGTGGCCCGGGCCGAGGAGCTGCGGCCCGACGTCATCCTGATGGACGTCACGATGCCGGGCACCGACGGCATCGAGGCCCTGCGCAGACTGCGCGCCCTCGCGAACCCGGCCCGGGTCCTCGTCGTCACCAGCTTCACCGAGCAGCGGACGGTCGTCCCCGCCCTGCGCGCGGGCGCCGCGGGATACGTCTACAAGGACGTCGATCCCGACGCCCTGGCCGGAGCCATCCGTTCCGTCCACGCCGGCCACGTCGTGCTCCAGCCCGAGGTGGCCGAGGCCCTCCTCTCCCAGGAGGAGCAGCCCGCGTCCGGCCGCGGCGGCTCGCTGACCGAGCGGGAGCAGGAGGTCCTCGCCCTCATCGCGGACGGCCGCTCGAACCGGGAGATCGCCCGCGCACTCGTCCTGTCCGAGAAGACCGTCAAGACGCACGTGTCGAACATCCTGATGAAGCTGGACCTCGCGGACCGCACCCAGGCGGCCCTGTGGGCGGTCCGGCACGGCACCGTGGGCTGACGGCGTCCAGCGACGTTCAGGATTTTCATACCGTCGGGTGGATGTCGCCCACATGGCGTATCCCCCGCGTCGGCCGGACGTTCTCCATGGCGTGCCGCGGCGGACGGCCGCGGCAGACGCTCTGGAGGACGAGAACGTGAAGAACACCAAGAAGGCCACTGCCATCACCCTGATCGCGGGCGGCCTCCTTGCCGCGGGAGCCGGCGTCTCCTCGGCGCACGGCAGCGGTGCCTCGGCCTGCGGCGAGGCCGTGGGCTCGCCCGGTGTGGCCTCCGGGAACCTGATCCAGGCCCCCGTGCACGTCCCCGTGAACGCGGTCGGCAACACCGTCACAGTCGTCGGCCTGCTGAACGGCGTCTGGGGCAACACGGGCGTCAACCACTGACCCGCAGCCCCCGCCACCGGCCCCGCCTCTCCCCACTCTCCCCGGGAGGCGGGGCCGCGCCACACCCGACCCGGCCCCGGCCGTCGGCGTCAGCCGCGCTCGCGCTCCTCCACCGCCGCGTTGTACGCCGCCACCAGCGCCCTGCGCGCCACCCGCTCCACCGGCCGCAGGGCCTCCGCCCGCGCCGCCATCTCCGACGCCGCCACCGCGCCCCCGTGCCCGCGGTCGTACGCCAGCGACACCAGCAGCGCCACCCGCTGTGCCAACGCCAGCACCCGCACCGCCCGCGCCGGATATCCCGGGGCCAGCGCCTCCCGCCCGGCCTCCGCCCGCGCCCGGTACGCCGACAGGGCGGCCTCGGCGGCCGGCCCCGACGCCGCCACGTCCAGCCGCGTCAGCACGACCGTCGCCTCGCGCATCCCCTCGGCCAGCTCCCGCTCCGCCTCACCGAGCGACGGCACGTCCGCCGGCGGCGCCTCCCGCACCGGCAGGCAGCGCCACACCACCTCCACGTGCACGTCCCCCGCCGGCCCCGCCTCGCTGACCTCCGGCACCAGGCCCAGCGCCGCCCCCACCGCGACAGCAGCCTCCCCGGCCTCCAGCGCCCGCGCGTTGAACTCCGGCGGACCGCTCAGGCCCAGCGGATGCCCCGGCACCGGCAGCGCCACCCGCAGCCCCGTCACCCCCAGCGTGCGCAGCCGGCCCAGGGCCAGCGTGAGCCCCACCGGGCCGTCCTCGCCCGGCAGCCCGGCCACCCGGTGCACGGCGTCCTCGCCCACGATCGACATCGCGGCCTCGTCGGGCGAGACCAGACCGGCCAGCAGCGCGTTCCCCCAGGCGGCCAGCCGCCCTGAACGTGGTTCGAAAAGCATTCCCCCACTCTACGGATCGGCCCGGATCCGGCCCTGCAGCCGGGCTGGCGCCCGGAGCCCTCCCCGAGTGGCGTAGGTTTTCCCCTGGGGCTGCGCCTACCGGTGCACTGACGAAACAAGACTGCAAGGGGAGACAACGCGCTCATGAGCGATGTACTGGAGCTGGTGGACGTATCCGTGGTCCGCGAGGGCCGGGCTCTGGTGGACCAGGTCTCCTGGTCGGTCAAGGAAGGGGAGCGCTGGGTCATCCTCGGCCCGAACGGCGCCGGGAAGACCACCCTGCTCAACATCGCGTCCAGCTACCTCTTCCCCACCAAGGGCACCGCCACCATCCTCGGCAGCACCCTGGGCAAGGTGGACGTCTTCGAGCTGCGCCCGCGCATCGGCATGGCCGGCATCGCGATGGCCGACAAGCTCCCGAAGAAGCAGACCGTCCTCCAGACCGTCCTCACCGCCGCGTACGGCATGACGGCCACCTGGCAGGAGGAGTACGAGGAGATCGACGAGCAGCGCGCCCGCGCCTTCCTCGACCGCCTCGGCATGACCGACTACCTCGACCGGAGGTTCGGCACCCTCTCCGAGGGCGAGCGCAAGCGCACCCTGATCGCCCGCGCCCTGATGACCGACCCCGAGCTCCTCCTCCTCGACGAGCCCGCCGCCGGCCTCGACCTCGGCGGCCGCGAGGACCTCGTACGCCGCCTCGGCCGCCTCGCCCGCGATCCGCTCGCCCCCTCCATGGCGATGGTCACGCACCACGTCGAGGAGATCGCCCCCGGCTTCACCCACGTCCTGATGATCCGCCAGGGCAAGGTCGTCACCGCCGGACCCATCGACCTCGAACTCACCTCCCGCAACCTCTCCCTCTGCTTCGGCCTCCCCCTGGTCGTCGAGCGCCACGACAACGACCGCTGGACCGCCCAGGGCCTGCCCCTGCGTTAGGTGCACCCTGTCCTGACCGCGCCCGCCGGACCTACCATGACCATGTGAACATCGACGCGTGGGTGTGGTGGCTCATAGGCGCGGTCGGACTCGGCATCCCCCTCGTCCTGACGGCCATGCCGGAGTTCGGCATGTTCGCCGTCGGTGCGCTCGCGGCCGCCGTCACGGCGGCCCTCGGCGGGGGAGCGGTCGCCCAGGTCCTCGTCTTCGTGATCGTGTCGGTCGCGCTCACCGCAGTCGTCCGCTCGATCGCCAACCACCACCGTGAGCGGCCCCAACACCGCACCGGAGTCGACGCGTTGAAGGGCAGAACCGCGCTCGTCGTCGAACGCGTCGACGGCACCGGGGGCCGGATCAAACTCGCCGGCGAAATCTGGTCCGCCCGCAGCCTCGACGCGGACAGCACCTTCGAACCCGGCCAGCAGGTGGACGTCGTGGAGATCGACGGAGCCACCGCCGTGGTGATGTGAGCTTCTGAGCCAAGCAGCCGACCCGCGGCCCCGGGGTCTGCGAGACTCCGCTTCAACGGGGCAGCACAGACAGCCGGAAGGGCACGGGGAACCGCATGCAACCGATCATCATCGTCCTGATCATTCTGGTGGTTCTGGTCTTCATCGCACTGGTCAAGACGATCCAGGTGATCCCGCAGGCCAGCGCAGCCATCGTCGAACGATTCGGCCGCTACACCCGCACGCTCAACGCGGGCCTCAACATCGTGGTCCCGTTCATCGACTCCATCCGCAACCGGATCGACCTCCGCGAGCAGGTCGTGCCGTTCCCGCCGCAGCCGGTCATCACCCAGGACAACCTGGTCGTCAACATCGACACCGTCATCTACTACCAGGTGACCGACGCCCGCGCCGCGACGTACGAAGTCGCCAGCTACATCCAGGCCATCGAGCAGCTCACTGTCACCACCCTGCGCAACATCATCGGCGGCATGGACCTGGAGCGGACCCTGACCTCCCGCGAGGAGATCAACGCGGCCCTGCGCGGCGTCCTCGACGAAGCCACCGGCAAGTGGGGCATCCGCGTCAACCGCGTCGAGCTCAAGGCCATCGACCCGCCGACCTCCATCCAGGACTCGATGGAGAAGCAGATGCGCGCCGACCGCGACAAGCGCGCCTCCATCCTCCAGGCCGAGGGCGTCCGCCAGTCCGAAATCCTCAAGGCCGAGGGCGAGAAGCAGTCCGCCATCCTCCGCGCCGAGGGTGAGGCCAAGGCCGCCGCCCTCAAGGCCGAGGGCGAGGCCCAGGCCATCCGCACGGTCTTCGAGTCCATCCACGCGGGCGACGCCGACCAGAAGCTCCTCGCCTACCAGTACCTCCAGATGCTCCCCAAGCTCGCCGAGGGTGACGCCAACAAGCTCTGGATCGTGCCCAGCGAGATCGGCGACGCCCTCAAGGGCCTCTCCGGAGCCATGGGCAACTTCGGCCCCGTGGGCGGAGGTTCGGGCTTCAACCCGCTCAACACCGCCAAGGCGGCCGGAAACGGATCGACCAACGGATCGACCAACGGCGGCCACGGACACAACGGAAACAACGGTACGGAACGCCGCGAACAGCCCCCGATCGACTGACCCCCGGGACCCGACGGCCCGTCCCCTCCTGCATGATCAGTGAGGCCCCTCGACCTTCATGGCGGGGAGGCGTCTCACTCATGCAAAGGGGATGGCCCAGTCCATGTCCATGTCCATCTGGGAAGCACTCGCCGTGTTCGCGGCCGGCATCGGCGCCGGCACCATCAACACCATCGTCGGCTCCGGCACCCTCATCACCTTCCCGGTGCTGCTCGCCACCGGACTCAGCCCGGTCACCGCCAACGTGTCCAACACCCTCGGCCTGGTGCCCGGTTCGCTCAGCGGAGCCTTCGGCTACCGCAAGGAACTCCGCGGCCAGCGCCGCCGCATCATCCGCCTCGGCGCCGTCTCGCTCATCGGCGGACTCGCCGGCGCCGTCCTGCTCCTCACCCTGCCCTCGGAGTCCTTCGACACGATCGTGCCCGTCCTCGTCGGACTCGCACTCGTCCTCGTCGTCCTCCAGCCCCGCCTCGCGGCCGCCCTGCGCCGCCGGCAGGAAGCCGCCGGACGGGACGGCGGCCATCCCGACGGCGGGCCCGTCCTCCTCGGCGGCATGCTGGCGGCCAGCGCGTACGGCGGCTACTTCGGAGCCGCCCAGGGCGTGCTGTACCTCGCCCTGATGGGACTGCTGCTCCACGACGACATGCAGCGCATCAACGCCGTCAAGAACGTGATCGCCGCCCTCGTCAACGGCATCGCCGCCGTCTTCTTCCTCTTCGTCGCCGACTTCGACTGGACGGCCGTCCTCCTCATCGCCGTCGGCTCGACCATAGGCGGCCAGATCGGCGCGAAGGTCGGCCGCCGGCTCCCGCCCAGCGCGCTCCGCGCGCTGATCGTCGTGGTCGGCAGCCTCGCCATCGTCCAGCTGCTGCTGCGCTGACCCCTGCCCCGTACGAAGAAGGCGGTGGCCCGCCCCTCACCCGAGGGACGGGCCACCGCCCGGTGGGCGCCCCGAGGGGCGCGGGGAACTGCGCGGTCAGCCACCACCGGGCCGCAGAGGATCGCCGGACCGTCGCAGCACCTCCCGCGGGAGCGCTCAGGCCGATCGCGCCAGCCACTCCGGCAGCGTCTCCTGCCCCTGCACGCCCAGGGCGAGCAGCATCGCGTCCGCCGGCGAGGGCACGAACGGCTCGCGCAGCAGCGGCATGCCCGCCTCATCCGGAGTCCGGTCCGCTTTGCGGTGGTTGTCCTCGGCGCAGGACGCAACCGTGTTCAGCCAGGTGTCCCCGCCGCCCTGCGCCCGCGGTACCACGTGGTCCACGGTCGTCGCGCGCTTCCCGCAGTACGCGCACCGGTGCTGGTCCCGGACCAGCACCCCCCTCCGCGACCACGCCGCGTGTCTTCGGAACGGAACCCGGACATACCGGCACAACCTAATCACCCGCGGCATCGGCAGATCCATGGTGGCCGCGCGGACACGCAGTTCGGGGTGCGACTGTTCGACCACTGCCTTGTCCTGGAGCACCAGAACGACGGCTCGGTTCAAGGTCACCGTCGACAGCGGCTCGAAGCTCGCGTTCAGCACCAGCGTGTCCCGCATTCTCGCCCACCTCCCGTGCGCAGGCCCGCGACCACCCTGGCGGCAGGGCCCGCAACCACTCTGGCCGCGCGCGCCACGCGGGACAACGCAATAAAAAATGCCCGGTCATGGCCGCCTTCAGACCAGGACCGGGCAAACGGAAGGCGAACGGTCAGTTCCGCGGGGCCTCGTACTCGCCGATCAACTGCGCCCGCCCGAGCGCGTGGAACCGCAGGTTGAAACCGACCACGGCCGGGGAGACGTCCCCGCCCGGGCCCAGCTTCTCCTGGTCCACCGCGTACACGGTGAACACGTACCGGTGCCGCTCCCCGGCCGGCGGGGCCGCTCCGCCGAAGTCCTTCGTGCCGTAGTCGTTGCGCACGTGCACGGCACCGGCCGGCAGCCCCTCGAACTTTCCGCTGCCCGCACCCGCCGGCAGCTCGGTGACCGAGGCGGGCAGGTCGAACAGCACCCAGTGCCAGAACCCGCTGCCCGTGGGCGCGTCCGGGTCGAAGCACGTCACCGCGAAGCTCTTCGTCCCCGCCGGGAAGCCTTCCCACCGCAGGTGCGGCGAGACGTTCCCGCCCTGCAGGACCTGGGCGTCGCCCAGGTCGGCACCGGGCGCGAGATCGTCGCTCACCACCGAGAACGCGGCGACCTCCGGGTGGAAGTCGTGCGGAAGGGGCGCCCTGTTCTGCTCGGCCACTGCTGAACCTCCTGATCGCGAACCGGTGCCGGGCCGGACCGGCCCGGCATCCGGCCCGAGCCTAGAACCAGTTGCGCTGCGAACCCACGGACGCGATCCACTCGTTGAGGTACGCCGCCCAGTCGGTCCCCTGGTACGAGTGCAGGCCCACCTGGAAGCAGCGGTAGGTGTCGCTGCCCTCCGTGAACAGGCCCGACTTCTTGTCCATCTCCAGGACGACGTCCATCTCGTTGCCGTCCGAGACGAAGGTCAGCTCGACCTGGTTCAGACCGCGGTACTGCGCCGGCGGCAGGAACTCGATCTCCTGGTAGAACGGCAGCGTCTGCCGGGTGCCGCGGATGTGCCCGCGCTCCATGTCCGCGCTGCGGAAGGTGAAGCCCAGCCGGCGGAACGCGTCCAGGATCGCCTGCTGCGCCGGCACCGGGTGGACGTTGATCGGGTCGAGGTCGCCGGCGTCCACCGCCCGCGCGATCTCCAGCTCGGTGCTCACCCCGATGTTCATCCCGTGCAGGTGCTGGCCCTCGAAGTGGGTGATCGGGGTCTCCGCCGGGATCTCCAGCCCGAACGGCACCACGTGCAGGGCGCCCGGCTGCACCTTGAAGGCACCGCCGAGGCGCTGCTTGGTGAAGACGATGTCCTGCTTGTACTCCTGGTCGCCGCCCTCGACCTCGACCCGCGCCTGCAGCCCCAGGGACAGGCCCTCGATCTGCTGCTCCACGGATCCGCCCTGGATGCGGACCTCGCCCTGGACGATCCCGCCAGGCACGACGTTCGGCTCGGTGATGATCGTGTCCACCGAGGCACCACCGGCACCCAGTGCGGCGAACAGCTTCTTGAACCCCATGCTCTGACTCCCCTTGAAGGACTCGTTCGACTATCCCCTACCAACGCGGAACCCTAGGCCCCGGTTGCAGGTGCGGCCGTTCCACTACGCTCGACCGGATGAGCGCGCGCACCGACCGTACGCCCCTGCCGCGGTCCTTCTTCGACCGGCCGGTCCTCACGGTGGCACCGGACCTCCTCGGCCGCATCCTGGTCCGCCGTACTGCCGAGGGCCCCCTGGAACTGCGCATCACGGAGGTCGAGGCGTACGAGGGCGAGGCCGATCCCGGCTCCCACGCCTACCGCGGCCGTACCGAGCGCAACGCATCGATGTTCGGCCCGCCCGGACACGCGTACGTCTACTTCATCTACGGCATGTGGTTCAGCCTCAACCTGGTGTGTGGTCCGCCGGGCCGTGCGAGCGGGGTCCTGCTGCGCGCGGGCGAGATCATCGTGGGCGCCGACCTGGCCCGCAAACGTCGACTTTCCGCCAGAAGCGACAAGGAACTGGCCAAAGGCCCG
>NZ_JBHXTC010000019.1:0-2721 GCF_042677605.1 Streptomyces sp. NPDC127106 | reverse complement strand
CGGCTTGCTTGCTCATCTCCCAAGTAGCACGGGGCCCGAGAAATCCCGTGTGAATCTGGCGGGACCACCCGCTAAGCCTAAATATTCCCTGGTGACCGATAGCGGATAGTACCGTGAGGGAATGGTGAAAAGTACCGCGGGAGCGGAGTGAAATAGTACCTGAAACCGTGTGCCTACAAGCCGTGGGAGCGTCGAGATCTTCGGATCTTCGTGACTGCGTGCCTTTTGAAGAATGAGCCTGCGAGTTAGCGGTGTGTAGCGAGGTTAACCCGTGTGGGGAAGCCGTAGCGAAAGCGAGTCCGAATAGGGCGATTGAGTTGCACGCTCTAGACCCGAAGCGGAGTGATCTAGCCATGGGCAGGTTGAAGCGGAGGTAAGACTTCGTGGAGGACCGAACCCACCAGGGTTGAAAACCTGGGGGATGACCTGTGGTTAGGGGTGAAAGGCCAATCAAACTCCGTGATAGCTGGTTCTCCCCGAAATGCATTTAGGTGCAGCGTCGTGTGTTTCTTGCCGGAGGTAGAGCACTGGATAGGCGATGGGCCCTACCGGGTTACTGACCTTAGCCAAACTCCGAATGCCGGTAAGTGAGAGCACGGCAGTGAGACTGTGGGGGATAAGCTCCATGGTCGAGAGGGAAACAGCCCAGAGCATCGACTAAGGCCCCTAAGCGTACGCTAAGTGGGAAAGGATGTGGAGTCGCAGAGACAACCAGGAGGTTGGCTTAGAAGCAGCCACCCTTGAAAGAGTGCGTAATAGCTCACTGGTCAAGTGATTCCGCGCCGACAATGTAGCGGGGCTCAAGCGTACCGCCGAAGTCGTGTCATTGCAGCAATAGGGCCAACGCCTGCTGTGATGGGTAGGGGAGCGTCGTGTGCCGGGTGAAGCAGCACCGGAAGGTAGTTGTGGACGGTTCACGAGTGAGAATGCAGGCATGAGTAGCGATACAAGAGTGAGAAACTCTTGCGCCGATTGACTAAGGGTTCCTGGGTCAAGCTGATCTGCCCAGGGTAAGTCGGGACCTAAGGCGAGGCCGACAGGCGTAGTCGATGGACAACCGGTTGATATTCCGGTACCCGCTTTGAAACGCCCAATATCGAGGCGAGCGATGCTAAGTCCGTGAAGCCGCCCTGATCTCTTCGGAGTTGAGGGGAGTGGTGGAGCCGACGAACCAGACTTGTAGTAGGTAAGCGATGGGGTGACGCAGGAAGGTAGTCCAGCCCGGGCGGTGGTTGTCCCGGGGTAAGGGTGTAGGCCGAGGGGTAGGCAAATCCGTCCCTCACATAAGGTTGAGACCTGATGCCGAGCCGATTGTGGCGAAGTGGATGATCCTATGCTGTCGAGAAAAGCCTCTAGCGAGTTTCATGGCGGCCCGTACCCTAAACCGACTCAGGTGGTCAGGTAGAGAATACCGAGGCGTTCGGGTGAACTATGGTTAAGGAACTCGGCAAAATGCCCCCGTAACTTCGGGAGAAGGGGGGCCACGCTTGGTGATGAGTCTTGCACTCTGAGCTGGGGGTGGCCGCAGAGACCAGCGAGAAGCGACTGTTTACTAAAAACACAGGTCCGTGCGAAGCCGTAAGGCGATGTATACGGACTGACGCCTGCCCGGTGCTGGAACGTTAAGGGGACCGGTTAGCTCCATTTCGGTGGGGCGAAGCTGAGAACTTAAGCGCCAGTAAACGGCGGTGGTAACTATAACCATCCTAAGGTAGCGAAATTCCTTGTCGGGTAAGTTCCGACCTGCACGAATGGCGTAACGACTTCTCGACTGTCTCAACCATAGGCCCGGTGAAATTGCACTACGAGTAAAGATGCTCGTTTCGCGCAGCAGGACGGAAAGACCCCGGGACCTTTACTACAGTTTGATATTGGTGTTCGGTTCGGCTTGTGTAGGATAGGTGGGAGACTTTGAAGCAGCCACGCCAGTGGTTGTGGAGTCGCCGTTGAAATACCACTCTGGTCGTGCTGGATGTCTAACCTCGGTCCGTGATCCGGATCAGGGACAGTGTCTGATGGGTAGTTTAACTGGGGCGGTTGCCTCCCAAAGGGTAACGGAGGCGCCCAAAGGTTCCCTCAGCCTGGTTGGCAATCAGGTGTTGAGTGTAAGTGCACAAGGGAGCTTGACTGTGAGACCGACGGGTCGAGCAGGGACGAAAGTCGGGACTAGTGATCCGGCGGTGGCTTGTGGAAGCGCCGTCGCTCAACGGATAAAAGGTACCCCGGGGATAACAGGCTGATCTTCCCCAAGAGTCCATATCGACGGGATGGTTTGGCACCTCGATGTCGGCTCGTCGCATCCTGGGGCTGGAGTCGGTCCCAAGGGTTGGGCTGTTCGCCCATTAAAGCGGTACGCGAGCTGGGTTTAGAACGTCGTGAGACAGTTCGGTCCCTATCCGCTGTGCGCGTAGGAATATTGAGAAGGGCTGTCCCTAGTACGAGAGGACCGGGACGGACGAACCTCTGGTGTGCCAGTTGTCCTGCCAAGGGCATGGCTGGTTGGCTACGTTCGGGAGGGATAACCGCTGAAAGCATCTAAGCGGGAAGCCTGCTTCAAGATGAGTATTCCCACCTCCTTGAGAGGGTAAGGCTCCCAGTAGACGACTGGGTTGATAGGCCAGATGTGGAAGCCCGGTAACGGGTGGAGCTGACTGGTACTAATAGGCCGAGGGCTTGTCCTCAGTTGCTCGCGTCCACTGTGTTAGTTCTGAAGCAACGAAC
>NZ_JBHXTC010000018.1:108566-124586 GCF_042677605.1 Streptomyces sp. NPDC127106 | reverse complement strand
CCCTACCCCCCCACCCCCCGCGGTGTCGCGGGGTGCCCCCCGTGTGTGTTGTTGTTGGGCCGCCCCCGGGGGGGGGGGGGGCGGTGGGGGCCGCCCCCCCCCACGCCCACATGGCGTGGAAGCTCTGGCTCACGCGGAGGCCTCGTCGCCCTCGCGCATCGGGACGCGCACGCCCTTGGCGTCGGCCACCGACTCGGCGATGTCGTAGCCGGCGTCGACGTGCCGGATGACGCCCATGCCGGGGTCGTTGGTGAGGACGCGGCGGACCTTCTCGCCCGCGAGCGCCGTGCCGTCGGCGACGGTGACCTGGCCGGCGTGGATGGAGCGGCCCATGCCGACGCCGCCGCCGTGGTGGATGGAGACCCAGGAGGCGCCGGAGGCCACGTTGACCATGGCGTTGAGCAGCGGCCAGTCGGCGATGGCGTCGGAGCCGTCGAGCATGGCCTCGGTCTCGCGGTACGGGGAGGCGACGGAGCCGCAGTCGAGGTGGTCGCGGCCGATGGCCAGCGGGGCGGCCAGCTCGCCGGAGGCGACCATGTCGTTGAAGCGCTCGCCGGCCTTGTCGCGCTCGCCGTAGCCGAGCCAGCAGATGCGGGCGGGCAGGCCCTGGAAGTGGACGCGCTCGCCGGCCATCTTGATCCAGCGGTGCAGGGACTCGTTCTCCGGGAAGAGCTCCAGCATCGCCTTGTCGGTCTTGGCGATGTCCGAGGCCTCGCCGGACAGGGCGGCCCAGCGGAAGGGGCCCTTGCCCTCGCAGAACAGCGGGCGGATGTAGGCCGGGACGAAGCCGGGGAAGGCGAACGCGCGGTCGTAGCCGGCCAGCTGGGCCTCGCCGCGGATGGAGTTGCCGTAGTCGAAGACCTCGGCGCCGGCGTCCATGAAGCCGACCATGGCCTCGACGTGCTTGGCCATGGACTCGCGGGAGCGGGTGGTGAAGCCGGCCGGGTCCTTGGCGGCGGCGTCGGCCATGTCCTCGAAGGCGACGCCGACCGGCAGGTAGGACAGCGGGTCGTGGGCCGAGGTCTGGTCGGTGACGATGTCGATCGGGGCGCCCTCGGCGAGCATCTGCGGGAGCAGCTCGGCCGCGTTGCCGAGGAGGCCGATGGACAGCGGCTTGCGCTGGTCGCGGGCCTCGGTGGCGAGCTGGAGGGCGTGGGCGAGGTTGTCGGCCTTCACGTCCAGGTAGCGGTGCTCGATGCGGCGCTCGATGGCGCGCGGGTCGCAGTCGATGCAGATCGCGACGCCGTCGTTCATGGTGACGGCGAGCGGCTGGGCGCCGCCCATGCCGCCGAGGCCGGCGGTGAGGGTGATGGTGCCGGCGAGGGTGCCGCCGAACTTCTTCGCGGCGACGGCGGCGAAGGTCTCGTAGGTGCCCTGGAGGATGCCCTGGGTGCCGATGTAGATCCAGGACCCGGCGGTCATCTGGCCGTACATGGTCAGGCCGAGGTGCTCCAGGCGGCGGAACTCCTCCCAGTTGGCCCAGTCGCCGACCAGGTTGGAGTTGGCGAGGAGGACGCGCGGGGCCCACTCGTGGGTCTGCATGACGCCGACCGGACGGCCGGACTGGACCAGCATGGTCTCGTCCTGCTTGAGGGTGCGCAGGGTGCGGACCATGGCGTCGAAGGAGCGCCAGTCGCGGGCGGCCTTGCCGGTGCCGCCGTAGACGACGAGCTTGTCGGGGTGCTCGGCGACCTCCGGGTCGAGGTTGTTCTGGAGCATCCGGAGGGCGGCTTCCTGCTGCCATCCCAGGGCGCTGAGCTCGGTGCCGCGCGCAGCTCGTACCGGTCGGGGTCCTGACATGGCGTTGCCTCCTGACGAAGTGGCGTGCTGTAGGTAATTCCATTCACATCCTCGCTGCCTGAATAGATCCAGTCAACAGCTGCGGGCGGGCGCGCCGGATGATGGGATGGCGGACATGGCTGCCGACATGCACGCGCAGGGCGCCGCCGAGCGCCGTGACCTGGCCGTACGGGCCGCCGTCGAGCAGGGCCTCGTCGGCGGGTCGGATCCGGCCCCACCGCTGGTCTGCCTGCTGGACACCGCCGGGATCCGGGAGTCCGCCGCCGCCCTCACGGAGGCGTTCGCGGCCGCGCTGCCGCCCGGCACCCCCGTCCTGCACGCCTTCGCGGTCAAGGCCGCGCCGCTGGTGCCGGTGCTGCGGCTGCTCGCCGACGCGGGCCTCGGCTGCGAGGTGGCCAGCCCCGGCGAGCTGGCCCTGGCCCGGGCCGCGGGCGTGCGGGCGGAGCGGACGGTGCTGGACTCCCCCGCCAAGACCACGGCCGAGCTGCGGGAGGCCCTCGCCCTCGGGATCGCCGTCAACGCCGACAACCGGCAGGAGCTGGAGCGGCTCGACGCCCTGGTCGCGGAGCGGCCGGCCGACGGTGCCGTTCCCCCGATCGGCGTAAGGATCAACCCCCAGACGGGTGCGGGCACCATCGACGCGCTGTCCACGGCCACCGCCACCTCGAAGTTCGGGATCGCGCTGCGCGACCCGGGCGCGCGGGAACGGCTCGTACGGGCCTACCTGGACCGCCCTTGGTTGACCCGGCTGCACACCCACTCGGGCTCGCAGGGGGTGCCGCTGCCGCTGATCGCGCAGGGCGTACGGGAACTGCACGGGCTGGCCGAGGAGATCAACGCCGCGGCCGGGCGCCGCCAGGTCGACACCCTCGACATCGGCGGCGGCCTGCCGGTGAACTTCGTCTCGGACGCGCACACCCCGACCTTCGCCGAGTACGTCGGGGTGCTGCGGGAGGCGGTGCCGGCGCTCTTCGACGGGTCGTACGGCCTGGTCACCGAGTTCGGGCGGGCACTGCTGGCCAAGCACGGCCTGGTGCTCGCCCGGGTGGAGTACACCAAGACGACCGGCGCCCGGTCGATCGCCCTCACCCACGCGGGCGTGCAGGTGGCCACCCGTACGGTGTACGCGCCGGCGGCGTGGCCGGTGCGGATCCTGCCGTACGACGCGAAGGGCGCCCCGAAGCCCGAGACGGGCCCGCCCGTCGTCCAGGACATCGCCGGCCCGGCCTGCTTCGCCGGCGACCTGCTGGCCGCGGCCCGGGAGCTGCCGGAGCTGGCCCCGGGGGACCTGGTCGCCGTGCCGGACACCGGCGCGTACTTCTTCACGGCCCACTACGGCTACAACAGCCTGCCGCGGCCGGCGGTGCACGGTTTCACGGTGCGGCCGTCGGGCGGGGTCCGCTTCGCGCTGGCCCGCCCGGCCCAGACCCCGGCGGACATCGTGGCGGAGGCGGGCGGCGCCCAGCGCGACACCCTCCTCTGACCGCTCCCGCGCGGACCGGCGGGGCGCGCTGCACGGCGCCGGGCAGGAATGGTGGTCAGTCGGTGTCGGTGTCGGTGTCGATCTCGGTGTCGGTGTCGACAGCCCGGGCCACGGCCTCGACCGTGACGAGGGTCCTGGTGGACTTTCGTGCGGGGGTGTCCGCGTCGTCCGGGGTGATCGTGTACCAGACGGCGATGTCGCCCTTGCCCGCAGCCGTGATGTAGGACCACGGCACCTGGAACACGATCTCGTCCTTGAAGAGGTCGCTCGCGGTCAGCTCGCACTCGACCTCCGGGTCGACGGTGTTCTCCCCCCAGTACAGGCTGATCTTGTCGCCGGCCTCGTGCTCCTCGTACAGAGGGATCACCGCATTGGGTTCGCTGCCGTAGTCCTCCTGCACGAGTTTGTTCTTGTTCCCCGAGATCGGCCCCCAGATTTCGGCGAGGCTCAGGTCCGGGTCGGGCTCGACCATGGCGGCATCCCGCATCTGCGACACTTCGACTCCTCTGAGTAATCACGAACCGACAACGGGTGATCACTATCTCAGCGGTCGAGTCCCCCGCACCCGCGCATCGCCGTGCTCGCGCCGGGCAACGTTTCGACTGCTCAGTCGAGCCGGCCGACCACGGCCTCGGACGCTCCCGGGCGGTCCGGCCCTAGCCCTGCGTCGGATTGCTCCGCAGCTTGCGCTGTTCCCGGCGGTTGGGGTGGCGGATGACCACTCCTCCCACGCCGCCGGTCCCGGCGAGCCGGATCAGCGGAGTTCCCGGAAGCCGGTCGGGCGTGGTCTCGTCGTTCATCCCGCCCTTGAGCAGCAGCGGCGGGAGGCTCCCGGCGGAACTCGGCTTCGGCAGGTCGGCGGTCAGGGCGCTCAACTCGGCGTGGGTCTTCGCCGTCAGCGCCTGCTCCAAGCGCGAATCCAGCTCGCCGAAGTCGATTCGCCCCTCGGCTGCCGCATCGCGCAGCAGCTCCACCACTGCTTCCCGGTCGTCGTGAGAGGCGCGGAGCCCTCCCGACGGAGCAGGGCGCGGAAAGGACTCCGGGGGCTGGGCAGTCAGGATCCCAACGTAGCCGTCCGGTGGGCCGAGCCGAAGGGAAATCCGCACGGCGAACACCGGTGTGAAGCCCGCCGCCCGCGCCGCTGCTAGGCCACTTCCGTTCCGGCCGTGGTGCGGGTGCAGGGTGGGCAGTTACCGCCGCGGGTGGGGGCGCGGTAGGCCTTGCCGCAGGATTCGCAGCATTGGAGCGGGTGGATCACCCGGTCCGGGCCCGGCGGGCGGATCGCCGGGCCGGCCGGGATCGGGGGCGGGATCAGTTCGCGGAGGCGGTGCGCGAGCAGGCCGTACGGGGAGTGGATCGGGGTGAGGGGGAGGCTGCGGGTCAGGGTGGCGCCGACCGCGCTCGGGGTCAGGCCGCGTTCCAGCCAGGCGGCCACGGCCGGGGCCAGCCGGGTCACGTCCCGCTCCGACAGCACGAGGCGGGGGTCCCGCAGCCGCAGCCGGGCCAGCAGCGAACGCGCCTCTGCATCCGCCTCGGGGGTCGGCGCGGCCTCCGGTGACGGGAGCGGCTCCGGTTCAGGTTCCTCCGGCTGCGGGGCCGGGGGTTCCTCGTCCGGGGGTGTGGGGTGGCCGCCGCCGTCGCCGTCCGGGTCGGGGGGTTCCGGGGGCGGCTCATCGTTCCGCTTCCTCGCCTCTGCCCTGAGCGCCGGGGGGTTGTTGTACGACACCGTGCAGGTCACGACCCGGCCCGACCGCAGTCGCTCCTGGTAGCGGCCCAGGTAGCCGTGCCGCTCCAGCTCGCGCAGGGCCGTGCCGATCCGCACCTCGCCCTCGGGGAAGCGCGCCGCCAGCGCCTTGATGGTCACCAGGGTGCCGGGCGGCAGCGACTGGATGTGCGTGCTCAGCCCGATCGCGGTCAGGCTCAACTCGTCGTGCTGGGCGAGGTGGTTGCCGATCACCACGAACCGGGTGCGGTGGGTGCGGTTGATGTGTCGGATCCCCGACAGGGCGCGCGTGGGCGCGCTAAGCTGCTGGTCAGCCATGAGGAAGATGCTGCTTCCGGTGTGGTCAGGCCCTCGCGGCGGGATGGCAGTCCCATGCGAGGGCCGATTGCGTTTTGGGGGTGGTTCGAGGCTGACTCTGCACCGCGGATCGGCATATGCGCCAGCGAGGTTGGCGCAATTCACCCGACCGGGTGAGAGGGGGAGGGGGGAGGTTGGGAAGGTCATTTCCCCCGGTCTTTTATCCCTAGGCGTCGAGCGTTACCACGGAGCGGCTCACCGGGTCGTGAAAACCTCGATCTGGTGAAAGCGGACCAGTCAGGTCCAATTCCGCCCACACCGTTTTCAGGGGTGCGGGGCCGTGATCCGTTCCCCAGCGAGCCGCCAGATTCGACACCAGGACGAGCCCCCGCCCCGACTCGTCTTCGGGTGACGGGAGTTTGGCTACGGTGGGCGGTCCGGCCTCGGCGCGGGTGTCCGACACCTCGATACGGAGCGTAGGTCCGGGGTTGATGTACAGCCGCAGCCGGAAGCGCCGCCCCGGGACCCTCCCGTGCGTGACCGCGTTCGCGGCGAGCTCGGCGACCACCTGCGCTGCCTCGGTGAACGGAAGCCGATGTTCCGTTAGTTGGTGCACCGTGAGTGCGCGAGCTGCACGAGCGCCGCGCGGGGTTGCGGGGAGGGTGGCGTCGAGGGAGATTTCCTGATTCACGTGACTCAGCGTGGCCATCCGTGCGTAACCTGAACAGAGTCGAGGACGCTGTGTACAGCGGTTGTCCAGGGCTGTCCCGTGCTGTCCTCCCGGTCAAAATCGGAGGTGGAAGTGAACGCAGACGGTGCCGACGAATCGAGCTGGGAACTCGATCCGGAGGACGAATCCGGGGCGGTAATCGCCACGGTGGGACGCCAGTTGAAAATGTGGCGCGAGGCGGCGGGTCTCGATGCGGCTCAGTTCGGCAAGAGGATGGGTTACGGCCCGAACCTGATCTACAAGATCGAACGCGGTACCCGCATTCCCCGCCCCGAGTTCCTCGACAAAGCGGATGAGGTGTTGGAGGCAGGTGGGAAGATCGCGGCGATGAAGGTCGACGTCGAAAAGGCCCGCTACCCGAAGAAGGTGCGCGATCTGGCCAAGTTGGAGGCCCAGGCGATTGAGCTAGGTGCCTACGCGGCCATCGTCGCGCATGGTCTGTTGCAGACGGAGGAGTACGCCCGCGCCCTCTACGCGCTACGCCGTCCTGCCTATACGGAGGATCAGGTTGAGCGTCTGGTCTCCGCAAGGATGGACCGCCAGGGCGTTCTCCGCCAACATGCGGCGCCCCTGCTCACCGTGGTGCAAGAGGAGGCGGTGCTTCGGCGGCCCATCGGGGGCAAGATGGTGTTGCGCCGCCAACTGGAACACCTGTTGGAGATCGGGCAGCTGCGGCACGTCGAGATCCAGGTCATGCCAACCGACGTAGAGGAGCACGCGGGCCTGGCGGGTTCGCTCCAGCTGATGCGTCTGAAGGATGGAACGACGATGGGGCACAACGAGGTTCAGCAGGTCAGTCGCCTGATCACTGACCCGAAAGAGGTCCAGATCCTGGACATGCGCTATGGCATGATCCGAGCGCAGGCTCTTACGCCTCGGGAGTCACTGGGGTTCATCGAGAAGGTACTGGGGGAGACATGAGCATCAAGCCGTCGGCCGAGGGCCTCTCCGGGCTGACGTGGGTCAAGAGCAGCTACAGCACGAACGACGGCCCCGAGTGTGTCGAGGTTGCCTGGACCAAGAGTAGTCACAGCACTGCAGACGGCCCCGATTGCGTCGAAGTCGCCCACCTGCCCGGCACGATCCTCGTCCGTGACTCCAAGGTCCCCGACGGCGGACGACTCGCGCTGACGCCCGCCGCCTGGGCCGGATTCGTGGCCGCCGCCGGTGCCTAGAGCATGGCTCGACCGGTGGAGCGTGAGGGCGGCCGCCGGGGCCGTGCTCCGGCTGCGGCGGCCGGGTCCGGTGGCCTGGAGGACCATCGTCGAGGCCGCCTGCGGTGACGCGGAGGACTACTGGAAGGCCCGGGACGTGCTCGTCCAGGCCGGCCGGGCGGTGGTTCCGCACGCCGACCGGATCGTGGCTCGGCTCGACGAGCTGGTCCGCGACCCCCACGACCACCTGATAGGCCAGCTGGCGTTTCCCCTCGCCAGCGTGGGCGACGTACGGGTGATGCCCGCGCTGCACCGCCTCGCGGTGCGTGAACGGCTCTGGCGGGAGGGGAGCAGCGCGCTCGCGGCGCTGCCCGCGGCCGAGCTGCTGCCCCTGCTGCGGCGCGAGCTGGGGGTGGATCCGTCCGGCGGGGGGAACGCCTGCGCCCTCGGCGTCCTCGCCGCCTGGGGGCCCGAGGCGGCCCCCGCGCTGCCCGAGGTGATGCCGTGCCTCGACGGGCCGTACGCGTACGACGCCGCCCGCGCCCTCGGCCGGATCGGGCCCGCGGCAGCAGCCGCCGCGGACCGGCTGGCCGAGTACGCCACCGGGGCGGGCCGACCGCCCGGCCCGTACGGGCCCGACCCCCGGGGCCCGTGGCACGGGGTGCGGATGGCCGCCTGGGCGCACTCACGCGTGACCGGCGACGACTCCCTCGCCCTCCGTATCTACGCGGCCGACCTGGCCTCCGGCCTCGGCAGCCGCGTCCTGCCCTACCTGGCCGACTTCGGCCCGGCAGCCGCCCGGCACACCGATGCGGTGCGTGCGCTCATGGACTCGCCCGGCGCCTGGGCCCGCGTGGACGCCGCCCACGCCTGGTGGCGGATCACCGGTGACCCGGAGCCGGCGGTGCCGGTGCTGCTGGCGGCCGTGGATCCGGAGTGGGACGGGCACGTCGCGTATCCGACGCCGCGGGCGGTTCGGCACCTCGGCGAGATCGGCGGCCCGGCCGCCGCCGCACGGCCCGTACTGACCCGGCTGCTGGAACGCGAGACGCGGCTCGGCTACGCCTGGCAATCCAGGCGGATCCTCGCAGACGACGCCTTCACCCGCACCGTCACCGAGGCCCTGGCCGGCATCGGGTCCCGCATCCCGGCCTGACCGCCGACCGGGGCCGACCAGCCGGCCGCATCAGCACATGAACCCGTGGGGACCTGAAGGAGCTCCACGAGCACCCACACTGGCTGCGTAGGTGAGAACGGAGAACGGGGGGCGGTGAGAACTGACACTGCTCCGCTCTGGGTGTCGGGAGTGTCAGTGGCTGCTGGGAGCATCGGTTCATGACTGACCGTGCTGCTCTGATCACTGCATATTGGGATGCCGCTGCGGCGGCCTTCGATGACGAGCCTGACCACGGCCTGCGGGCTGACGACACACGTGCTGCCTGGGCTCGGCTCCTGCGTTCCTGGATGCCAGCTGATCCAGTTGATGTGCTCGACATCAGTTGCGGCACCGGATCGATGTCCTCGCTGTTGGCTGAGGCCGGACATCGGGTAACAGGAGTGGACCTGGCTCCGCGCATGGTGGAGCAGGCGCGTGCGAAGTTCAGCACCGCTGGCCTCGAAGGCCGTTTCCTGGTGGGCGACGCCATGATGCCCCCGACGGGGGAACAGCGTTTCGGCGCCGTGCTGTCGCGGCATCTGGTGTGGACGCTGCCTGATCCGGAGGCCGCGTTGCGTGAGTGGGTGTCCCGCCTGAGTCCGGGAGGGCGGCTCGTGCTGGTCGAAGGGCGATGGAGGGAGGCAGGCCAGAGCGGTGTGCCGTATGTGGCCGGCGCCGAATCGCTGCCGTGGAATGGCGGCATCAGCGCCAGGGACCTAGCAGCAGCGGTGCGTTGCTTTGTTTCCGGCCTGCGCGTTGAGCCTCTCAGCGGTAACCCGAACCTTTGGGGTGGCCCGGTGGACGATGAGCGCTATGCCCTGATCGCCGACGTGTGACGTGCAGACCAGCCTTCGCATCACGGCGGATCGACAGCGGCCGGTCTCGGATCCCGGGATAACCGCTGGCCGGCGGCGGTGGGCGCTGTTTGGATGCGGGGATGACGAACGAACTGCCCGACGGCTACGAGATTTCCACCGACCCCGCCCGGCTCGATGTCGGCCTGACCCACCGCTGGCTGTCCGAGGACGCGTACTGGGCCATCGGCCGCAGCCGGCAGAAGCACGAGGACGCCATCGCGAGCTCCGTGAACTTCGGCGTCTACGACCAGGCCTCCGGGGCGCAGCTCGCGTACGCCCGCGTCGTCACCGACCGGGCCACCTTCGCCTGGCTGTGCGACGTCTACGTCGACCCCGCAGCCCGCGGCAAGGGGCTCGGCGGGGCGCTCGTCGAGGCGGTCAAGGAGCACCTGGAGCCGTACGGGATCCGGCGGATCCTGCTCGCCACCGCCGACGCGCACGGGGTCTACGCCCGCTACGGCTTCACCCCGCTCGACACGCCGGAGAAGTGGATGGCGTTCGGCGAGCAGTAGGGCCGCCCCGGTCACAGCCCACCCCGGCCCCCGCGCGAAGGGAGTGCCGTGCGGGCCGTGAGGGCCGTGGTCGTCAGTGCAGGTCGGCCTGGAAGCCGTGGCGGTGGTCGGTCGGGCAGGTGAAGATCCGCAGGTCGCCGTAGCGGCCGACGACCACGCCCGTCTCGGCGTCGCTGGCCGCCGTGAACAGGAGCGTCATGGCCGTGCCGCAGTCGGCGCACTCGAACACCGTGGGGTGGTTCAGGTGCCAGGTCGGCCAGCCGCCCAGCTTCCAGCCGGCGAGGCGGGTGATGACGTCACGGCCTTCCTCACCGGTCGAGCGGACCAGCTCCGCGAGCCGCGGGCGGAGCTCCTCGGGCAGCTCTTCCCGGTGGGGGAAGTCGGTGACGTGTTCGGCGGTGACGGTGCAGGCCCGTGGCAGGTAGCCGTCCTCGTCGTACCGCGTCGGCGCCGGCGGGGTCGCCAGCCGGCTCGTCACGTCGGCGGCACGCCGCCACCGCAGCTCGACGACGGGGGCGGCGTCGGCCTGGTGGGCCGGCGGGTCCCCGTGCTCGTTGGGGCACCACAGGACCTGGAGGAGGTCGGTGCCGTCGGGCCACCAGGGGCCCGGGACGTCGCGCCGGAAGATCTGGGCGACCGGCACCATGGGAGCGGCGGGCCCGCCGTCGGGGCCGCCGGTCTCGTCGGGCAGCGAGCACCCGGGCCACGGTTCGTCGGCCGGCCACAGCAGCGGGCCGCCGACGGAGCTGTCCCCGTGGTCGGGCTCCCCGCGCTCGGGGTCGAGCCGCACCGCGTCCCGTGCGTACGGGGCGAGCTCGGGCAGCGCAGCGAGTATCACCTCGGCCGATGGTCTGGGGGTGTGCGGCATCGTGCCTTCCGGGCTGGCGCGGGGTGGAGGAGGTCAGCCCCGCGGGCTCGAAGTGCGGAACCGGTTCAGCAGAGCAGCAGTCGCCGGATGCGGGCCCGTGTGGACCGGGTGGCGGGGGAGCCGGTGCGGCATGTCGCCGTACCAGGAGCGGGACACCGTGTACCCGAACGCGAGGCACAGCATGCCGCCGGCCGCGTCCAGCCAGAAGTGGTTCGCGGTCGCCACGATGACGACGAGCGTGGCCGTCGGGTAGAGCAGGCCCAGGATCCGCGCCCACGGCACCGCCGCCACCGCGTAGATCGTCAAGCCGCACCAGAGCGACCAGCCGATGTGCATGGACGGCATGGCGGCGTACTGGTTCGACATGTTCTTGAGGTTGCCCGAGGCCATGGAGCCCCAGGTGTGGTGGACCAGCACCGTGTCGATGAAGTCCTCGGTCTCCATCAGCCGCGGCGGCGCGAGCGGGAAGAAGTAGTAGCCGACCAGCGCCACGCCCGTGGTGGCGAAGAGGACGAGGCGGGCGGCGGCGTACCGCCCCGGATGGACGCGGTAGATCCAGGCGAGCACGCCGAGGGTCACCACGAAGTGGAGCGTGGCGTAGTAGTAGTTCATGCCGACGATCAGCCACGTCACCGAGTTCACGGTGTGGTTGACGGTCTTCTCCACCGCGATGCCGAGGGTGTGCTCGATCTGCCACAGCCAGTCGGCGTTCGCCAGGGCGATCGCCTTCTGCTCGGGCACGGCGTTGCGGATGAGCGAGTACGTCCAGTAGCTGACCGCGATGAGCAGGATCTCGAACCAGATCCGGGGCCGGCGCGGGGCCCGCAGGCGGGTGAGCAGGGTGTGCTGGTGTTCCGGCCGGGCCTCGTCGTCGACCACGGCGGGTGACGAGACGTCCGTCCGGGTTTCCAGTGTCTTCACGCTCGCTTCACCCATGGGACGAGAGTCTGCCAGATGCCTTCCTGCCTTCGATCATCCCTCGGGACCGTCTCGCCCGCAGCGGATCCGACCCGGGTAGGACACGCCCCGGTCACGCCCCGGCCACGGCCCCCGCAGGGGCCCGCCGGGACGGCGGCTACGAAGGCCCCCGGTGCTGCTCGGGACCGGACGCGGTGGACCCGCGGACCACCAGCTCGGGCAGGAAGACGAACTCGCTGTGCGGAGCCGGCGTACCGCCGATCTCCTCCAGCAGCGTGCGTACGGCGGCTTGGCCCATGGCCTGTACGGGCTGCCGGATCGTGGTGAGCGGCGGGTCGGTGAACGCTATGAGCGGCGAGTCGTCGAAGCCGACCACCGAGACGTCCTGCGGCACGCGCCGCCCCTGCTGCCGGGCGGCCCGGATCGCGCCGAGGGCCATCATGTCGCTGGCGCACACGATCGCCGTGCAGCCGCGCGCTATCAGGGCCGTGGCGGCGGCCTGCCCGCCCTCCAGGCTGTAGAGGGAGTGCTGGATGAGTTCTTCGACGGCGGCCTCGTCCAGGCCGAGGCGCTCCTTCATGCCCAGCCGGAAGCCCTCGATCTTGCGCAGGACGGGGACGAAGCGCTTCGGGCCGACCGCCAGCCCGATCCGGGTGTGGCCGAGCGCGGTCAGGTGGGTCACCGCGAGCTGCATCGCCGCCCGGTCGTCGGGGGAGACGAAGGGGGCCTGCACCTTGTCGGAAAAGCCGTTGATGAGGACAAAGGGGACGCCCTTGGCCCGCAGTTGTTCGTACCGGCCCATGTCGGCGGTCGTGTCGGCGTGCAGGCCGGAGACGAAGATGATTCCGGAGACCCCGCGGTCGACGAGCATCTCGGTCAGCTCGTCCTCGGTGGACCCGCCGGGCGTCTGTGTCGCCAGCACCGGCGTGTACCCCTGGCGGGTCAGCGCCTGGCCGATGACCTGGGCGAGCGCCGGGAAGATGGGGTTGTCCAGCTCGGGGGTGATCAGCCCGACCAGGCCCGCGCTGCGCTGGCGCAGCTTCACCGGGCGCTCGTAGCCGAGCACGTCGAGCGCGGCCAGCACGGATTCGCGGGTGCCTGCGGCCACGCCGGGCTTGCCGTTGAGCACGCGGCTGACTGTGGCTTCGCTGACCCCCGCCTGGGCTGCGATGTCGGCAAGCCGTGCGGTCACAGGATTGGACTGTACCGGTCGCGGGCTACGAAACCCACCAGGTGCACGAATCCGGGGGAAGACGGACGGTCCGCCCGTCCGTCTCGACCGGCGCGCTGGAGAGGACCGGACGGCCCGGCGAGGGCATTTCGAGCGGCTCGGTCCGGCTGTTGAGGGTGCAGACGAAGCCGGGGCGGGAGAAGAGCAGCACCCCCTCGGGGGCCGGCTGCCAGGTCAGCGGGCCGGCGTCGGGCGAGCCGAGGCCCGGCAGGGCCCGGCGCAACTCCAGGGCGGCCCGGTACAGCTCCAGGGTGGAGTGCGGATCGCCGGTCTGCGCGGCCACGGTCAGGGAGCCCCAGCCGCGGGGTTGCGGCAGCCAGCTCCGGGCGGACGGGCCGAAGTCGAATGGCGGCTCCTCGCCGGACCAGGGCAGCGGGATCCGGCAGCCGTCGCGCAGCCCGTCCTGCCCGGCGGTGCGGCGGAAGGCGGGATCCTGGCGGACCTCGTCGGGCAGGTCGGTGACCTCGGGGAGGCCGAGCTCCTCGCCCTGGTAGAGGTACGCCGACCCGGGCAGCGCCAGCATCAGCAGGGCGGCGGCCCGCGCCCGGGCCAGGCCGCGCGGGCCGTCGCCGTTGCCGTAGCGGGTGACGTGGCGTACGACGTCGTGGTTGGACAGCACCCAGGTGGTCGGGGCGCCGACGGCGGTGGTCGCGGCGAGCGACTCCTCGATCACCGTGCGCATCGTCGGGGCGTCCCAGGGGCAGTTCAGGAACCGGAAGTTGAACGCCTGGTGCAGCTCGTCGGGGCGGACGTACAGGGCGAGCCGCTCGGAGGTCGGCGCCCAGGCCTCGGCGACTCCGATGCGCGGGCCCTCGTAGGAGTCGAGGAGCCGGCGCCAGGAGCGGTGGATCTCGTGGACGCCGTCCTGGTCGAAGAAGGGGAGCGGCTCGGTGCCGATCAGGGTGGCCTGGGCGCCGCGGCCGATGTCGGGCAGGCCGGGGGCCTTGACCATGCCGTGGGCGACGTCGATGCGGAAGCCGTCCACGCCGAGGTCGAGCCAGAACCGCAGGACGGAGGAGAACTCCTCCGCGACCTCGGGGTGCTCCCAGTTCAGGTCGGGCTGCTGGGGGGCGAACAGGTGCAGGTACCAGTCGCCGTCCGGGGTGCGGGTCCAGGCGGGGCCGCCGAAGACGGACTCCCAGTCGTTCGGGGGTTCGGAGCCGTCCGTGCCGCGGCCGGGGCGGAAGTGGTAGCGGGCTCGGCCCGGGCCCGTCGGGCCGGCGGCGAGGGCCTCGCGGAACCAGGGGTGCAGGTCGGAGGTGTGGTTGGGGACGACGTCGACGATGACGCGCAGGCCCAGGGCGTGGGCGGCGCGGACCAGGTCGTCGGCGTCGGCGAGGTCGCCGAAGAGGGGGTCGACGGCCCGGTAGTCGGCGACGTCGTAGCCGCCGTCGGCCTGCGGGGAGACGTAGAAGGGCGTCAGCCACACGGCGTCGACGCCGAGCCGGGCCAGGTGCGGCAGGCGGGACCGCACCCCGCGCAGGTCGCCGATGCCGTCGCCGTCGCTGTCCGCGAAGGAGCGGACGTACACCTGGTAGATGACGGCATCGCGCCACCAGTCGACGTGGTGGTCGGCTGCGCTTTCAGTGGTCTTGCTGGAAGCGCTTGCAAGCCCGGGGGCGGTCAGCTCATGGGTCATATCGGTGTCAACGCGGCCACATGCCCCCTGGTTGCGGCCTGCTTGCAGGGCTGATGACCCGACGGGAGTTCGAACGACCAGCAAGCAGCGGCAACCTTCAGGACACGCGGTTGTAACGATCGGCCCCGCTTGCAGAAAGTTGCCGCAATCTCTTTCGGACGGCTTTCAGGCTTGTTACGTTCCCTGCAACTCGGGACCGCGAGGGAGCGGCCGGGATCATCGAAGGAGTTCATATGCGGCGTGGCATAGCGGCCACCGCGCTGGTCGCGACCCTGGCGCTCGCGGCGACGGCTTGCGGCGGTGACACCAAGGACGACAGCGGTACCCAGGCCGGTGGGGAGCTCTCCGGCACGGTCACGTGGTGGGACACCTCCAACGATGCCGAGAAGGCCAGCTTCCAGAAGATCGCCGAGGCGTTCACCGCGAAGCACCCGAAGGTGACCGTCAAGTACGTCAACGTCCCGTACGGCGACGCGCAGAACAAGGTCAAGAACGCCTTCAGCAGCGGCTCCGAGGCCCCCGACGTGATCCGTGCCGACGTCGGCTGGGTCGCCGACTTCGCCTCGCTCGGCTACCTGGACCAGGTCCCGGCCGACACCGTGAAGAAGGTCGACGCCGAGTTCCTGCCGCAGGCCGCGGCCAGCGGCAAGTACGAGGGCAAGACCTACGCCGTCCCGCAGGTCATCGACACCCTCGGCCTCTTCTACAACAAGAAGATGCTCGCCGACGCCGGCGTCCAGCCCCCCAAGTCCCTGGAGGAGCTGAAGACCGCCGCCGCCGCGATCAAGGCGAAGACCGGCAAGGCCGGCCTGTACCTCCGCGGCGACGACTCCTACTGGTTCCTCCCGCTGATCTACGGCGAGGGCGGCGACCTCGTCGACGCGAAGAACAAGGCCGTCACGGTCGACAACGAGGCCGGTGTCAAGGCGTTCAAGACCGCCCGCGACCTCGTCGCCTCCGGTGCAGCCGTCACCAACTCCACCGACGGCTACCAGAACATGCAGACCGCCTTCAAGACCGGCCAGGTCGCGATGATGATCAACGGCCCCTGGGCGATCAAGGACACCTACGCCGGCGAGCAGTTCACGGACAAGGCCAACCTGGGCATCGCCCCGGTCCCGGCCGGCTCGGTCAAGGCGGGTGGCCCGCAGGGCGGCCACGACCTCGCCGTCTACGCCGGGTCGAAGAACCGCGCCGCCGCGCACGCCTTCGTCGAGTACATGACCTCGCAGGAGATCCAGGTCCAGTCCGCCAAGGAGCTCAGCCTGCTCCCGACCCGGACCGCCGCCTACGAGCAGGCCGACGTCAAGTCCAACGAGATGGTCCAGTTCTTCAAGCCGGCCGTGGACAAGGCCGTCGAGCGCGCCTGGATCCCGGAGAACGGCTCCCTCTTCGAGCCGCTGAAGGTCGAATACACCAAGGCCGTCACCGGGGCCTCGACCCCCGAGGACGCCGCCAAGGCCGCCGGCGCCGAGTTCCGCAAGATCCTCAAGGGCTGGAAGTAACAACGACCATGGCTGCTGACACCAGCCAGTCGGTGGCGACGGGGGGGGGGGGGGGGGGGGACGTGCGGCGCCCCCCCCGCCGGCCCCGGGCGCGCGGGGGGGCGCCCACGCCACCACCCCCCCCCCGCCCCCCGGGGGGGCCGCCGC
>NZ_JBHXTC010000018.1:103788-108556 GCF_042677605.1 Streptomyces sp. NPDC127106 | reverse complement strand
CAAAAAAACGCTCTCTTTCGCCTCTCCATCTGGGGGGGGGGTGGGGGGGCGGGCGGCCCCGCGACATCCCCCCCCCCCGCGCCCCCGGAGCCGCACGGCTGAGGGCTCGAACCCGAAGAAGCGCGCCGCGAACCGCGGCGGGCTCAAGCGTGCTTTCGCCACGCACTGGTACGCCTGGGCCATGATCGCCCCGGTCGTGATCGTGCTCGGCGTCATCATCGGCTGGCCGCTGGTGCGCGGCATCTACCTGTCGCTGACCGACGCCAACGAGCGCAACGTCGCCCGCACGATCGGTGCCAACCACATCGAGGCCACGTACGAGTTCATCGGGCTCGACAACTACACGGCCGTGCTCGCCGACCCGGTGTTCATGCAGCGACTGGCGTGGACGGTGGTGTGGACCGTCGCGTGCGTGTCCATCACCTTCGTGCTCGGTCTGACCCTGGCCAACATGCTGAACCGGGAGTTCAAGGGCCGCGCCGTCTACCGGATGGCGCTCATCCTGCCCTGGGCCGTTCCCGGCTTCGTCTCCGTCTTCGCCTGGCGGTTCCTCTTCAACCGCGACAACGGCATCCTCAACAAGCTCCTGGAGGGCGGCGGCATCGCGGCCGTCCCGTGGCTCGACGACCCGACCTGGGCCAAGGTCTCCGTCATCGCCGTCAACGTCTGGCTCGGCATCCCCTTCATGATGGTCGCCCTCCTCGGCGGCCTCCAGTCCATCCCCGGCGAGCTCTACGAAGCCGCCGAGATGGACGGCGCCAGCACCTGGCAGCGCTTCCGGCACATCACCCTGCCCGGCCTGCGGTCGGTGAGCATGACCGTGATCCTGCTCTCCACCATCTGGACGTTCAACATGTTCCCGGTGATCTTCCTGCTGACGCGGGGCGGACCGGGCGACGCCACCGAGATCCTGGTCACCCAGGCCTTCCGGCAGGCGTTCGTGGCGAGCCCGCGCGACTTCGCCGGCTCCGCGACCTGGGGCGTGCTCATCCTCGCCCTCCTCATGATCTTCGCGCTGGTCTACCGACGGGCGCTGCGCAAGCAGGGAGAGGTGTGGTGACGACCGTGGCCACCTCCACTACCACCAGCCGGTCCGCCGATCGCGCGAAGGGGAACGAGCGGGGCAAGCGCTCGCCGCTCGCCTCCGTCGGGCTGCACGCGACCCTCGTCGTCGCCTCCGTGGTCGCCGTCTTCCCGGTGCTGTGGGTGCTCCTGACCTCCCTCAAGCCCGCGAAGCACGCGATCACCACCGACTTCGTCAAGGAACCCACCCTCGACAACTACCGCTACCTGGTGGAGCAGACCTCCTTCTTCACCTGGTTCGGCAACTCCGTGCTGGTGGCCGGCATCACGACCGTGCTCGGCGTGTTCATCGCCGCGACCACCGGGTACGCCGTCAGCCGGTTCAAGTTCCCGGGCATGAAGCCGCTCATGTGGACCCTGCTGATCACGCAGATGTTCCCCATGGCCATCCTGATCGTCCCGCTCTACAACCTGATGGGGCAGCTCGGGCTGCTGAACCAGCCGGTCGGACTGATCATCACCTACCTGACCATCGCCGTGCCGTTCTGCGCCTGGATGATGAAGGGCTTCTTCGACACCATCCCGGTCGAGATCGACGAATCCGGCCGTGTCGACGGACTCAACCCCTTCGGCACCTTCTGGCGCCTCATCCTGCCGCTGGCCAAGCCCGGCCTGGCGGTCACCGGTTTCTACTCGTTCATCACCGCCTGGGGCGAGGTCGCGTACGCCTCCGCGTTCATGGTCGGCGACCAGAACCTCACCCTGGCGGGCGGCCTGCAGACCTTCGTCACGCAGTACACCGCCAACTGGGGTCCGATGACGGCCGCCTCGGTCCTCATCGCCATCCCCGCTGCCATCTTCTTCGTCTTCGCCCAGCGTCACCTCGTCGCCGGGATGACGGCGGGCGCCACCAAGGGCTGACCACCCGGCGCCCGCCCCGACACACCCCCGGCCCGAACCCAACCAAGGACGTCATGACCCAGCACCTCGCCGAAACACTCCCCACCACGACCGGCACCGCGCCCGGCTGGTGGAGAGAAGCGGTGATCTACCAGGTCTATCCGCGCAGCTTCGCCGACTCCAACGGAGACGGCATGGGGGACCTCGAAGGCATCCGCAGCAGACTGCCCTACCTCAAGGAGCTGGGCGTCGACGCCGTCTGGCTCAGCCCGTTCTACGCCTCCCCGCAGGCCGACGCCGGCTACGACGTCGCCGACTACCGGGCCATCGACCCCATGTTCGGCACCCTGCACGACGCCGACGCCGTGATCCGCGAGGCACACGAGCTGGGCCTGCGCATCATCGTCGACCTCGTCCCCAACCACTGCTCCGACCAGCACGAATGGTTCAAGCAGGCACTGCGGGAAGGGCCCGGCACGCCGCTGCGCGAGCGCTTCCACTTCCGGCCCGGCCGAGGCGAGAACGGCGAGGAGCCCCCGAACGACTGGGAGTCCATCTTCGGCGGGCCGGCCTGGACGCGGGTCGAGGACGGGGAGTGGTACCTGCACCTGTTCGCCCCTGAACAGCCCGACTTCAACTGGGACCACCCGGCCGTGCAGGACGAGTTCCGGTCCGTCCTGCGGTTCTGGCTCGACCTGGGCGTCGACGGCTTCCGCATCGACGTCGCGCACGGCCTGGTCAAGGCCCCCGGCCTGCCCGACCTCGGGCGCGGCGAGCAGCTCAAGCTGCTGGGCAACCAGGTGCTGCCGTTCTTCGACCAGGACGGTGTGCACGAGATCTACCGGGCCTGGCGCAAGGTCCTCGACGAGTACGACGGCGAGCGGATCGGTGTGGCCGAGGCCTGGACGCCCACCGTGGCCCGGACCGCCCGGTACATCCGGCCCGACGAGCTGCACCAGGCGTTCAACTTCCACTACCTGACCACCGGGTGGGACGCGGCTGCGCTGCGCACCACCATCGACGAGACCCTGGACGCCATGCGGCCCGTGGGTGCGCCCACGACGTGGGTGCTGTCCAACCACGACGTCGTTAGGCACGCCACCCGCTTCGGGGACGGGGACGCTGAGCTCGGTCTGCGCCGGGCCCGCGCCGCCGCGCTGCTGATGCTGGCCCTGCCCGGGTCGGCGTACGTCTACCAGGGCGAGGAGCTGGGGCTGCCGGAGGTGACCGACCTGCCCGACGAGGTGCGCCAGGACCCGTCGTTCTTCAAGGAGAACGGGCAGGACGGGCTGCGCGACGGCTGCCGCGTGCCGATCCCGTGGTCCGGCACCGAGGCCCCGTACGGCTTCGGCAGCGGTGGCAGCTGGCTGCCGCAGCCGGCCGAGTGGGCGGGCCTGAGCGTCGCGGCGCAGACCGGCGACCCGGACTCGACGCTGGAGCTGTACCGCAGCGCCCTGCGGATCCGCCGGGACCGCGACGACCTCGGCGCCGGTGACTCCGTGGAGTGGCTCGACGCCCCCGAGGGGGTCCTCGCGTTCCGCCGCGGCGGCTTCGTGTGCACCGCCAACACCACCTCGGAGCCGGTGCGCATGCCCTCACCCGGCACCGTCCTGCTGACCAGCTCCGAGCTCGGTGAGCCGGGCGTACTGCCCGCCGACACGGCGGTGTGGTGGCAGGGGTGACCTCCCCACTCCGGCTGACGGACATCGCCGCGCAGGCCCAGGTCAGCGAGGCGACCGTCAGCCGGGTCCTCAACGGCAAGGCGGGCGTCGCGGCCGGCACCCGGCACATGGTGCTGGCCGCGATGGACCTGCTCGGCTACGAACGGCCCGTACGGCTGCGCAGGCGCAGCAACGGGCTCGTCGGCCTGCTCATACCCGAGCTCACCAACCCGATCTTCCCGGCCTTCGCCCAGGTCATCGAGCAGGCGCTGGCCGGGCACGGGTACACGCCGGTGCTGTGCACGCAGACGCCCGGCGGGGCCACGGAGGACGAGCTCGTCGAGCAGTTGGAGGAGCGCGGGGTCACGGGCATCGTCTTCCTGTCCGGGCTGCACGCGGACGCGCTGGCCGATCCCGCCCGGTACCAGCGGCTCAGCTCGCGCGGAGTGCCGTTCGTGATGATCAACGGGTTCAACGAGCACGTGAACGCCCCCTTCATATCCCCGGACGACCGGGCCGCCGCCGAGATGGCCGTACGGCACCTGGAGGACCTGGGGCACCGGAGGATCGGGCTGGCGATCGGGCCGACGCGCTACGTGCCGTCGGCCCGGAAGGAGCAGGGCTTCACCGCCGTCGTGCCGGGCGCGGAGGCCGAGGGGCTCATCCAGCGCACCCTGTTCACCGTTGAAGGCGGGCATGCGGCCGGGGGCGCCCTGCTGGACCGCGGCTGCACCGGCATCGTCTGCGGCAGCGACCCGATGGCGCTCGGCGTGATACGGGCCGTGCGGGAGCGGGGGCTGCGGGTGCCCGAGGACGTCTCGGTGGTGGGGTACGACGACTCGCCGCTGATCGCGTTCACGGATCCGCCGCTGACCACCGTGCGGCAGCCGGTGCGCGCCATGGCGACCGCTGCCGTCGGGGCGCTGCTGGAGGCGGTGGGCGGCACGCCGGTGCAGCGCACGGAGTACGTGTTCCAGCCGGAGCTGGTGGTCCGGGGGTCCACGGGAACGGCGCCCCGGGGGGATTGAGGCCCGGGCTCGGTTCGAGCGGCACCACAGGTTCCCCTTGGTCGGGGGTGGACGGGGGGCCGCGGGTTTACGGGGCCCCCCCCGGCTTATAACACAAGACCGGCCGCAAACCCCGGGGGGGGGGGGGGATGGGGGGGGGGAAACAAATAATGAAAA
>NZ_JBHXTC010000018.1:36337-103778 GCF_042677605.1 Streptomyces sp. NPDC127106 | reverse complement strand
ACCCCCCCGGTGGGGGGGCGCGGGGGCCCCCCGCCCCGGCCCCCCGGGGCCTAGCCCCCCCCGGGGGGGGGCGCCCCCCCCCGCCCCCCCCCCGGGGGGGGGGGGGGGGGGGGGGGGTGGGTTCCCCCCCCCCCCCGTCGTCCTTTCACCCATCGCCGGGCCAACGTGCAGGGCTCGGTGGGGAGATGGCTGGCAGGAAACAATTCTGCAATCTCTTGCGCAAGGTCTTGCAACGTTCTGGGGTGGGCCCCTACGGTCACTGCAATCCCCACAGCTCTTCCGCCAGGAGGACCCCCACATGTCTGTCAGAGCTGCCAGACCTGCCAGAGCGAGCGCCGCCGGGCTCTTCACCGCCGCTGCGCTGGCCGCCGCCACCCTCACCGCGCAGGCCCCGCAGGCCAGTGCCGCGACGCCCGGGGACAAGGACGTCACGGCCGTGCTCTTCGAGTGGCGGTTCGAGTCCGTGGCCCGGGCGTGCACCGAGAGCCTCGGACCGGCCGGCTACGGGTACGTGCAGGTTTCGCCGCCGCAGGAGCACATCCAGGGGCCGCAGTGGTGGACCTCGTACCAGCCCGTGAGCTACAAGATCGCCGGCCGGCTCGGGGACCGGGCCGCTTTCAAGGCGATGATCGACACGTGTCATGCGGCCGGGGTGAAGGTCGTCGCCGACTCCGTCATCAACCACATGGCGGCCGGCGACGGCGTGGGAACCGGGGGCAGTGCGTATACGAAGTACCACTACCCTGGCGTCTACTCCGGTGCCGACCTCGACGACTGCCGGGCGGAGATCACGAACTACCAGGACCGCGGCAACGTCCAGAACTGCGAGCTCGTCCAGCTCGCCGACCTGGACACCGGCGAGGACTACGTGCGGGGCCGGATCGCCGCCTACCTGAACGACCTGCTGTCGTTGGGAGTCGACGGTTTCCGGATCGACGCCGCCAAGCACATGCCGGCGGCCGACCTCGCCAACATCAAGTCACGGCTGACCAATCCGGGCGCGTACTGGAAGCAGGAGGCCATCCACGGGGCCGGCGAGGCGGTGTCGCCGAGCGAGTACCTGGGGAACGGGGACGTGCAGGAGTTCCGGTACGCCCGGGATCTGAAGCGTGTCTTCCAGGACGAGAAGCTCTCGTACCTGAAGAACTTCGGCGAGGGCTGGGGCCACATGGCCTCCGGCAGCGCCGGGGTCTTCGTGGACAACCACGACACCGAGCGGGTCGGCGACACGCTGAACTACAAGAACGGCGCCGACTACACCCTGGCCAGCGTGTTCATGCTGGCGTGGCCGTACGGCTCCCCGGACGTGCACTCCGGGTACGAGTGGACCGACAAGGACGCCGGCCCGCCGAACGGCGGACAGGTCAACGCCTGTTACGCCGACGGCTGGAAGTGCCAGCACGCGTGGCGGGAAATCTCCTCCATGGTGGGCTTCCGGAACGCGGCGCGCGGGCAGGCCGTGACCAACTGGTGGGACAACGGCAACGACCAGATCGCCTTCGGGCGGGGCAGCAAGGCGTTCGTGGCCATCAACCACGAGGGCACGGCGCTGACGCGGACCTTCCAGACCTCGCTGCCCGCGGGCGACTACTGCGACGTGCAGAGCGGGCGAAACGTTTCCGTCGGGTCGAACGGCCAGTTCACCGCCACCCTGGGCACCAACACCGCACTGGCGCTGCACGTCGGGGCACGCACGTGCGCCAGCGTCCCGGCCGCCGCCGGCGCCTCCTTCGCCGTCAACGCCACCACCGTGGCCGGCCAGAACGTCTACGTCACCGGCGATCGGGCCGAGCTGGGCAACTGGAACCCGGCGAGCGCGCTGAAGCTCGACCCGTCCGCCTACCCCGTGTGGAAGCTCGACGTGACCCTCCCGGCCGGAACGGCGTTCTCGTACAAGTACCTCCGCAAGGACGCCGCCGGGAACGTCACCTGGGAGAGCGGCGCCAATCGCACCGCCACCGTTCCGGCGGGCAGCAAGGTCGTCCTAAACGACACCTGGCGCAACTGACGCCCACAGACCAGGGCCGCCCGGCATCCAGTAAGGAACCCCGCCACCGCCGGGCGGCCCTCTTCACGTAACCAAGGAGAGCCGCCTTGATACGCCCTGCCGCAGGAGTCCTCGCCGCCGCGCTGGCCGTGACGCTCCTGCCCGCCCTGCCCGCCGCGGCCGCCGCAAGACCCCCCGGGCCGCCGTCGGACGCCAAACTGGCCGCCGAGCCCGCGCGGCACGACCTCACGCGGGAGCAGTTCTACTTCGTGCTCCCGGACCGGTTCGCCAACGGCGACCCGCGCAACGACGCGGGAGGCCTCGGCGGCGGCCGGCTGGAGACCGGTCTGGATCCCACCGACAAGGGGTTCTACCAGGGTGGCGACCTCAAGGGGCTGACGGACCGGCTCGACTACATCAAGGGGCTGGGCACCACCGCCCTCTGGATGGCGCCGATCTTCAAGAACCAGCCGGTGCAGGGCAAGGGCGATGACGTGTCCGCCGGCTACCACGGCTACTGGATCACCGACTTCACCCAGGTGGATCCGCACTTCGGGACCAACGCCGATCTCACGAAGCTCATCGACAAGGCGCACGCGAAGGGGATGAAGGTCTTCTTCGACGTCATCACCAACCACACGGCCGATGTCGTCGACTACCGCGAGCAGTCCTCCGCGTACCTGTCGAAGGGAGCCTTCCCGTACCTGACGAAGGACGGCGTGGCCTTCGACGACGCGGATTACGCCGACGGGAAGAAGAAGTTCCCCGGCGTCAGCACTTCTTCCTTCCCGCGTACGCCGTTCGTGCCGGAGGGGAAGAAGAACCTCAAGGTGCCGGCGTGGCTCAACGATCCGACCATGTACCACAACCGAGGCGACTCCACCTTCGCCGGTGAGTCCTCCGGGCAGGGTGACTTCTTCGGGCTCGACGACCTGTGGACCGAACGGCCCGAGGTCGTCAGCGGCATGGAGAAGATCTACGAGAAGTGGGTCAAGGACTTCGGTGTCGACGGGTTCCGGATCGACACCGTCAAGCACGTGAACACCGAGTTCTGGACCCAGTGGGCCACTGCTCTGGACACGTACGCGGCCAAGCAGGGGCGCAAGGACTTCTTCATGTTCGGAGAGGTCTACTCGGCGGACACGGCCGTCACCTCGCCGTACGTCACGCAGGGGCGGCTGGACGCCACGCTCGACTTCCCGCTGCAGGACGCGATCCGCGCGTACGCCTCCCAGGGCGCGGCGGCCGGGCGGCTGGCCGGTGTCCTCGCCGACGACTACCGGTACACGACGGACAAGGCCAACGCCTACGAGCAGGTCACCTTCCTCGGGAACCACGACATGGGGCGGTTCGCTTCGTTCCTGAAGCAGGACCGGCCCGGGGCGGGAGAGCAGGAGCTGCTGGACCGGTACCGGCTCGCCAACGAGCTGATGTTCTTCTCGCGCGGCAACCCCGTCGTCTACTCGGGCGACGAACAGGGCTTCACCGGTGCGGGCGGCGACAAGGACGCCCGGCAGCCCCTCTTCGCCACGAAGATCGCCGATTACGTCGATGACGACCAGCTCGGGACCTCGCGCACGCACGCCAGCGATGCCTACGACCAGCAGCACCCGATCTACCGGCAGATCGCCGGGCTGTCCAAGCTGACCCGGGAGCACCCGGCACTGCGGGACGGCGTGCAGAGCGAGCGGCTGGCGGACGGTTCGGTCTACGCCTTCGCACGGACCGACGTCCGCAGCCGGACCGAGTACCTGGTCGCCGCCAACAACGGCACCGCATCGCGGACCGTCGAGATCAACGCCCCCGCCGGCGCCCAGTACCGCACCCTGTACGGCGGCACCGCGCTGATCCGCGCCTCCGCCGCCGGCAAGCTCACCGTGGTGGTGCCTGCTCTCGGGTCCGTGGTGCTGCGGGGCATCGAGCCGCTCGCCGCGCCGGTTTCCCAGCCCGTGGTGGCCCTGAAGCCGCCCGCTGCGGGGGCCGCCGGGACCGTCGAGGTGTCCGCGGACGTCAGCGGCGGCGGACTCAACCGCGTCGTGTTCGCCGCCCAGGTCGGGAACGGCCCGTGGCAGGTGCTCGGGTCCGCCGACCACGCCCCCTACAAGGTCACCCAGCACGTCAACGCCCCGGCCGGAACGCCCCTGCGGTACAAGGCCGTCGTCGTCGACTCCCGGGGGCGTACCGCGAGTGCCCGTGCCGATTCCGTGGCCGGGCAGGTTCCGCCCACAGGCGTGCCCACGGCCACCCAGCACGACTACGCCGTCGTCCACTACCGGCGGCCCGACGGCGACTACACGAACTGGCGGCTGTACGCCTGGGGGGACATCGCCGACGGGGAGGCCACGCCCTGGCCCGCCGGACACGCCTTCACCGGCCGGGACGCTTACGGCGCCTTCGCCTGGGTCAAGCTCAAGCCCGGCGCTTCGTCGATCGGCTACCTGGTCATCGACAAGGACGGCAACAAAGACGTCGCTGCCGACCGCACGCTGGACGTGACGCGCACCGGCGAGATCTGGCTGGAGCAGGGCAAGGAGGCCGCGCAGACCGAGCGGCCCGCCCACCCGCCGCAGGACCAGGGCAAGGCCGTTCTGCACTACCAGCGCGCCGACGGGGCCTACGACGGCTGGGGCCTGCACGTGTGGGCCGGGGCCGCGAACCCGACCGACTGGTCCAAGCCGCTGATGCCCGCCCGGTTCGACGCGTACGGTGCCGTCTTCGAGGTGCCGCTCACCGCCGGCGCCGCCTCGCTCAGCTACATCGTGCACAAGGGGGACGACAAGGACCTGCCCGCGGACCAGTCGCTCGATCTGAAGGGCGTGGGCCACGAGGTGTGGATGCTGGGCGGCCAGGCCGCCTACCTGCTGCCGCAACCCGCGGGGGCGGCTGCCGGGATCGACCTCGGGAAGTCGCAGGCCGTCTGGATCGACCGGGACACCGTGGCGTGGAACGCGCCGCCGGCAGCTGCTTCCGTGCAGCTGCTGGCGTCCGCCGACGGGGCGGTCAAGGCCGAGAACGGCACCCTGACCGGGACGGCGCAGTGGCTGCGGCTCTCCGCCACGAAGCTCACCGACGCGCAGAAGCAGAAGTTCCCGCACCTCGCCCCGTACAGCGCCTTCAGCGTGGACGCGCGGGACCGCGGACGGGTGCGGGAAGCCCTGCGGGGCCAGGTCGTCGCATCCGCTCGGGCCGGCAACGGGGCCGTTCTCGCTGCCACGGGCGTTCAGCTCGCGGGCGTCCTCGACGATCTGTACGCCACCCGGGCCGCGCTCGGGCCCGTGTTCAAGGACGGCCGGCCCACGCTGTCGGTGTGGGCGCCGACCGCCCGCAAGGTCGAGCTCGAACTCGACGGCCGCGTCCTGCCCATGCGCCGCGACGACGCCACCGGCGTCTGGTCGGCGCACGGCGAGCGGTCCTGGGCCGGCAAGCCGTACCGGTACGCCGTGACCGTGTGGGCGCCGGCTGCCGGGCAGGTGGTCCGCAACGTGGTCACGGACCCCTACTCCACTGCGCTGACGACCGATTCCGCGGCGAGCCTGGTCGTCGACCTCGCGGATCCCAAGCTGGCCCCGCCCGGCTGGCGGCAGCTGCGCAAGCCCGCCGCGGTGCCCTTCACCTCGGCGCAGATCCAGGAGCTCCACATCCGGGACTTCTCCGTCGCCGACCCCACCAGCAAGCACCCCGGCCAGTACCTGGCCTTCACCGACAACGGCTCCGCGGGCATGCGGCACCTGCGCGACCTCGCGGCCGCCGGGACCTCGTACGTCCACCTGCTGCCGGCCTTCGACATCGGCACCATTCCCGAGAGGCGCGAGGACCGCACCGAGCCCGCCTGCGACCTCAAGGTGTACGCGCCGGACTCGGAGCAGCAGCAGGCCTGTGTGGCCGCGGCGGCCGCCAAGGACTCCTACAACTGGGGCTACGACCCGCTGCACTACACCGTTCCGGAGGGCTCGTACGCGAGCGACCCGAACGGCACCGCCAGGACCGTCGAGTTCCGCAAGATGGTGCAGGCCCTGAACGGGGCCGGGCTGCGGACCGTCATGGACGTCGTGTACAACCACACCGTGGCGGCCGGGCAGGACGGCAAGTCGGTCCTCGACCGGATCGTGCCCGGCTACTACCAGCGGCTGCTGGCCGACGGCAGCGTGGCCACGTCCACCTGCTGCGCCAACACGGCCCCCGAGAACGCCATGATGGGCCGCCTCGTGGTGGACTCCACCGTCACCTGGGCGAAGGAGTACAAGGTCGACGGCTTCCGCTTCGACCTGATGGGCCACCACCCGAAGGACAACGTCCTCGCCGTGCGCAAGGCCCTCGACGCGCTGACCGTCGAGAAGGACGGCGTGGACGGGAAGAAGATCGTCCTGTACGGGGAGGGCTGGAACTTCGGCGAGGTCGCGAACGACGCGCGGTTCGTCCAGGCCACGCAGCTGAACATGGCCGGCACGGGGATCGCGACGTTCTCGGACCGCGCCCGTGACGCGGTGCGGGGCGGAGGGCCCTTCGACGAGGATCCGCGCGTCCAGGGCTTCGCCTCCGGACTGTTCACCGCCCCGAACGGGTCCCCCGCCAACGGCACGGCCGCCGAGCAGCGGGCCCGGCTGCTGCACGACCAGGACCTGATCAAGGTCGGCCTGTCCGGGAACCTCGCCCCGTACGCCTTCACCGACACCTCGGGGCGCCGGGTCAAGGGCTCCGAGGTGGACTACAACGGCGCCCCGGCCGGCTACGCGGCGGCACCCGGTGATGCTCTCGCCTACGTCGACGCGCACGACAACGAGACGCTCGCCGACGCCCTGACCTACAAGCTCCCCCAGGGCACCGCACCCGCTGACCAGGCCCGCATGCAGGTACTGGCGATGGGCGTGGCGGCGCTGTCCCAGGGACCCGCGCTGTCGCAGGCCGGGACCGACCTGCTCCGCTCGAAGTCCCTGGACCGCAACTCGTACGACAGCGGCGACTGGTTCAACGCCATCCACTGGGACTGCCGTGACGGCAACGGATTCGGACGGGGTCTGCCGCCGGCGGGCGACAACCGGCCCAAGTGGCCCTACGCCAAGCCGCTGCTGACCGGGCCCGCCCCGGGCTGCCCGGAGATCAACGGTGCTTCGGCCGCCTACCGGGACCTGCTGCGGATCCGGACCACCGAGCCGGCCTTCTCGCTCGGTACGGCCCAGCAGGTGCAGGACGCGCTGGCCTTCCCGCTCTCCGGGAAGGACGAGACCCCCGGGGTGATCACCATGACCCTGGGCCGCCTCGTGGTCGTCTTCAACGCCACGCCCGGCGCGCAGAGCCAGCGGATACCCGCACTCGCCGGAACCGGCCACTCCCTGCACCCCGTGCAGGCCGCCGGCTCCGACGCGGTCGTCAAGCAGTCCTCGTACGACGCGGAGAAGGGAGAATTCCGCGTCCCGGGCCGCACGGTCGCGGTCTTCACACGACGCTGAGCCGGTCGAGCCGCTTCTCCAGCAGGATCACCCCGTAGAAGCGGCCGTCCTTCCCCTCCTTGTGGGGGAACTCCCCGACCACCCGGTAGCCCGCGTCCTGGTAGTACGCGAGCAGCCGGGGGTTGGTGGAGACGCAGTCCAGCCGCGCCCGCGGCAGACCGGAACCGGCGATCCGGCGCTCGGCATGTTCGAGCAGCCGCCGGCCGGTCCCGGCGGGCGCGGTCTTGCGTTCCACCATCAGCCGGTGCACGTAGCCGGCGACCGGAGGCTGCACGCCCCAGGCCTCCTCGTCCGACCACCACAGCTCGTACGCCCCGACGACCCGGCCCTCGGCGTCGCCCGCGAGCCACACCTCACCGTCGCGCATCTTCCTCGTGAAGTGTGCGACGTCCTTGTCCCCGGGCTTCCACTGCTCGATCCCGTTCTTCTGCATCCACCGGGCGGCCCGGTCGTACAGGGCCACCAGCGTGGCGGCGTCCTTCTCCACGGCCCGCCGGAACAGGATCCCGTCGTCATCAATGATCACGCGCGTATTATCACGCGATCATCAGTGCGGATCCGGCGCGGGATCCGGTGTGTTGGGGACCAGCAGGGCGAGGCGGCCCACCAGTTCGCCGAACGGACCGTCGGCCGGCTCGCCCGCCAGGATCCGCCCCAGGACCCCGGCCATCTCGACGTCGTACGCGGCGCTCACCGCGGCCAGCGCCGCGAAGTCGTGCACCAGCTGCAACTCCAGCTCGGCGCGCGGGATCTCCCGACCCTCCAGCCAGATCAGCGCCGTGGACTCGGCGAGCGACACCCACGACCGCACCACCAACGCCAGGCGGACCGGCGGCTTCTCGATGCCGAGGTGCTTGAGGATCTCGTCGGACGCGGCCTGCCGGACCTCGTCGATCATCGCGTTGGTCCGGGTCGAGCCGACCGCCGGACCGCCGCGCATCAGCGCGGAGAAACCGGGCCCGTGGTCCTCGACGAACGCGAAGAACCGGCCCATGACGCGCAGCAGCCGCGCCCCTAGCGGACCCTCGTGCGGTTCCACGAACCGCTGCGCCAAGTCGTCGGCCGCACGCCGCAGCGCCGCCTCGTACAGGCTCAACTTGCCGGGAAAGTAGTGGTAGACGAGCGGCCGGGATATGCCCGCGGCCGCCGCGATCTCGTCGATCGACACGTCGTCGGGCGACCTGTTGCTGAACAGCTCCAGGGCGACCCCGATCAGCTGCTGCCGCCGCTCCTCGACACCCATCCTGCGCCGCACCCCGGTTGTCATGCGGACACCCTACTTCGCCACCGGGCAACCGGCCGTCCCCGGAGGCCCCTTGAATACCTGCAGGTCCGGGCGGTCCTTACAGGTCGAGGAGCAGGCGGTCCCCCTTCGCGCGGGACACGCACAGCAGCATCGAGTCCTCCCGCTCCCCGTCGTCAAGGAGCTCGTCGCGGTGGTCCACCTCGCCCGCCAGGACCCGGTGCTGGCAGGTCCCGCAGAAGCCCTGCCCGCAGGAGTACGGGGTGTCCGGCAGCACCCGCCGAACGGCGGCCAGGGCCGATTCGCCGGCCCCGACCTCCACCGTGCGGCCCGAGCGGGCGAGGTCGAGGGTGAAGGGGTGTGCCGTGGCGGTGGACGCCGACGGAGCGAACCGTTCCAGGCGGACCGCCCCGGGATCCGGGGCGGCGGCGAGGACGGCCGCCATCAGGGCTTCCGGGCCGCAGCAGTACACCAGGGCGTCGGGGGCGGTTCCGGAGAAGAGCCCGGCCAGGTCCGGCAGGCCCACCTCGTCCTCCGGGACCAGCGTGACCCGGTCCCCGTACGCGGCGAGTTCGGGCAGGAACGGCATCGAGGCGCGGGAGCGGCCCCCGTACAGCAGGGTCCAGTCCGCCCCGGCGGCGGTGACGGCCCGGAGCATCGGCAGGACCGGGGTGATGCCGATGCCACCCGCGACGAAGGCGTACGAGGGCGCGGGCTCCAGCGCGAAGCGGTTGCGCGGCGGGCGCAGCCCCAGCTCGGTGCCCTCGACGAGCTGGGCGTGGGCCTCGCGGGAGCCGCCGCGGCCGTCCTCGACCAGCCGGATCGCGATCGTGTAGCGGCCGGCGTCCGCCGGGTCGCCGCACAGGCTGTACTGGCGGACCAGGCCGGAGGGGAGGGTGACGTCGACGTGCGCGCCGGGCGCCCAGGCCGGCAGCTCCGGGGACTCCACGGTCAGCCGGACGACCCCCTGCGCCGGTTCGGTGCGCGACACGACGACGGCGTGCAGGCGGCGGCGCGGCGAGTACCCGGAGACCGGGGTCTCCAGGGCGGGCAGCGGCCAGAGGGGCGAGCGGGATATGCGACGGCGCAGGGCGCGTTTCGTCAGCCACGCGGCGCCCGCGAACGCCGCGACGGTCAGGGCACGGCTGCTCATGGCCGGACACCGCCGTTCGCCCCGGGGGAGGACGCCAGATAGGCGGCGGCCTGGGCGGTGGAGCCCTCCTGGGACGGGTGGTACGTGCGGGAGAGGTAGGTCGGGATCGACTTGAGCATCGCACCCGTGGACGGCAGCGTGCCCTGTTGCCCGGCCCGGAAGAACTGGCCGAAGGAGGCCTTGGCGTCGCGGAGTTGCGGGTCGTTCTCCATGAAGAAGCGGGCGCCGCGCTGCCAGAGGAAGACGAGGGCGGCGAAGGCGGTGGCCCAGGTCCGGACGCGGCGGCGGTAGCCGCCGTCCACGTGCATGAACAGGTCGAAGGCCACCGAGCGGTGCTCGACCTCCTCCGCGCCGTGCCAGCGCAGCAGATCGAGCATCGTCGGGTCGGCGCCGCGCCGGTCCAACTCCTCCGCGTTCAGCACCCAGTTGCCCAGGAACGCCGTGTAGTGCTCGATCGCCGCGATCATGGCGACGCGCTCCATGAGCCACCAGTGCCGCGCCCGGCCGGGCGGCAGGGTCCGGTCGCCGAGCAGCTTCTCGAAGAGCCAGTCCACCTGGGCGGTGTACGGGGTCGGGTCCAGGCCGAGCCGCCTGAGGTGGGGGAGCACGTCGTCGTGCGCGGCGGCGTGCATGGCCTCCTGGCCGATGAAGCCGATGACGTCCGCGCGGAGCTGCTCGTCCCTGATGTGGGGGAGCACCTGCTTGTAGACGTGCACGAACCAGCGCTCGCCGGCCGGCAGGAGCAGGTGCAGCACGTTGATGGTGTGCGTGGCGAAGGGGTCGCCGGGCAACCAGTGCAGCGGGGTGTCGTCCCAGCCGAAGGACACGTTGCGCGCCTTGAGCTCGGTGTGTTCCGACGCCACGGGTGCGGGCGCGGGTCCGTGGGCAGCCACGGGGGTGGCCACGGGCGCGGGCGCGGGGGCGTGGGCCGGGGTGGCGGCGGGCGGCCTATTAGACATGGCGTCAATGTACTGACGAGTCAGGGGAGGGGAAACCCCTGCGGCGTCAGTGGTGGGGAATTCCCTCGGCGTTCCGGGACGCTACTGGCCCAGGGCGCGGGCCTTCGTGCCGTCCGTGAGCTTGCCCGACAGCTCGACCTGCGTTCCCGCCGGCGCCTTCAGCGCCAGCCGGTTGCCCGTCGCCGAACCGTTCACCGCGCCGCCCGACGCCGACAGCGATGCGAACTGCGCGCTGCCCGCCGCCAGGGCGTACCACTGGCCCGCCTTAGACTTCCACAGCACGCCCGCCAGCACCCGCGGCTCCCGCGGACCGCACGCCGGGGAGCCCTCCGCCTTGGCCGCCTGCGCCGCCAGCGGGGCGCCCGGGGGCAGGAACTGCGCCTGGACCCGGTCCTGCACCCCCGTCCAGGTCTCCGCCCGCGTACACAGCCAGGTCGCCGTGCCCTCGCCCTCGGGCAGCTGCTGCTTGGCGTACGTCCAGGCGTTGACCGTACGGACCCCAGCCGAGCGGACCGACGGCAGCAGGCAGGCGATCCGCGACCAGTCGCCGAGCTCGCCGCCCTCCGCGGCATCGCGCTCCGCGCCCGGGGCGCCCGAGGTCAGCCTGGCCGGGGTCAGCTCGCCCAGGTCCGTGACCAGCCGGGTGGAGCCGTCGCCGGTCAGGGACAGCGCGTTCCAGCTGGTGCAGTTGCCGGCCGGGGCCGGGCTCGGCACCGGCGGGGTGACGCCGTCCGGGCCCAGCTTCAGCGGCACGGTGGCCTCGCCCGGCTTCAGCAGGTCCCGCAGGCCCACCCCCGAGGCCCAGGGCGCGATCAGGTAGCGGACGTTCCCGTCGACCCGGCTCAATACCAGCCCGGTGGCGGTCTCCGCCGACGCGCCGTCCGTGCGGGCGAAGTCGAGGGCGGCGACCGAGGTCCCGGTGCGCGGTTCCGCGTACCGGACCACGCGCAGGCCGTCGTACAGCAGGACCACCACGGCCTGGTCGACCGTGCCCGCGAACAGCAGCTGCGGCGGGCCCATCGGCGGTCCCGGCGGCGTGCCCGGCGTGGCCGAGGCGACGACGGACGCGCCGGGCCGCGCCCACACGGCCAGCGCCCGGCGCAGCAGCCCCGTGTCGTCGACGCGGTCGCCGCGGGCCGGCCAGGTCGAGAAGCCCGTACGGGACGAGGTGCGCCACAACGCGGGCGCGACCCGGATCAGCTTCGCCGGATCCAGGGCCTGCTCCACGGCCGCGTTGCGCGCGTACGGCGGGGCCGCGGCCCCGTCCGCACCCCAGCCGCCGCCCGGGAGCGCGAGCAGTGCCCCGCAGACGGCGAGGGCGGCCCCGGCGGCCAGCGCGGCCCGCCCGAACCGGCGGCGGCGCAGCAGGTCGGTGGGCCGCGCCTGTAGCACGCACGGATCGAACTCGGGGGAGGCGAACAGCGGGTCATGGGCCGGATCCCCGGACCCCGCGACCGCGGCCTGCGGGTCGGCCACCCCCGCGGCGGCGAGCACCCGGAGCACCTCCGGCTCCGGCAGCCGCTCCAGCGCCCGCAGCGCGCAGGCGGCCCGGCCGGGCCCGTCGAGCGTGGCGAGCCACTGGTCCAGGGCCAGCTCCTCGGCCCCGCCGGACCGGGGGTACAGCCGCAGCCCCCACACCTGGGGGAGCGGCGCGGGCAACCGGGACCGCCGGGGCAGCGCCCGGAAGGTCAGCGGGACCCCCGCCTCCAGCGCGGAGCGCAGCACCTGCAGACGGACGTACGCGTACCCGAGGTCGGCGTTCCCGCCCGCGCCGCCGCGGCGGTCGCCCCGTTGGCCGCGTTGGCCGCGCTGGCTGCGTTGGCCGGGGAGACCGCGCCGCGCCCCGGCCGCGGCCTTCCCGCCCGACCGCCTGCCGCGCGGCAGCGCGCGCTGGGCCAGCGAATGGGCGGTGAGCACGCGCCGGTGGCGGCCCAGGGAGGGCGGCAGCACCAGGTAGGCGAGCCGCACCAGCCGCGGGTAGTGCTCGACGATCGCGGCCTCGGCCTGCTCGACGTCGGGCGTCGCGGGAGACGGGGGGCGGGTGGCGGTGTCCGGCGCAGTCACGTTCAGCTGAACGAGCGAATGGCCGGATGGTCACCGCCTCCAGGTCACACGTTCGGGTCGTATCGCGTCGTGACGAGGTCGGCGTGTCAGGCCGTCAGGCGGGTGCGCAGGGCCTCGACCGTCTCGTCGGACACGTTGAGCCCCTCGCGTACGTACTTCTCCATCGAGCCGTACCGCGTGCGGACCTCGTCCAGCGCGGCCTCCAGGTACTCGGGGAACACCCCGATCAGCGCCAGCGCGATGTCCGGGTTGCCGCCGGCCATCGTGAAGCCCTCGATCATCCGGGCGAAGGCCTGCTTGACCGCCGGATTCACCGACAGGTACTCGGCCATCAGGGTGTCGTCGTCCGCGCCGAGCAGTGCCAGGATGATCGTCGCGCCCCAACCGGTGCGGTCCTTGCCGGCCGTGCAGTGGAAGAGGACCGGGCCCGCCTCGGGGTCGGCGACCTCGGTGAGCAGCATCCGGTACGAGGCCTGCGCGGACGCGGTGTTCACGAACGCCCGGTACGTGTCCGCGAACAGGGCCTGGATCTTGCCGCCGCCCAGGTGCTCCTCGGCCACCGCCGGGTCCGAGAGCAGGTCCTTGAGCTGCGCGGCCGCGGGTGCCTGCCCGGCGTTGAGCTTGTCCGCGAGGACGTCGCCGACCAGGTGGCGCACGCCCTCGGGTATGCGGTCCGGGTGGTCGGCGCGCTCGGCGACGGTGCGGAAGTCGATGACCGTGCGCAGGCCCAGCTCGGCCACGGCAGGGTCGGCGTCGACGTCGAGCCGGTCGAGCTGGCCCGAGCGCAGGACCAGGCCGCGGCGGACGGTCCGGCCGCCGGCGAGGGGCGTTCCGCCGAGGTCGCGGAGGTTGGCGACGGTGGTGGAGGGGGTGGCGGTGGCGGTCATCGTGGCGGCTCCATCGGTCGGCGGGTGCGAGTGGCTCAAAGAGATCGGTCCGAGTGTCGGAGTCATCCGATTTTCGGATGTTTCGTCGCGAATAGGTAATCGGCGGCAAGCGAGACCCCCACCCCGACCCCGAGGGCCACCAGATGCCCGGCGTCCGTGAAGGTCCGCCCGCGCCGCAGCAGCGGCTGGGCGGCCACCGCCAGCAGCCCGGCCCGCGCGGCCGTCCGGACCCGGCCGCGCGGAAGTGCCGAGGTCAGCGCCCCGAGCACGGCATTGAAGCCATAGCTGGTGCCCACGTCCAGGGCCCGCCGGGTCTGTGGGCCGGCCCGCCCGCGCAGCACCCCGTAGACCAGGAGCGTCGCCGTGACGTGCCCGAACAGGAACACCGCGGCCGTCCACCACACCCCGTACGCGTACTCCGCGTACCCGAGGACGGCGACCAGCAGCAGCGCGTACGGCAGCGGCATGGGCTCCTCGACGACGACGGCGCTGCTCAGCAGCGTCTCCCAGCGTCCGGCGGAGAGGTTGTCGACATTGGTCGAGCAGCCCCGCAGCATCTGCTCGCGCTCGGCCGGAGCCAGCTGTTCCAGGGCGTACGCCCCCAGCTGGACCCCGCCCGCGTACACCGCGCCGGCTATCGGCGGCCTTGGCATCGGATTCACCCGACCATGATCGGATACCACCCTCCGGTGTGCTGAGCCGGGGGTTGTGGGAGCATGTTCCGGCCATGTCAGAAAGCCCCGCGCCGATACGCGCCGCACGAGCCGCGATGTTCGCGGCGGTGTGCACCGCCTTGGGCGCCGCGGGGCACGCCCACATGTCCGGGACGGACGTCCCGCCGCTGGGCCTTCTGGGTGCCTTCGCCGTGACCGGCGGCCTCGCCTGGCTCGCCGCGCGGCGACGCCGGGGGCCGGTGGGGATCAGCGCGGCGGTGCTCGCCGTGCAAGGGGTCCTGCACCTGGTCTTCTCGGGGGCCCAGGCCGGGGCCGGGGTCGTGACCGGGACCGGGGGTCGGGTCGGCGCCGGGAGCCTCGCGGGCCACGCCGCCCACCACGCCGTACGACACCTGCCCGAGCCGATGCCCGGCCACCACCACGTGGAAGCCGCGCTCAGCGCCGTGCACCCGGCCGGTGTGGCCGACGCGGCCGGCACGACCGCTGCGACTGCTGCTGCCGCTGCTGCGACCGGCGTGGGCGGCATGACCGGCATGGCAGGCATGACCGGCACGGCCTTGGACGGCGGCCTCGGCATGATCGTCGCCCACGTCCTCGCCGGGCTGCTCTGTGCCGCCTGGCTCGCCTGGGGCGAATCCGCCGTCTTCCGGCTCGCCGCCGCCCTCGGCGCCACCGCCCTGCTCGCGGCCCGACCGCTCGCCCGTGCGCTCGCGCTGGTGCGGGCACGCCCCGCCCCGGTGCCGCACCCTCCCGTCCAGCCGTCCGCGTACGCACCCCCGCCCAGGCTCCGCGGGGCCCTGCACGCCCACGCCCTCGTACGCCGCGGCCCGCCCCACCCGCGAAGCCTCCACGCCACGGCCCCCGGCCGTCCTGCCCGCGCCTGACCGGCGCACCTTCCGTCCCACCGTCCCGGCGGGGCGAGCGGCGAGACCCGGGGCCGGTCCACCCATGTCTTCGCCACCACCTAGGACGACCATGTCGCTTGACGAGGCCCAAGGCGCCCGAACCCGGGACGCCGCCACCGACACCGCCGCCGACGCCGATACGGCCGGCACCACCGAAGCGGCCGAGCCCGCCGCACCGACCCCCACCGCCGAGGCGGGCTCCGCGCCCGAATCCGCCCGGGGCGCCTCCGCGAAGCCCGGCACCTGGGCCGCGCTGCGGCCGCTGCTGCTGCGCATGCACTTCTACGCGGGCATCCTGATCGCCCCGCTGCTGTTCCTCGCCGCCGCCACCGGCCTCCTCTACGCCGGCTCCTGGCAGGCCGAGAAGATCATTTATGCCGACGAGCTGACCGTCGACCAGGTCGGCGAGAGCGCCGTGCCGCTCAGCACCCAGGTCTCCGCGGCCAAGGCCGCCGAGCCCGGCGGCAAGGTCATCGCCGTCTGGCCCGCGCCCGACGCCGAGGCGACCACCCGCGTGGTCATGGAGGCCCCGGGTCTTGCCGAGGGCCAGACCCGCACCGCCTTCGTCGACCCGTATACGGCCCATGTCAACGGAGTGCTGACCACCTCCGGTGACGCGCTGCCGGTGCGCGCCTGGCTCAGCGAGTTCCACTCCAGCCTCCAGCTGGGCGAGTTCGGCCGGAACTACAGCGAACTCGCCGCGAGCTGGCTGTGGGTGGTCGCCCTCGGCGGCCTCGCCCTGTGGATCGGCCGCCGCCGCTCCCGCAAGGCACAGCTGGTGCTGCCCGACCGCAAGGCCACCGGGCGCCGCAAGACCCTCTCCTGGCACGGAGCCGTCGGCCTCTGGGCCGTGACCGGCCTCGTCGCCCTCTCCGCCACCGGCCTGACCTGGTCGAAGTACGCCGGCGAGAACATCGGGCAGCTCCAGGACCGCCTCGGCGGCGCCACCCCGACGGTGTCCGCCGCACTCACGCCGAGCGGGGGCTCGGGCTCCGGTTCGGGTGGCGGCGGCGAACACGCCGGCCACGTGATGACCGAGGACATGGAGATGCCCCCGGCGCCGCCCACCGCTGACATCGGCATCGACAAGGCCGTGGCCGCCGCCCGCGCCGCGGGCGCCACCGAAAACCTCCAGGTCACCCTGCCGGCCAAGGGCAAGGGGTACGTCGTCAAGGAGAAGGACAAGGAGTTCCCGGTCAACCTGGACACCGTCGCCATCAACCCCACCGACGGCCGGGTCATCGACGTCCTGTACTTCTCCGACTACCCCGTCCTCGCCAAGCTGACCCGGTTCGGCATCGACCTGCACATGGGCACGACCTTCGGGCTCGCCAACCAGATCGCCCTGGCCGCCCTCGCCGTCGCGCTGATGTTCCTGATCTTCTGGGGCTACCGGATGTGGTGGCTGCGCCGACCCACCAAGGACCGCACGCTGTCCGTCGGCCGCGCCCAGCCGCGCGGGGCCTGGCGGAAGGTGCCGGTGGGCATGCTGCTGCCGCTCGCGGCGGTGACCGCGGTGGTCGGGTGGTTCGTACCGCTGCTCGGCATGAGCCTCGTCGCGTTCCTCGCGGTCGACGCGGTGCTGGGGGCGGTCGCGGTGCGCCGCGCCAAGACGGCCGCGTGACCGCCCGGCCGGCCGCCCGGCCGGCCGACCGCCCGGCCGGCTGGCCCGCCGGCTGACTGACCGGCCGCGGTTCTGAAGCAGACCGGTGGGCCCGTACTCCGCAGGGGGGAGTAGGGGCCCACCGTCGTACTCAGGGGGCGTACTTGTAGCCCACCCGACGGACCGTCTGGATCGCACCCCGGCGCGTCGCGCCCAGCTTGCGGCGCAGGCGGGCGACGTGCACGTCCACGGTCCGGCCGTCGCCGACGTGGCCGTAGCCCCAGACCGTGGTCACCAAATGGTCCCGGGTGTGCACCCGGTGCGGGTGCGCGACCAGGTGCGCCAACAGCTCGAACTCCAGGTAGGTGAGGTCCAGTACGCGGCCGTCGACCTCGGCGGTGCGCTGCGCCGTGTCGATGCGGACCACGTCGTCCCCGGTCGTGTCCGGAGCGACGGCGGAGGACGCCGGGGCGGGCACGGCCTGCGGGGAGAAGGCGAGGGGCGGCTGCTGGTCGGCCGGTACGAGGACCAGGTAGCCGACCATCGGCGGCCGGCCCGGGAGCACGGGCACCGCGTGCTGCGGCGCGGGCAGCCAGGTGGCGCCGGGCGGCAACAGGTCGGCCACCCGGACGACCTCGTCCGGCGCCACGGCCCGCAGTCGGTGTCGCGGGCCGGACGGGGACGGGGACGAGGACAAGGACGGGGACGAGGGCGGGAAGGGGAAGGTGGCGGTCGCAGCGGAGGCGGCGGACGTCAGGGAACGGGTCTGGGGCATGAGTGGTCAGCTCTTTCACGCGAAGTGGTCGGCAGGAGACGTGCGTGCGGAGGTACGGACGTCTTCGTTGCACCGCGCAGACCGAAGGCCTCGGGAGAGGGGTGCTGATCGATCCCGAAAGGCTTTAGAGGGCCGGCGCGTTCGTCGCGCGGCAACACACCCGGTCGAAATCGTGATCCTGACGGGATGGCCAGAACGGCTCGAGGTCGCTGCGACCGGTCGAGGTGTGCGAATGGCTGGCCATGCGCCCATTGAAGCAGATGCCCTCGGCCCGGGACAGGTTCCGTCTCGACAGGTGGAGCGGAATCTCAAATTCAGCGATCAAGGCCTCGTCAAGCCCGCGCGGCCCCGGCGCCATACCGGACATGTCGTCACGTGGCTGCCGCCCGGCAGCAGTCCGACGCCCCCGGGTGCCCCTGACAGCGCGCGTATGCCCGCCGGACCGGTGGGCGGTCCGACGGGCATACGGTGGTGATGCCGTGGGGGGCCGGGCGGGCGCGCGCCCCGCCCCACACGGGGCTTCAGGACTCCTTCAAAACCGCCTCAGACCAGGCCGGCCTTCTCCAGGCTGGTGCAGCAGGTGTCCGTGATCAGGCGGGTCACGACGTACGGGTCCACGTTGGCGTTCGGGCGGCGGTCCTCGATGTAGCCCTTGCCGTCCTTCTCCACCTGCCACGGGATGCGGACCGACGCGCCACGGTCGGAGACGCCGTAGCTGAACTCGTTCCACGGGGCGGTCTCGTGCAGGCCCGTCAGGCGCTCGTCGATGCCCGCGCCGTAGTTCTTGACGTGGTCCAGCGGCTTGCTGCCCTCACCCAGCGCCTCGCACGCCGCGATGATCGCGCGGTAGTCCTCGCGCATCGCCTTCGTGGAGAAGTTGGTGTGCGCACCGGCACCGTTCCAGTCGCCCTTCACCGGCTTCGGGTTCAGCGTCGCGGAGACGTTGAACTCCTCGGCCGTGCGGTAGAGCAGCCAGCGCGCGACCCACAGCTGGTCCGCGACCTCCAGCGGGCCGAGCGGGCCCACCTGGAACTCCCACTGGCCGGGCATGACCTCGGCGTTGATGCCGGAGATGTCCAGGCCCGCCGCCAGGCAGTGGTCGAGGTGCTTCTCCACGATCTCGCGGCCGAAGATCTCGTCCGAGCCGACACCGCAGTAGTAGCCGCCCTGCGCGGCCGGGAACCCGCCGACCGGGAAGCCCAGCGGACGCTGGCCGTCGAAGAACGTGTACTCCTGCTCGATGCCGAAGATCGCCTCCTGGCCGGCGAACTTCTCGGCGACCGGACGGAGCAGCGCGCGGGTGTTGGACTCGTGCGGGGTCATGTCGATGTTCAGCACCTCGCAGAGCACGAGGACGTTCTTCCCGCCGCGGATCGGGTCCGGACAGGAGAACACCGGCTGCAGGACCCGGTCGGACGCGTGGCCCTCGGCCTGGTTGGTGCTCGATCCGTCGAAGCCCCAGATCGGCAGCTCGGCGCCGTCGGCGAGGATCTTCGTCTTGGAGCGCAGCTTGGCCGTCGGCTCGGTGCCGTCGATCCAGATGTACTCAGCCTTGTAGCTCACGGGCCCCATCCTTACGGTGCGTCGCTCCGGCACAGACTCTGCGGGTGCTGGGTATGCGGGTGCTGGGTGTGCGATGTGCGATGTGCGGTGTAGACCGCAGCGTGCCCGGCGGCGATTTCTCGGCCGTTGCCCATGTGTGAACCCCGTGTTACCGGGGTTTGCACCGCAGGTCGGGTGGCTTGTGCGGGTTGCGGTCGGCGCGCCCGTCGGGGTGCGGCAGACTGGGCGGGTGAGCAGTTCGTACGATTTGACCTCCGCAGGCGGCCCCGCGGAATCCCCTCGTCCGCCCGTCGTCGCCCGGCCCCGCGTGGGGCTCCTGGGCACCGGCCCCTGGGCCCGCCGCACCCACGCCCCCGCCCTCGCCGCCCACGCCGGCTCCGAGTTCGCGGGCGTCTGGGGCCGCCGGCCCGAAGCCGCCGCCGAGCTGGCCGACGCGTACGGCGTGAAGGTGTACGACGACCCCGACGCCCTCTTCGCCGACTGCGACGTCGCCGCCTTCGCCCTCCCGCCCGACGTGCAGGCCCCCTTCGCCGTACGCGCCGCCGCCGCGGGCTGCGGACTGCTGCTCGACAAGCCCGTCGCCACGACCGTCGCGGACGCCCGCGCCGTCGCCGACGCCGCCGACCGCCACGGCGTCGCCTCCGTCGTCTTCCTCACCCTCCGCTTCGCCGAGCCCGCCGCGGCGTGGGTCGAGGAGCAGGCCGGCCGCTCCGGCTGGTTCACCGCCGCCGCCCACTGGCTCGGCGCCGTCTTCCCGCCCGACGGTGCACCCAGCGCGTACGCCGACTCGCCCTGGCGCAGAGCCAAGGGCGGACTGTGGGACGTCGGCCCCCACGCCCTGTCCGTACTCGTCCCGGTCCTGGGCGACGTCACCTCCGTCACCGCCGCCCGCGGACCCTCCGACGTGGTCCAGCTGGCCCTGCGCCACACCTCGGGCGCGGCGAGCACCGCCGTGCTCAGCCTCGGCGCGCCCGTCGCGGCCGCCGGGGTGGGGCTGGAGGTGCGCGGGGCCGAGGGGGTCTTCTCGCTGCCCAACTGGACCGATGTCCCGGGTGCGTACGGGCGCGCGCTGGACGCGCTGCTCAGCGCCGCCCGGACGGGCGTCCCGGACCCGCGCGACGCGCGGTTCGCGGCCCGGCTGACGGAGATCCTGGCGGAGGCGGAGGGACAGCTGGAGGCGTGAGGCGGGGCGTCAGGTCAGGACGACGACCTTGTGCATGCCCCTGATCGCGTCCGGCAGCCCGGCCTTCCCGTCCGGGGCGAAGCAGGCGACCACGTACGTACCCGGGGGCAGGTTCCGTATCTCCAGCAGCACGGAGCGGCCGGGGGAGACGACACCGAGACCGACGGGCCGCCCGGTGTAGGGCAGCGGGCCGGGCGCGGTGCGGTCGAAGACGGCCTGGATCCGGGCGTCCGTGGTGCCGGGCGCGACGGGCTGGATCCCCATCTCGTGCAGCTCCTGTGAGGAGTTGTGCATCAGGATGGTGTCCCCGGTCCGGTCCAGGCCGTGGACGTCGAAACGGGGGCCGTTCGGGGTGTCCCGTGCGAGCACGAAGCTGTCGGGGAAGTCCGACGGCAGGCCGGGTCTCTGGTTGCCGTGCAGTCGGAGGGTCCGGGTGACGGGGTGCGCCGGGTCCTGGAGGAAGGCGCTGAAGTCCAGCAGGACGACCTCGCCCGCGGTGATCGGAGTGGTGAACGTCTCCGACACCGACGCCGTGACCTGGGCCCCGCCGAACATCTCCGCCTCGTCGCGCACCGCCAGCATGCCCTCGGCGGTGGGGATCGGCTGGCGGCTGACGGCCTTGGCGAGATCGGCCAGCACCTGCTCCACGGTCACGCCGGGGTGCGGCCGGAAGGCCTGCAGGAAGCGCCCGTTCGAGTCATCGGTCGTGACCCGGAACGACACCAGGCCCGCCGGCGCGGACTGCGGCGCCTCGATGCCGGATTCGGTGATCTTCACGTCGATCGGCTTCGGCGCACGCCGGTCGAGGCCCGCACGGGCGGCCTGTTCCTGGAAGGGGGCGTGATCCGCCGGGGCGGCGACGGCCGGACCGCCGAGGGACGTGGTGAGGACGAGAGCGGCTAAGGCCGCCGCTCGCACCCCGTGCTTGAGCAGTGCGGTACGCATGGGTCTCCTGTTCGTGGAACGGGCCCCCCGAACCAGGCCAGCACCTTCGGAGTCCGGGCGGCGACAGCCACGCACACTACGGTCCGGACCGAAAACGTCGGTCTGAAAAGTGACTTATTTGATCACGGCGTTGGCCGCGATGATGACCACCCCGATGACGGAGTCCGCCGCCCCGATCAGGAGCGAGGAGCGGAGCCGGTAGCCCACCCGCCGCGCCACGAAGCAACCCCAGGCGAACAGCAGCGCCGTGTTCACGCAGAGGCCGACCGTGGTCACCACGGGGGCCTCCCAGTGGGCGAACCCGGCGAGCACGAGGAGGGCGACGGTCGGGAGCGTGGCCGCGATCAGCGGCCACTCGTGCAGCACCTCCCGCACCAGCATCCGCCACCGGTGCCCGGCGGAGCCGGGCTGGTGGCCGGCCATGTGATGTGCGTACCCGTGCGCGAGGGCCGCCGCGGCGGCGGTCACGAACACCCAGCCGGCGTCCTGGAACGGGGTGTACGTGGCCCCCTTCTCGTCGAGCGCGGCCAACAGCCCGGCCGCGAGCACGGTCCCGTACACACCACAGAACATCCAGTCGGCCCCACGGTGCGGCGGGGTGTGGGGGAGGCGGGGGTGGGGGGTTTGGGTGGTGTGTGCGTTGTGGGGGTCGTGGGGGTTGTGGGGCGTGGCGGGGTGGTCGTGGCGGGGGGCGGTCAAGACTGCTCCGTCCTGTGTTGCGATATGTCCCTTCTGTCAGGGTTACAGCCTACGAGGTCGGTACGTGAGGACGAGATGAGGACGGAGGAGTGCGCGGCTGGACGGTGCTGTGGCGTGCGGGATCCCCGTACTCGGAGTCGGAGGAGCATCCGGGGTTTCCCGGCAGCCCATTGTCCTTCCGGTTCGGGCAGGCCCGTCAAGGGCCAATGCCGCGTAGTTAGCGGCTTGCTTGTTGTGTCAAGCGGTTCGGGGAAGGCCGGACATGGAGGCGGGGCTCCGCGTAGGACAGGAAGTCGACCAAGACACCTGTTCACGGGGAGCCCCGTTGGAAACCGATTCTGTCACTGTTCGGGTCGTCCGGGTGGCCAAAGGCGTGTTCGCGCCGGGGCACTTGGGCGGGCTGACCCGCTACGTTCCCTTCGAGCTGGTCGACGCGGTCCTGGAGCAGTATCGGTGTGTCGAGAGGCGCCGTCGGGTGCTGCCGTCCCGGGTCGGTGTGTATTTTCTGTTGGCTCTGGGCCTGTTTCCACAGGTCGGATACGTGGGTGTCTGGCGCAAACTGACGGCGGGGCTGGGCGGAGCAACGCTGGCCCGGCCCTCGGAGAAGGCACTGCGGGACCTGCGGCGCCGGATCGGCACAGCGCCGGTGAAAGAGCTGTTCGAGGTGCTGGCGGTGCCGTTGGCCCGCCCGGATGCACCCGGGGTGTCCTACCGGCGGTTTCGGACGGTCGCCTTCGACGGCTGCGCATCGTGCAAGGTCCCGGACAGTGCTGCGAACCGGTCCTGGCTGTGGAAGATCTGGTCGACTTCCTGTCCTACGCGGAGCCCCGCCTCCATGTCCGGCCTTCCCCGAACCGCTTGACACAACAAGCAAGCCGCTAACTACGCGGCATTGGCCCTTGACGGGCCGGCCCGAACCGGGAGGACAATGGGCTGACGGGACGCCCCCGGATCCTCCTCCGACCCCGGTCGACTGCTATCCCGCTCCCGGCTTCCGTTCGAGAGCACGCTCCCGGTCGAGCACGCACCGCTCATCCCGCTCATCCCGCGCGCCCTGCATGCCCCGCTTGTTTCGTCCCCCTCACCCCTCCACCACCCCCCTCACCACCCCCGCCAACGCCTCCACCGCCCTGCCGAACGCGGCTTCCGGGGGTGCGGCGTAGCCGACCACCAGGCCTTCGCGGGTCGGGGTGCGGGCCGACGGGTGGTGGTAGGAGGAGAGCCCGTCCAGGGAGAGGCCCGCGGAGCGGGCCGCCGCCAGGGCGGCTCGCTCCGTCCCCGGCGGGAGGTCCACCACGGCGTGGAGCCCCGCCGAGATGCCGGTCACCCGTGCCTGCGGGACGCGCGAGGCCAGGGCTTCGGCGAGCCGGTCACGGCGGGCGCGGTAGCGCTGGCGCATGCGCCGGATGTGGCGGTCGTACGCACCGCATTCGATGAAGTCGGCCAGCGTCAGCTGGTCCAGGGCACTGGCCCAGGACTCCCGCTGCCCCTTCGCCGCGAGCACCTGCCCTACGAGGTCGTCCGGCAGGACCAGCCAGCCGAGGCGGACCGCGGGGGACAGGGACTTGCTGAGGGAGCCCGCGTAGACCACGTGGCCGGGGTCCAGGCCCTGGACGGCGCCGACCGGCTTGCGGTCGTAGCGGAACTCGCCGTCATAGTCGTCCTCCACGATCAGCCCGCCCGTGGCGCGGGCCCACTCCACGGCCTCGCCCCGCCGCGCCGGCAGCAGCCGGGCACCCGTCGGGAACTGGTGGGCCGGGGTCAGGAGCAGGGTGCGGGCGCGGGCCGGGACGTGGTCGGTGCGGGCGCCGTCCTCGTCCACCGGGACGGGATGCGGGCGTACCCCGGCGGCCTTGAGGATGCCGTGGTGGAAGGGGAGCCCGTACTCCTCCACGGCCCAGTCGCGGGGCCGGAGCGACGCGAGGAGGCGCAGGCCGTTGGCGAAGCCGGAGCAGACGACGATGTTCTCCGGGCCGGTACGCACGCCCCGCGCCCGGGACAGGTACGCGGCCAGCGCCCGCCGCAGCTCCGGGCGGCCCCGCGGGTCCCCCGGGCCGAAGGCCTCGGTGGGGGCCTCGGCGAGGGCCCGCCGGGCGCTGGTGGACCAGGCGCCCCGCGGGAAGGCGGCGGGGTCGGGCTTGCCCTGGAGCAGGTCGTGGCGGGGACCCTCGGGGGCGGGCGCGGCCGGGCGGGCCGGCGCGGCGGCGGTGGCCGCCCCCTCGGCGACCCGGGTGCCGGAGCCCTGCCGGGCGGTGAACCAGCCCTCGGCGACGAGTTCGGCGTAGGCGTCGGCCACGGCGTTGCGGGCCAGCCCGAGGTCGGCGGCCAGGGCCCGGTAGGGCGGCAGCCGGGTGCCACCCGCGAGCCGGCCGCTGCGGACGGCTTCGCGGAGGGCCCGGGCGAGGACGGTGCGGCGGGCGCCGTGCGGGGGGAGTTCCAGGTGCAGGTCGGCGCCGCCGCCCGGGCCGGGGTGGCTCCCGGTGCCCCCGCGCGGGGCGGCGTCGGTGTCGTCGGACGTCATACGGGGCAGGGTAAGCCGCAGCCGGAGCGGCGGTGTTGACCCAGTTCAGACGGCCGGGGCTCGGCAGCGGCCCGGCCGGCAGCGGCCCGGCGGGCCCCAGCCCGCCCCCGGCCGTCGGCGGCAGCCCCGTCAGGCGCGGCGGGAGAGGGCCTCGCGGACGGCCTCCTCCGAGCGGGCGACGACCGCCGTGCCGTCGTCGGCGGTGATGATGGGGCGCTGGATGAGCTTCGGGTGGGCGGCCAGGTGGGCGATCCAGCGGGCCCGGGCCCCGTCGGTCTCCTCGCGCGGGAGGTCGCGTACGCCGGTTTCCTTCGCGAGGGGGTCCGAGGTGCGGGTGATGTCCCACGGCTCCAGGCCGAGTCGGTCCAGGACCGCGCGGATCTCGGCCTCGGACGGCACGTCCTCCAGGTAGCGGCGCACCGTGTACTCGGCGCCTTCCGCGTCGAGCAGCGTCAGCGCGCTGCGGCACTTCGAGCAGGCGGGGTTGATCCAGATCTCCATGGCGTCCAGCCTAGTCAGGGCCCGTCTGGCCAGGGGCTTCTGTCAGTGCCCGCCGGTAAAATCGAGGGAGTACGACAGGAAGCCAACTACCGTTTGGGAGGCTGTAGATGGCCACTGCCAAGACGCTCCGGCCCGTCAAGAAGAAGCCGCTGCCCGCGGGGCTCCCCCGGGAGTGGTACGAGAGCCACAACCGCCGGCTGAAGGCGATGCGGCTGGCGATATCCCTGCTCGACTCGGGTACGTACGACGCCCGGCGCGCCACCAACCGGAAGATCCGGTCGGTGGCCGTGCGGACGGGGATCCACCGGCCGTCGAACACGACGTGCAGGCTGGTGCGCGCGTACATCGTCAGCAACGCGAGCTGATCGCCGGCAACACCAGCTGACCGTCGGCAACGCGAGCTGATCCCTCAGCGTTGGGGGGCGATCCTCGCGCAGCCGGGCGCGCACAGTGGTTCCCTCGCTCGGGTTCCGTCGCCCGGCGGCGGTTCCGTCGCGCCGGGCCGGCGTCGCCGGGTCCTGTCGGAGCGGACCACTCCGGCAGGACCCATCCGGGTCCGGCAGGACCCACGCGGGTCGGGCCGGCCGTCAGCCGGTCATTTCTCGTCGAAGACGATCTCCTCGGCATGGTGGGTCATCCGCACGGTGTGGCCGTCGCCGATCTCCACGATGTGTTGCAGGCCGGTGATCGGCTTCGGGCGCTGCGGGATGCGGTACGTGTCCCCGGCGCCGGCCAGGAAGGCCGGGAAGCAGGCCAGTGAGGGGGCGGGATCGGCGAGGTCGAGGTCCAGGACTTCCTTCAGCCGGCGGAACAGCTTCGGGAGGATCACCGCGCCGTTGCGGCCGGTGAGCGAGGACATTCGGCCGGACGCCACGAGGTGGTGGTTGGCCGTCTTCACCAGCTGCTTCTCGTCGACGTCGATCCAGTAGCCGCTGTACGCGGGCGGGACCCGCCGGCCGACCAGGGCCACGCAGCGGCCGTGGACGTCGGTGCCCCGGGTGAGGACGTAGCCGGGGACCCGTTCGGGGACGGTGGTGACGGTCTCGTCGTCGTGGCGCTGGATGTGGGTGAAGCCGAGCCAGGTCAGCAGCGCGTCCGCGGCCCGGTGGACGAATTTGAGCGGCTGGTGCTGCACCTGGTCGCCGCTGCCGTAGTGGGTCTCCAGCGCGTCGACGGCTTCGAGGCGTACGGGGGCGCGGCCGTCCGCGGCAGGCAGGATCCTTTTGCAGCCCGGCACGAGCTTCCACTCGGCCACGTCGTCCGGGATGAACGGGAGGGTGTCGCCGTCCGGCCGCGAGCCGCCGGCCACCTTGAACGATCCTCGGATCAGCAGCATGGACATGGCGATTCCCACGAGCGGTCGAAGGCGGGGTCGGGGCGCGTGACAGGGCGCGGGACGTACGGGACGGGGCGCGGGACGTAACGGATCCCCGGCGAATCTAGGGATGCTTCCCGTCCGGCCGTGACCGCCGTTCGAGCGACAGGACCAGGAGCGCCACGTCGTCGCCCGGCCCGCCTCCGGTGAAGGAGACCAGGTCCTGCCACAGGGCGCCGACCAGCCCGGCCGGGTCCGCGGGCGCCGGCGTCGCCACCACCGGGACGCGGGTGGTCAGGGGGTAGAAGAACCCGGACGTGTCGCGGGCCTCCGTGACCCCGTCCGTGTAGGCGAGCAGCCGGTCACCGGGCAGCAGCGGCAGGCCCGTCACCGCGGTGTCCTCCGGGACGGTGAGTCCGAGCCCCAGCGGAGGCCCCGGCTCCACGGACACCTCCGACACCCCCGCCCCGCGCAGCAGCAGGGCCGGCGGGTGCCCGCACGACACGATCCGTACGAGGTCCAACCCGGGCGGGAACTCCAGCAGCAGGGCCGTCGCGAAGAGCTCCGGATGCCCGAGGGTGAAAGAGACGTCCGCGGAGCCGCCCCCGGCCGCCGAACCCGGCGGGTCCGCCGCGCCCGACCCCGAGCCGGCCGGGCGGCCCGAGCCCGCCGAGCCGCCCGGGCCGGCCGAGCCCGTCGCCCCCACTGCACCCGCCGCGTCCGCCTGTAGCCGCCTGTCCAGGCGGGCGGCGACCTCCGTGAGCTCCGGGTCGTCCAGGACCCCCTCGCGGAACGCACCGAGCAGCGCCGCCACCGTGCCGACCGCCGCGAGCCCGTGCCCCTGCACGTCCCCGACCAGGGCCCGCACCCCGTACGGCCCGGCCCGTACGTCGTACAGGTCGCCGCCGACCAGGGTGCCGTGCTGAGCCGCCCGGTACAGCCCGGCGCAGCGCACCGGGCCGACCCGCTCCGGAACCGGCGGCAGGACGGCGAGCTGGGCCGCCTCCGCGACGGTCCGTACGTTGACCAGCTGGGTGTCGCGTCGCCGCCGGACCCAGGCGATCACCACGCTGAGCATCCCGACCGCGGCCACCGTAGCGAGGTCCGTGCCGCGCGGGTTCGAGATCCCCAGCTGCCACGGCAGGCCGAGCAGCAGGAGCACCAGCCCGGCGAAGACGGCGGTGCCGGCGGCCCCGTACGCGAACGCGGCCACCGGGGGCAGGCCCGCCAGGAAGAAGCCCAGCTCGACGTCGCCGGGAGTGAGCCGCTGCGCGAGCACCAGCACCACCAGCGCCACCACGGGTGCGATCCGGGCCCAGCGCGGCGGCGGTTCCCCGCGCAGCCAGCCCGGCTCCTGACGGCGCCGGCGTCTCACCCCTCTCACCCCTCCACCCTGGTACGGGGGTCCGGGCGGCGCACCCCGGACGCTCCCTCGGGTGGCCGCGGGCGGCCCCGCCGTCGACAGTGGTCCCGTGACGGACACGACGCCGACGCCACCGCACGGCGAGCAGGCGGCGCACGGTACGGGCATGAGCACCCGGCTGAACTGGCTGCGGGCGGGGGTGCTCGGCGCGAACGACGGGATCATCTCCACCGCCGGTCTGGTGGTGGGCGTGGCCGGGTCGACCACCTCGCGCCCGGCGATCCTGGCGGCGGGGGTGGCCGGCCTGCTGGCCGGGTCGTTGTCGATGGCGGCGGGGGAGTACGTGTCGGTCAGCTCGCAGCGGGACTCCGAGCGGGCCGCGCTGGACCAGGAGCGCCGGGAGCTGGTGCAGGAGCCGGAGGCGGAGCTCGACGAGCTGACGGAGCTGCTGGCCGCCCGCGGACTGAGCCCGGACGTGGCCCGGGAGGCGGCGGAGCAGCTGACGGAGCGGGACGCGCTGCGGGCCCACGCCCGGGTGGAGCTCGGCATCAACCCGGACGAACTGGCCAACCCGTGGCACGCGGCGTTCGCCAGCCTGGCGGCGTTCACGGTGGGAGCGCTGCTGCCGCTGCTGGCGATCCTCCTGCCGGGGCCGTCCCAGCGGGTTCCGGTCACGGTGGCGGCCGTGGTCGCGGCGCTGGTGCTGTGCGGGGTGACCAGTGCCCGACTGGGCGCGGCCCCGGCCGGGCGGGCGGTGCTGCGCAACGTCACGGGCGGCGCGCTCGCGATGGCGGTCACGTACTCGGTGGGCACCTGGATCGGCACGACCTGATCCGGCGGCGGCGACTCCGCCGGCTGCCCCCACTGGCGCCCCCACTGGCGCCCCCGTCCGGCTGCCCCCGGCCGGCTGCTCCCCGTCCGGCTGCCCCCGTCCGGCTGCCCCCCCGCCCGGTGGCCCCCCGCCCGGCAGCCCCCCGCCGGGCGGTTCCCGGCCCGTCCGCGGCCTCCGCCCGGCATCATGGGGCCATGCGTATCGCGGTCACCGGGTCCACCGGTCTCATCGGCAGCGCCCTCGTACGGTCCCTGCGGGCGGACGGCCACGACGTGGTCCGCTTCGTGCGGCGGGAGCCGGCCGCACCCGACGAGGCGCGGTGGGACCCCCGGCGCGGGTACGTCGACCCGGCCGGGCTCGCCGGCTGCGCGGCCGTGGTCCACCTGGCCGGGGCCGGGATCGGCGACCACCGCTGGACCGCGGCGTACAAGAAGGAGATCCGGGACAGCCGGGTGAACGGCACCACCGCCATGGCGCGGGCCGTCGCCGCGTTGGACGAGCCGCCCGCGGTGTTCGTCAGCGGCTCCGCCGTCGGCTACTACGGCGACGCCGGCGACCGCACCGTCGACGAGACGGCCCCGGCCGGCCGCGGGTTCCTGCCGGAGGTGTGCGTGGAGTGGGAGGCGGCCGCCGCCCCCGCCCGGGAGGCCGGGGTGCGGACGGTGCTCGCCCGTACCGGACTGGTCGTCTCCGGCAAGGGTGGTGCCTGGGGGCGGATGTTCCCCGTCTTCCGGGCCGGGTTCGGCGGGCGGCTGGGCGACGGCCGCCAGTACTGGCCGTTCATCTCCCTGCACGACGAGATCGCGGCCCTGCGGCACCTCGTCGACAGCCCGCAGCTGTCGGGACCGGTGAACCTGACCGCTCCCGAGCCGCCGACCAACCGCGAGGTCACCGCCGCGATGGGCCGCGTCCTGCACCGCCCGACGCTGCTGGCGGTGCCGGCGCCCGTCCTGCGGCTCGTCCTCGGGGAACTCTCCCAGGACGTGCTGGGCAGTCAGCGGGCCCGGCCCGCACGGCTGTTGGAGTCGGGCTTCGCCTTCCGCCACCCGCACATCGAGGACGCCGTCCGCGCAGCCGTCGCCCACGCCGAGCCCTGACCTCGGGTCCCCTGTTCCGCCCCCTTACCCCGGGCCCCGCCCGCGCCGGGCCCGGACACCCACCTCCGCCCCGCTCCGCCCCGCGGTCCACGGCACGCCCCGGCGGCCCACCGCCGGACGCCGTGCGACCGTTCGTGACCCGGATGCGACCGCAATGCGACCGGATCCGACCGTAATCCCGCACCCAACAAGGGTTCCCCCGAAGCCCGTTGGGGGAAGGAGGATCCCCACACAGCCGCGCCGACCTCGGGGAGGGGCACGTGCTCAGCAGCTCGCACCACGCCGCACAGCATGCGGACGTCGTCATCGTAGGAGCCGGGGTCTCAGGACTCGCGGCGGCACAGCACCTGATCGCGGCAGGGGTCACCGTCACCGTCCTGGAGGCGGCCGAGGACCCCGGCGGCCGAATGGCCACCGAGCAGTCGGACGGCTTCCGGCTCGACCGGGTCGGCCAGCTCCTCAACACCTCGTACACGGAGCTCGACCGGACCCCCGGCCTCGCCGGCCTGGTCCTGCGCCCCTTCGCGCCCGGGGTGCTCGTCCACACCGACGGCCGGCAGCTGCGCGCCGGGGTCATGACCCCGGCCCGCGCGCTGGCCAGCCGGTCCCTCGACCAGGCCCGGCTCAGCGCCCACCTCGGCCGGCTCGCCGCGCTGCCGGTCGAACGCCTGCTGGCCCGGCCCGAGCGCACGGCCGCGGCAGCCCTCGGCTCCCGGGCCCCCACCAGCCCCCTGCGGCCGCTGCTCGCCGCCCTGCTGCGCGACCCGGAGCTCACCACCTCCAGCCGCGTCGCCGACCTGGCCCTGCGCACCTTCGCCCGCGGCCGGCTCGCCGTGCCCGAGGGCGGCGCGGCGGTCCTGCCCGGGCTGCTCGCGGCCGCCCTGCCACCCGGCACCGTGCGCACCGGGGTCCGGGTCACCTCCGTGGCGACCCAGCGCGTCACCACCGAGGAGCACGGCGAGTTCAGCTGCCGCTCCCTCGTCCTGGCCACGGGGGCGCGGGCCGCCGCCGAGCTGCTGCCGGGGCTGCGGGTGCCGGACTTCCACGAGGTCACCGTCATCCACCACGCCACGTCCGCCCCGCTGCCCTGGGACGGCTCGCTACTGCTCGACGGCGACCCCCGCTGGCCCGTCGCGCACACCGCCGTGATGAGCGCGGTCGACCCGACGCGCGCCCCGGCCGGCCGGAGCCTGGTCACCACGACCGTGCTCGGCCCGCCGCCGCCCGTGCGCACCGTCGCCTCGCGCCTCGCCCGGCTCTACGGGACCGCCACCCGGGACTGGGAGCTGCTGGCCGTCCACCACGCCCCGGAGGCCGTGCCCGCCATGCCGCCGCCCTACGACCTGCGGCGCCCGGTGCGGGTGCTGGCCGGACTGTACGTGTGCGGCGACCACCGCGATGCCAACACCGTGCAGGGCGCCCTGCACTCGGCCCGCCGCGCCGCCACCGCCGTCCTGCGCGACTTCGGCATCCGACTGCCGGCCACGGCCGAAGCCGCCCTCCCGGCGGTGGCCTGAGAAGAACCACAGGGCAAGGGCCCGGTTCCCCGCGCCGGGGGACGGGCCCGTACCCATCGGCGCCGCCCGCCGGCGCCGCCCGCGCCGGCAGGCCGGCCGTTCCGCGGCTCAGGACAGCGCCGCCACCCGGTCCCGGTAGGTGCGTACGGCCGCCGCGTCCCGGTAGGGCTCCAGCCGGCGCTCGAAGTCCCGTACGTACTCCACCGCCCGGACCGACCGCATCTCCACCGCCTGCTGCGCCGCCTCCGCGCCCAGGGCGCACGCCTGGTCCAGCTCGCCCAGCCCCAGCCGGGCCGTGGCCAGCACCACCCGGCAGAACAGCCGCGAGCGGGCGAGCGCCGGAGCCCGCAGCTGGAGCGAGCGCTCCGCGTGCTGGGCCGAGGCCCGGTACTGCTGGAGGTCCCGGTGGCAGTGCCCGAACTCGTCGGCCAGCTGGGCCTCGTCGAAGAACCGCGCCCAGTGCGGCACGTCGTCCCCGGGCCGGGCCGCGCCCAGCGCCCGCTCGGCCCGGACCAGCGCGGCCGTCGCGGCCCGGACCTCGCCGAGGACGGCGTGCCCACGGGCCTCCGCCGCGTGCAGCAGCGCCTGGACCAGCGGCGGCGGGCCGGAGCCGACGCCCTGCTGGGCGACGCGGGCCAGCTGGACCGCCTCCCGGCCGTGGCCGAGGTAGACCGCCTGCCGGCTCATGGTGACCAGCACGTACGCCCCGTAGGGCCGGTCCGCGGCGGCCTGGGCCAGCCGCAGCGCCTGGACGAAGTAACGCTGGGCGAGCCCGTGCGCGGCGATGTCGTACGAGGTCCAGCCGGCGAGCCGGGTCAGGTCGGCGGCGGCCGCGAAGAGCCGGCGCCCGGTGGTCTCCCCGTAGGTGCCGCGCAGCATCGGCTCGGCCTCGTGCTCCAGGTAGCGCACCAGGGCCTGGCGGGCGTGCCCGCCGCCGTACGTCTGGTCGAGGGTCTTGAACAGTTCGCTGACCGAGCGCAGCGCGGCGATGTCCCCGCCGGTGACGCGCTGGCCCGGCCCGCGGTCGATCTGCCGCTGCCGGGGGACCGGGCCCCGGCCCTGGGCGGGGACGCGGGCGGCCGTGGCGGCCGGGTCCGCGCCGCGGCCCACGTGTTCGTCGGGCCGCCCGATCAGCCAGTCCCGGCTGGGGACGACCAGCCCGGCCGGGGTGAAAGCGATCTTCCGTAGTTCGGCGTGGGAGCCGGAGTCCTTGCGCCACAGCCCGCTGGCGATGTCGACGGCCTCCTCCGGCGTGGCCGCGAACTCCAGGCCCGCGTAGACGGGTGCGCAGGCGTCCAGGCCGAGGTCCTGGGCGGAGAGCCGTCGGCCCAGGCGCCGGGTGAACACCTCGGCGATCAGGGCGGGGGTGGTTCCACGGGGCTGCTGGCCGCGCAGCCACCGGGTGACGGACGTCTTGTCGTACCGCAGGTCGAGGCCGTGTTCCAGGCCCAGCTGGTCGACGCGGCGGGCCAGACCTGCGTTGGAGAACCCGGCTTCCGCGATCAGAGCCGCGAGTTGCCGGTTGGGGACGTGCTGGGCGGGGCGTTCCGTCATCGGCTCCACGGTTTCCTGACGTGACGGACCGGAGTTTCGGCCCTGTGAACGGCGTGAATGTAGCGGCGAACTTCCCTTGTGCCGTCCTCTGTGCCCCATATTCATCCGATCGTGTGCAGAATCGGTGGGGCTCTTTACGGCCGCGTCGACGCCCGCCGCGTACGCTGCGCCCCATGACCCGCAGGCCGACCCGGGCGGAGCCGCCCGCCGACTCCACCGCGCAGCCGCTCCGCGCACCCGAGATCACCGAGGCGGAGTGCCGCCGGTGCGGGACGTACATCGCGGGTCTCGACGGGCGGTACGCGTGCGGGGTGTGCGGCTGGGTCAACGACCACTCCGAGGGACACCGGCGGCTGCCGCGCGCCGACGAGGACCCGGACCGGCCGCCCAGGGGGCGCAGGCGGCCCCCGCTGCTGCCTGGGCTGCCGCCGGAGCCGGAGCCGGAGCCGGAACCGGAATCCGCGCCGGAGCCGCAGGTGGACGGCTGAGGGCCCCCGGAGGGGCCGTGGCCGGTCGCCGTACTCTTGGCTGGTGCGGTACGTGCACACAGCAGGTTCAACGAGGAGGCGCTGCGGTGGCTGAGCTTGGGTTTGTCCATCTGGGCTTCGGGCCGGACGACTACGTCGAGTACACCGAGGCCTGGGAAGAGCAGCGCCGGGTCCACGCCGCCCGCTTCGCGGACGAGATCGAGGACACCTGCCTGCTGCTGGAGCACGAGGCCGTGTACACGGCCGGGCGGCGCACCGCCGACAGCGAGCGCCCCCTCGACGGCACGCCCGTCGTCGACGTGGACCGCGGCGGCAAGATCACCTGGCACGGTCCGGGGCAGCTGGTCGGCTACCCGATCATGAAGCTGCCGCGGCCGGTGGACGTCGTCGCGCACGTGCGCCGGCTGGAGGAGGCGCTGATCCGCACCGCCGCCGACTTCGGCCTGGAGACCACCCGCGTGGAGGGCCGCTCCGGCGTGTGGGTGCTGGGCGACCCGGTGGAGCAGCGTCCGAAGATCGGCGGCCTGTCCCTGGACTTCGACCCGCGTCTGCACGACGAGGAGTTCGACGCCCGCCTGAACGGCCCCGAGTACGCCCCGTCCAACGCCGGCCAGCGCCGCGAGGACCGCAAGCTGGCGGCGATCGGGATCCGCGTCGCCAAGGGCGTGACCATGCACGGCTTCGCGCTCAACGTGAACCCCGACAACACCTGGTTCGACCGGATCGTGCCCTGCGGGATCCGCGACGCCGGTGTGACGTCCCTCTCGTACGAACTGGGCCGCCAGGTCACCATCGCCGAGGTGCTGCCGGTGGCCGAGAAGCACCTGAAGGACGTACTGGAGAACGCCGAGCTGCGGCCGCGGGAGATCGAGACCGCCCCGGGGGCGTAGCCGCCGGGGAATGCGTCCGGCCGCCCCCAGGTTGGCCGACGTAAGAGCGTACGAATTTACGGGCGTACCCTGGTGGGCGCCGAGGAATCACAGTCACAGGGAGCCGGTCGTGTCCGCAGTCGCACCCGACGGACGCAAGATGCTGCGCCTGGAGGTCCGCAACAGCCAGACCCCCATCGAGCGCAAGCCCGAGTGGATCAAGACCCGGGCGAAGATGGGTCCCGAGTACACGAAGATGCAGAACCTCGTGAAGGGCGAGGGCCTGCACACCGTGTGCCAGGAAGCCGGTTGTCCGAACATCTACGAGTGCTGGGAGGACCGCGAGGCCACCTTCCTCATCGGCGGTGACCAGTGCACCCGGCGCTGTGACTTCTGCCAGATCGACACCGGCAAGCCCGAGGCCCTGGACCGGGACGAGCCCCGCCGCGTCGGCGAGTCCGTCGTCACGATGGACCTGAACTACGCCACCATCACCGGCGTCGCCCGCGACGACCTGGAGGACGGCGGCGCCTGGCTGTACGCGGAGACCGTGCGCCAGATCCACGAGCAGACGGCGGGCCGCGAGGGCGGCCGCACCAAGGTCGAGCTGCTGGCCCCCGACTTCAACGCGGTGCCGGAGCTGCTGGAGGAGGTCTTCGCCTCCCGTCCCGAGGTCTTCGCGCACAACGTCGAGACGGTTCCGCGGATCTTCCGACGGATCCGCCCGGGCTTCCGCTACGAGCGCTCCCTCGAGGTGATCACCAAGGCCCGCGAGTACGGCCTGGTCACCAAGTCGAACCTGATCCTCGGCATGGGCGAGGAGCGCGAGGAAGTCACGCAGGCCCTGCGCGACCTGCACGAGGCCGGCTGCGAGCTCATCACCATCACCCAGTACCTGCGCCCCTCGCCGCGGCACCACCCCGTCGAGCGCTGGGTGAAGCCGGCCGAGTTCGTGGAGCTGGCGAAGGAGGCCGAGGAGATCGGCTTCTCCGGTGTGATGTCCGGCCCGCTGGTCCGGTCCTCGTACCGCGCCGGTCGCCTCTACCAGCAGGCGATGGACAAGCGGAGCGGAGCCATCGCGTAGCGCCCTGTGACGTCACGCACAAAGTTTACCGGCTAGTAACACCGCATGGACGCGGCCCGTAGGCTCTTCGAGGGAAGAGATCCGACGGGCCGCGTAAATGTTTCATCACCGTTTGACCGACCGGTCATGCCCTGGTAACACCAATCAGTGACCATGGGTCAACACACCGCGCACACCGTCGCACACCTGCGCCACCCCCGCAGTGCGCCCTCCGGACCGACGTGAGCACCGTGAAAGGGAACGAGACCATGCAGGCCGCGCCCGTACGCGCCATCGCCATCCCGTCGTTCGCAGAGGCCTTCCGGGGCCTCGAATCGCTGCTCATGAGCGGCGCCCGCCGCAACGCCTGGAGCGCGGTCCTGGAGGACCGCCGACGGGCGAAGGACCGCGTCGAAACCGAGCACGTACTCGAGGCCGCGGCGACCCGGGCCCCGCAGGCCACGTAAACTTCGCTGTATGGCGAGGAAGGCAAACGCAGAGACTGCTGCGACAACCGGGCGACTGAAGCAGATCGCCCTCACGTACAAGATGACGCGCAAGGCCGACCCGAAGGTCGGTCTGATCCTTGCGGCCGTCGGACTCATCACCTTCGGTGTCTTCCTCGGGATCGGCTTCCTGATCGACCACCCGGTCTACCTGGGCATCCTGGGCTTCCTGGTGGCGTTCCTCGCGACCGCGATCGTCTTCGGGCGGCGCGCCGAGCGGGCCGCCTTCGGGCAGATGGAAGGCCAGCCGGGAGCGGCCGCGGCCGTACTGGACAACGTGGGCCGGGGTTGGACGACCACCCCCGCCATCGCGATGAACCGCAGCCAGGACCTCGTCCACCGGGCCGTGGGCAAGGCGGGCGTCGTCCTGATCGCCGAGGGCAACGCCAACCGGCTCAAGCCGCTGCTGGCCGCCGAGAAGCGCAAGCTCGCGCGCATCATGCCGGACGTCCCGGTGCACGACTTCATCGTGGGCACCGGCGAGGGACAGGTCCCGCTGAAGAAGCTGCGCACCACCCTGCTCAAGCTGCCGCGCGTGCTGTCCGGCCCGCAGGTCACCCAGGCCAACGACAAGCTGCGCGCCATGGGCGACCTCATGAGCAACATGCCACTGCCAAAGGGGCCCATGCCTAAGGGCATGCGGATGCCGCGCGGCGGGAAGATGCGTTGATGCGCTGATCCGCTCTTCGTATACGACGTACGACATACACCAACAGGGGCGCCCCCGAGCCGATGGCTGCGGGGGCGCCCCTGTTCCTGCTGTCTTTGCGCTGTTCTGCTGTGCTGCTGCGTGCGTCGTCTGCGGTGGCCGGGGGCCTCAGATGCGGACCTGGACGGCGCGGGCCACCCGGTCGTGCAGGCCGCGGCCGTCGCGGTCCCAGACCAGCGCCGGGATGACCAGGGCCAGCAGCAGCGTGCGCAGCACCACCCGGCCGAAGCCGAGCCGGCCGCCGTCCTCCGCGACCACGCGCAGGCCCACGAGCCGCTTCCCGGGAGTGAAGCCCACCGTGCCGAGGGTCAGGATGCTCAGCACCACGAAGAGCAGCAGCGTCCAGTTGCCCGTCGCCGTCGCGTTGCCGCCGGTGATCAGCCCGTATGCGATCACCTGGCACGCGATCCAGTCGACGGCCACCCCGCCCAGGCGGCGCCCGAAGCGCGCCGCGGAGCCGGATCCCTCCTGGGGCAGGCCGAGCCGCTGGCCCGGGTAGCCGAAGTCGACGCCCATGTCCTCGGCCGCCGCGCGGGGGCCGGAGAGCCACGATCCCATTGCTTGCCTGTTGTCCACCCGAACACGGTACCTGTGGCGCAACGGGCCCCTCCGGCCGGACCCTGGTTAACTTGTGCGAAACAAATGGGTCATGCTTGGGAAATCCCGTCTGCCTATGGTCGGGTCAGCGTGCGGCACCGCACTGACGCACCACGAGCTATGCAGCCCGTCCCCGCCCCGGGTCGGGAGTAGGAGGAGTTGGATGTTCCAGAACGCCGACGAAGTGAAGCAGTACATCGAGGAGAACGACGTCAAGTTCGTCGACGTCCGCTTCTGCGACCTGCCTGGTGTGATGCAGCACTTCACCATCCCGGCGCGGGCGTTCGACCCGGCGGAGGAGCTCGCCTTCGACGGTTCCTCGATCCGCGGCTTCCAGGCCATCCACGAGTCCGACATGGCGCTGCGTGCCGACATCAGCACCGCGCGTCTGGACCCGTTCCGCCGCGACAAGACGCTGAACATCAACTTCTTCATCCACGACCCGATCACGGGCGAGGCCTACAGCCGCGACCCGCGCAACATCGCGAAGAAGGCCGAGGCCTACCTGGCCTCCACCGGCATCGCCGACACCGCCTTCTTCGGCCCCGAGGCCGAGTTCTACATCTTCGACAGCGTGCGCTTCGCGACCACCGCGAACGAGGGCTTCTACCACATCGACTCCGAGGCCGGCGCCTGGAACACCGGCTCCGAGGAGAACAACCGCGGCTACAAGGTCCGCTACAAGGGCGGCTACTTCCCGGTCGCCCCGGTCGACCACTTCGCCGACCTGCGCGCCGAGATCTCGCTGGAGCTGGACGCCCAGGGCCTCCAGGTCGAGCGCCAGCACCACGAGGTCGGCACCGGCGGCCAGGCCGAGATCAACTACAAGTTCAACACGCTGCTCGCCGCGGCCGACGACCTGATGCTCTTCAAGTACGTCGTGAAGAACGTCGCCTGGCGCAACGGCAAGACCGCGACCTTCATGCCGAAGCCGATCTTCGGTGACAACGGTTCGGGCATGCACGTCCACCAGTCGCTGTGGCAGGGCGGCGAGCCGCTCTTCTACGACGAGGCCGGCTACGCGGGCCTGTCGGACACCGCCCGCTACTACATCGGCGGCATCCTCAAGCACGCCCCGTCGCTGCTCGCCTTCACCAACCCGACGGTGAACTCGTACCACCGCCTGGTGCCGGGCTTCGAGGCGCCGGTCAACCTCGTGTACTCGCAGCGCAACCGCTCCGCCGCCATGCGCATCCCGATCACGGGCTCGAACCCGAAGGCCAAGCGCGTCGAGTTCCGCGCCCCGGACCCGTCCTCCAACCCGTACCTCGCCTTCTCGGCGCTGCTGCTCGCGGGCCTCGACGGCGTCAAGAACAAGATCGAGCCGATGGAGCCGATCGACAAGGACCTCTACGAGCTCGCCCCCGACGAGCACGCGAGCGTCCCGCAGGTCCCGTCCAGCCTGGAGGACGTCCTCAAGGCCCTGGAGGAGGACCACGAGTACCTCCTCGCCGGCGGTGTCTTCACCTCCGACCTGATCGAGACGTGGATCGACTACAAGCGCACCCACGAGATCGCCCCGATCGCCCAGCGCCCGCACCCGCACGAGTTCGAGCTGTACTTCGACCTCTAAGCCGCAGGCGATGAAGAGCCGCCCCCGCTGCCGGTCCGGCGCGGGGGCGGGCCGGGTTTTTTGATCTTGTTCCGCGGGTGGTGCGGTACCCGCTAGGTTCGGGACATGGATGACCAGTGGAAGACGATCGCCGCGCTCGCGGCCACCTTCGACGCGCACGACCGCGAGCGCGGGATGCCGCACGAGGAGAGCGTGACCCTGCAGATCCTCAAGATCGGTGAGGAGTTCGGGGAGGCCGCGCAGGCCGTCATCGGCGCCAAGGGCACCAACCCGCGCAAGGGGAACTCGCACGGCTGGGACGACGTCGAGGCCGAGGTGGCCGACGTCGTCATCACCGCAATGGTGGCCCTGGCCCGGATGCGGCCGGACGCTGCCGGGTACTTCGCCGAGCAGCTCAAGCTGAAGGCCGAGCGCTTCCTCTGACCTCGCCGGACCGTGCCACGAGCGGCATCGCCCCGGTCAGCTCGCGCAGGCTGCGGACGGCCAGCTCGGCGGGGGAGGCCGGACCGGTGCGCGGCGCGTCCGTGGTGGCCCACAGCTCCAGGGCGATGCGGATCGCGTCCGTGGCGGCCGCGGCGAGCAGGCGGACCCCGAGCGGGTCGGCGCCCTCGCCGGCCAGGCGGGCGATCACCGGGACGAGCTGCTCCTCGGAGTCCTGGTTCACCCGGTACCAGACGGCGCGCAGCGCCGGGTCGTCCGCCGCGGCGCGGAGCAGGCCCCGGGTCACCTCCAGACCCTCCTCCACCGTCTGGGGGTCGGCGAGGGACCGGACTACCGCGCGTTCCAGGGCCTCGCCGAGCGGGGTGCCGGGGGCTTCCTCCGCGAGCACGCTGCGCCACCGCTCGCCGCCGGTCGCGAGCAGGGGGCCGACGGCCTCCTGCTTGTTGCGGAAGTAGCGGTAGAACGTGCGCAGGGCGACACCGGCGCGGTGCGCGATGTCCTCCGCGGTGGTGCCGTCGGGGCCGTGCTCGGCGAACAGGGCGCAGGCGGCGCGGGCGATGTCGAGCTGGGTCGCGGCCTTGCGGCGCTCGGTCAGCGACTGCGCTCCGGGGCCGGTCTGGGGGGAGTACGGACGAGGGGATCTCACGCCTGAAGCCTACCCTTCCCCGCACCCCGTGATGCGCGCTTTGACACTCTGGCAAAACATGTCATCACGGCGGTACGCTCGCCCCATGAACCGTTTCGAAGGACGCCGAGTCCTCATCACCGGCGGCGGCTCCGGCATCGGCCGCGCCACCGTCCACCGCATCCTCGCCGAGGGCGGCCGCGTCCACACCGTGGACGTCAACGAGGCCGGCCTCAAGGAGACTGCCGACCAGGCCCGCGCCGCGGGGCACGAGGACCGGCTCACCACCGCCCTCCTCGACATAGCCGACGAGGCCTCCGTCCAGGCCGGGGTCACCGCCGCGGTCGGGCTCCTCGGGGGGCTCGACGTGCTGGTCAACGCCGCGGGCATCCTGCGCTCCGCGCACACCCACCAGACCAGCCTGGAGCTGTGGAACAAGGTCATCACGGTCAACCTCACCGGGACCTTCCTGATGATCCGCGCATCGCTGCCGGCGCTGCTGGAGGGCGCCCAGCCCGTCGTCGTGAACTTCAGCTCCACCTCGGCCTCGTTCGCGCACCCCTACATGTCCGCGTACGCGGCCAGCAAGGGCGGCATCCAGTCCATGACCCACGCCCTGGCCGCCGAGTACAGCAAGCAGGGCCTCCGCTTCGTCGCCGTCGCCCCCGGCTCCATCGAGAGCGGCATGACCACCGGTACCGGCCCCGGCCTGCCCGAGGACACCGACTGGAGCCTGTTCGCGAAGCTCGCCCCGGCCATCGGCCAGGGCTTCGCCGGGCCCGAGACCGTCGCCGGCGTCGTCGCCATGCTGGCTTCGCAGGACGGTGCCTTCATCACCGGCACGGAGATCCGCATCGACGGCGGCACCCACTACTGACCCGCCCCTGCGGGACGGTCAGGACCTGAAGCGCGCCCACAGCCGGGGGAACCGCTCCGCGAGCACGGCTTCGTTCTCGAAGTCCAGCGGGGTGCCCTCCGGCTCCGCCGGCTGGAGCGGGATCCCGAGGTCCGGCGCGACCGTGCCGGTCAGCTGCTCGTACGCCTCGTCGGCCGCGTACCCGAGCTCCTCGCCGTCCCCGTCGAGCTCCTCGTCGAACTCGTCGAGGAGCTCCGCCAGCTGGTCGGGGTCGTGGACCGCACCCTCGAACATCTCCCGCCCCTGGCCGATCAGCCAGCACCGGAAGTAGTCGAACGCGTCGTCGCTCGCCCCGTCCAGCAGCACCCAGGCAGCCCCCCACAGGTCCCAGGTGTACGCCCGGTTGTAGCGGGACTCGAAATGCCGGGCGAAATCCAGGACGGAGTCCGGATCGAGCTGCGCCAGCCGCTCCACGAGCAGGTCCGCGTGGTCCACCGGGTCGCCCCCGGCGGCCTCCCGGGTGCTGTCGACGATCTCCCAGAACTCCGTCTCGTCCATGCGATCCTCTCGAACTTCTCGAAAGCGGCCCGCGCGGATGACGTGCCGTAGTACGTTCGGTGCCTGCCTTGCGGCAGAGGTCAGGGCTTGGCCTTCATGCGGGATCGCGGTCCCAAGTGAGAAGCCGCCCGGCTGGTGTCCGGGAGGAGGAGTCACCACGGGTTCAGCATCACTGCTGGACGACATTGACGCCACCGCGCGTACGGCGAAGGCCGGTATCCATCCCCCAGAGGGACGGATACCGGCCTTCGTCGTACCGGCAGTGCCGGGGCCTACAGGCCGTAGCGCTCGCGGGCCTCCTTGACGGCGGACGCCGGCACCTCGCCACGGCGGGCGAGCTGGGCCAGGGCCGCGACCACGATGGACTGCGCGTCGACGCCGAAGTGGCGGCGGGCGCCCGCACGGGTGTCGGAGAGGCCGAAGCCGTCCGTGCCCAGCGAGGTGTAGTCCTGCGGGACCCACTGGCTGATCTGGTCCGGGACCTGGCGCATCCAGTCGGAGACGGCGAGCACCGGGCCCGGAGCACCGTCGAGCACGCGGGTGACGTACGGCAGGCGCTCCTCGCCGCGCAGCAGGGCCTCGTCGCACTCCAGCGCCTCGCGGCGCAGCTCGCCCCAGGAGGTGGCGGACCACACGTCGGCGGCCACGTTCCACTCGGCGGCCAGCAGCTGCTGGGCCTCCAGGATCCAGTGGATCGCCGTACCCGAGGCCATCAGCTGGATCTTCGGGGCGTCCGCGGCCGGGGCGGCCCCGCCCAGGTCGGCGGCCGTGTTGAAGCGGTACAGGCCCTTGACGATGCCTTCCTCGACACCCTCGGGCATGGCCGGCTGCGGCTTCGGCTCGTTGTAGACCGTCAGGTAGTAGAAGACGTCCTCCGGGTTCTCCCCGTACATGCGCCGCAGACCGTCCTTGACGATCACCGCGATCTCGTACGCGAAGGCCGGGTCGTAGTTGAGCGAGGCCGGGTTGGTGGCCGCGATCAGGTGCGAGTGGCCGTCGGCGTGCTGGAGGCCCTCACCGGTCAGGGTGGTGCGGCCGGCCGTGGCGCCCACGATGAAGCCCTTGCCGAGCTGGTCGGCGAGCTGCCACATCTGGTCGCCCGTGCGCTGCCAGCCGAACATCGAGTAGAAGATGTAGAAGGGGATCATCGTCTCGCCGTGCGTGGCGTACGACGTGGCGGCGGCGATGAAGTCGGCCATGGCGCCGGCCTCGGTGATCCCCTCGTTGAGGATCTGGCCGTCCTTGGCCTCCTTGTAGTACATCAGCTGGTCGCGGTCGACCGGCTCGTACGTCTGGCCCAGCGGCGAGTAGATGCCGGCCGACGGGAAGAGGGACTCCATGCCGAAGGTACGGGCCTCGTCGGGGACGATCGGCACCCAGCGGCGGCCGGTCTCCTTGTCCCGCATCAGGTCCTTGACGAGTCGGACGAAGGCCATGGTGGTGGCCATCTCCTGCTTGCCGGAGCCCTTGAGCAGCGGGGCGTAGGACTTGTCGGCCGGCTGCGGCAGGGCCACGTGGTGGACCTTGCGGGCCGGGGCCGGGCCGCCGAGGGCCGCGCGGCGCTCGTGCAGGTAGCGGACCTCGGGGGAGTCGGCGCCCGGGTGGCCGTACGGGACCACGCCGTCGGCGAAGGCGCTGTCCGGGATCGGGAGGCCGAGCAGGTCGCGCATGCCCTTGAACTCGTCGATCGTCAGCTTCTTCATCTGGTGGTTCGCGTTCTTCGACTCGAACCCCGCACCCAGGGTGTAGCCCTTGACGGTCTGCGCCAGGATGACCGTCGGCGCGCCCTTGTGCTCCAGGGCGGCCTTGTACGCGGCGTAGACCTTGCGGGGCTCGTGGCCGCCGCGCGAGGTGTGGAAGCACTCGGCGATCTTCGCGTCGGAGAGCAGGCCGGCGAGTGCCACCAGGGCCGGGTCGCCGCCGAAGAAGTGCTGGCGGATGTAGGCCACGTCGCGGGTGGCGTACGTCTGGAACTGCGCGTCCGGGGTCTCGCGGAGACGGCGGACCAGGGCGCCCGTGGTGTCGAGCTGGAACAGCTCGTCCCAGGCGGAGCCCCACAGGGTCTTCACCACGTTCCAGCCGGCGCCACGGAACTGGGCCTCCAGCTCCTGGACCACGCGGAAGTTGGCGCGGACCGGGCCGTCGAGGCGCTGCAGGTTGCAGTTGATGACGAAGGTCAGGTTGTCCAGGCGCTCGCGGGAGGCGAGGGCCAGGGCGGCCGTCGACTCGGGCTCGTCCATCTCGCCGTCGCCGAGGAAGGCCCAGACGTGCGAGTGGGAGGTGTCCTTGATCCCGCGGTTCTCCAGGTAGCGGTTGAAACGCGCCTGGTAGATCGCGGACAGCGGGCCGAGGCCCATGGAGACGGTGGGGAACTCCCACAGCCAGGGCAGGCGTCGCGGGTGCGGGTAGGAGGGCAGGCCGTTGCCGCCGGACTCCTGGCGGAAGTTGTCGAGCTGCTGCTCGGAGATGCGCCCGTCGAGGAAGGCGCGGGCGTAGATGCCGGGGGAGGCGTGGCCCTGGACGTAGATCTGGTCGCCCGAGCCGTCGGTCTCCTTGCCGCGGAAGAAGTGCTGGAAGCCGGTCTCGTAGAGCCAGGCCGCGGAGGCGAAGGTGGCGATGTGGCCGCCGACGCCGTACTTGGAGCCGCGGGTCACCATGGCGGCCGCGTTCCAGCGGTTCCACGCGGTGATGCGGGCCTCCATCTCCTCGTCACCGGGGAAGGCCGGCTCGGCGGAGGTGGGGATGGTGTTGACGTAGTCCGTCTCCAGCAGCTTCGGCAGGGCGAGGCCGGCGGCCTCGGCGTGTTGGAGGGTGCGGCGGAGCAGGTACTCGGCGCGGCGCGTACCGGCGGCCTGGGCGACGGCGTCGAGCGAGGCCGCCCATTCGGCGGTCTCTTCGGTGTCGCGGTCCGGGAGCTGGTCGAGCTCGCTCGGAAGCTTTCCTACGGGGTCGGACATCGGTGTGCGCCGCCTTCCGGACAAAGGAGAGGTGGTGAAGAAGATCCCTGACGGGCAGGACAGGGTGGGCGGACCCGTTCGGGGTCCGCCAAGACTGTAAATCCCTGATCGATGATCGATCAAACGGTTGCACCCAAGTTACGGCACATCGACGAAAAGTCGGCACGCGGTGCCATCGCATCAGACACCGCGTGCCGGGCAAATCAGGGCAAACCGGCTCCCGGTCGGGAGCGTCAGGCGCGGGGCGCGCACCCCAGAACATGCCGCTTCACCAACACGCCGATCTCCGGATCCTGGTTCCGGAAGGCCTCGACGAGCGCCGCGTGCTCCTCCGCGTACGACTTCTGCACCGTCCCCAGCCAGCGGATCGACAGCGCGGTGAACACCTCGATGCCCAGGCTCTCCCAGGTGTGCAGCAGCACGCTGTTCCCCGCCGCCCGCACCATCTCCCGGTGGAACCCGACGGTGTGCCGCACCTGCGCCGTGCCGTCCGAGGCCCGGTCCGCGTCCCACAGGGCCGCGACGTGCGGCTCCAGCGCCGAGCAGTCCGTCGCCAGCTTCGGCGCGGCCAACTCGGCCGCGATCTGCTCCAGGCCGGCCCGGACCGGGTAGATCTCCTCCAGGTCCGCCGCGGTCAGGTTCCGCACGCGGACGCCCTTGTTCGGCGCCGACTCGATCAGCCGCAGCGTCTCCAGCTCGCGCAGCGCCTCCCGCACCGGCGTCTGGCTGACCTCCAGCTCCACGGCGATCCGCCGCTCGACGATCCGCTCGCCGGGCTTCCAGCGTCCGCTGACGATCCCCTCCACGATGTGCTCGCGGATCTGCTCGCGCAGCGAGTGCACGACGGGTGGGGTGATCATCGGGGCTTCATCTCCTGGAAGGGCGGGCGGAGTCTGATCGTGCGCAGTCTGATGCGTAGACAATACGGCGCAGTAGGCCCACGGGGAGAGTTCGTCCTCGGGGACGCCGGGGTGAGGCTGGTTACAACCACTGCCCCTGCGAGGCGGATCGGGATCCTCCGACGGTGATCACGCGGGTAGCCGTCCCGGACGGGTCGGACGTCCTTGACGGGGCGGGGTGGGACGACGGCGCCCCCGCCCGGAGGTCTCCGGACAGGGGCGCCGTGCGGGTGACTGCCGACGGGGCAGCGGGAGCCTTACAGGCCGAGCTCGACCTCGAACTCGCCGGCCTCCAGGATCGCCTTGACGGCCGTGAGGTACCGGGCCGCGTCCGCGCCGTCCACCAGACGGTGGTCGTAGGACAGGGTCAGGTACGTCATGTCGCGGGCGCCGATGACGGTGCCCTCGGCGGTCTCCATGACCACCGGGCGCTTCACCGTGGCACCGATGCCCAGGATCGCGACCTGGTTCGGCGGCACGATGACCGTGTCGAACAGCGCGCCGCGCGAGCCGGTGTTGCTGATGGTGAAGGTCGCGCCGGACAGCTCGTCCGGGGTGATCTTGTTGCTGCGGACCTTGCCGGCCAGCTCGGCGGTCGCCTTGGCGATACCGGCCAGGTTGAGGTCACCGGCACCCTTGATGACCGGGGTCATCAGGCCCTTCTCGGAGTCCACGGCGATGCCGATGTTCTCCGAGTCGAAGTAGGTGATGGTGCCCTCGTCCTCGTTGATCCGGGCGTTGACGACCGCGTGGGCCTTCAGCGCCTGGGCCGCAGCCTTGACGAAGAACGGCATCGGGGACAGCTTGACGCCCTCGCGGGCGAGGAAGCCGGCCTTGGCCTTCTCGCGCAGCTTCATGATCTTGGTGACGTCCACCTCGACCACGGACGACAGCTGCGCCTGCGAGTGCAGGGCCTTCATCATGTTGTCGCCGATGACCTTGCGCATGCGGGTCATCTTGACCGTCTGACCGCGCAGCTCGGACACCGCGGCGGCGGCCGGAGCGGCGGCGGCCGGAGCGGCCGGAGCCGGGGCCGCGGCAGCGGCCTTGGCGGCCTCGGCGGCGGCCAGGACGTCCTGCTTGCGGATACGGCCACCGACGCCGGTGCCCGTGACCGTGTTCAGGTTGACGCCGGCCTCGGAGGCGAGCTTGCGCACCAGCGGGGTCACGTACGCGCCCTCGTCACCGGTGACCGCCGGAGCGGCGGGGGCGACGGGAGCGGCCGGGGCGACCGGAGCCGGGGCGGCCACCGGAGCGGCCGGGGCGACCGGGGCCGGAGCGGCGACCGGGGCGGCCGGAGCCACCGGGGCGGGCGCCGGGGCAGCCGCAGCCGGAGCGGCCGGAGCCGGGGCAGCGGCAGCCGGGGCGGCAACCGGAGCCGGAGCGGCGGCCGGGGCGGCAGCGGCCGGGGCCGGAGCGGCGGCCGGGGCAGCGCCCGCGACGCCGATGACGGCCAGACGGGCGCCGACCTCGGCGGTCTCGTCCTCGCCGACCAGGATCTCGAGCAGCGTGCCGGAGACCGGCGCGGGGATCTCGGTGTCGACCTTGTCGGTGGAGACCTCGAGCAGCGGCTCGTCGGCCTCGACCGTCTCGCCGACGGCCTTCAGCCAGCGGGTGACGGTGCCCTCGGTGACGGACTCGCCCAGGGCGGGCAGCACGACGTCGGTGCCGGAGGCGCCGGCCGGTGCGGGGGCGGCCGGGGCCTCGGCGACCGGCGCCGGAGCGGCGGGGGCCTCGGCGACCGGCGCCGGGGCGGCGGGGGCCTCGGCAGCGGCGGGCTCGGCGGCCGGAGCGGCAGCCGCGGCCGGCGCGCCGGAGCCGTCGTCGATGACGGCCAGCTCGGCGCCGACCTCGACGGTCTCGTCCTCGGCGACCTTGATGGAGGCCAGGATGCCGGACGCGGGAGAGGGGATCTCGGTGTCGACCTTGTCGGTCGAGACCTCGAGCAGCGGCTCGTCAGCCTCGACGCGCTCGCCCTCGGCCTTCAGCCAGCGGGTGACAGTGCCCTCGGTGACGCTCTCGCCGAGCGCCGGAAGGGTTACGGAAACCGCCATGGTTTCAGTTGCTCCTTACGAATGTGCGGTAGTGGTCGTCGCGCCCGTGACTGAATTAGTCGTGTGCGTGCAGGGGCTTGCCGGCCAGGGCCAGGTGGGCCTCGCCGAGCGCCTCGTTCTGGGTCGGGTGCGCGTGGATGAGCTGCGCGACCTCGGCCGGCAGGGCCTCCCAGTTGTAGATCAGCTGGGCCTCGCCGACCTGCTCGCCCATCCGGTCACCGACCATGTGGACGCCGACCACGGCACCGTCCTTGACCTGGACGAGCTTGATCTCGCCCGCGGTCTTCAGGATCTTGCTCTTGCCGTTGCCCGCCAGGTTGTACTTCAGGGCCACGACCTTGTCCGCACCGTAGATCTCCTTGGCCTTGGCCTCGGTGATGCCGACGGAGGCGACCTCGGGGTGGCAGTAGGTCACGCGCGGCACGCCGTCGTAGTCGATCGGGACGACCTTCAGGCCGGCCAGGCGCTCCGCCACCAGGATGCCCTCGGCGAAGCCGACGTGCGCGAGCTGCAGGGTCGGGACGAGGTCGCCGACGGCCGAGATGGTCGGCACGTTGGTCTGCATGTACTCGTCGACCAGGACGTAGCCGCGGTCCATCGCGACGCCCTGCTCCTCGTAGCCCAGGCCCTGGGAGACCGGGCCGCGGCCGATGGCGACCAGCAGCACCTCGGCCTCGAACGTCTTGCCGTCGGCCAGGGTGACCCGGACGCCGTTCTCGGTGTACTCGGCCTTGTCGAAGAACGTGCCGAGGTTGAACTTGATGCCGCGCTTGCGGAAGGAGCGCTCAAGGATCTTGGAGCTGTTCTCGTCCTCGACCGGGACGAGGTGCTTCAGGCCCTCGATGATGGTGACGTCGGTGCCGAAGGACTTCCACGCCGAGGCGAACTCGACGCCGATCACGCCGCCGCCGAGGATGATCGCCGACTCCGGGACGCGGTCCAGGACCAGCGCGTGGTCGGAGGAGATGATCCGGTTGCCGTCGATGTTCAGGCCCGGGAGGGACTTCGGCACGGAGCCGGTCGCCAGCAGGACGTGGCGGCCCTGGATGCGCTGCCCGTTCACGTCGACGGTGGTCGGGGAGGACAGGCGGCCCTCACCCTCGATGTAGGTCACCTTGCGGGAGGCGACGAGGCCCTGCAGACCCTTGTACAGGCCGGCGATCACGTCGTCCTTGTACTTGTGCACACCGGCGATGTCGATGCCCTCGAAGGAGGTCTTCACGCCGAACTGCGCGGCCTCGCGCGCCTGGTCCGCGATCTCGCCCGCGTGCAGCAGAGCCTTGGTGGGGATGCAGCCGTTGTGCAGGCAGGTGCCGCCGAGCTTGTTCTTCTCGATCAGGGCAACGTCCAGACCCAGCTGGGAAGCGCGCAGAGCCGCGGCGTAACCGCCACTGCCACCGCCGAGGATCACTAGGTCGAAAACGGTGCTGGCGTCGTTCGCCACGTCACGTCCTCCATGCATGTGCGCCGGGCACCGGTCCTCTGTGACCGGGCGGCGGCTGGTGTTCGGCCGCTTGTTTCTTCGGCCCTGTGGTGGGCCCTGTCCTGCCGAGAACCCATCTTCGCATTTGTCGCGGGAACACGGGACGCCGGGCCCGGACTGTGGCAGGTCGTTCTGCCGGAAGAAGGGGTTACCGATGCGTAGAAACCTACGGATTTCGTTGTGGGTGAACACCCGGCCCCTTGATCGGGTTGCTCTCAAGGGGCCGGGCGTGCGTCGTGCGTCACATGTCGGGTGTCACACCGCGCGGGGACGCGGTGCGTCAGCCCAGGTCGCCGGTGGCCGTGCGCTCGGCCAGCCGCACCAGGGTGCGCACGGCCGAGCCGGTGCCGCCCTTGGGGGTGTAGCCGTACGGGGCGCCCTCGTGGAAGGCCGGGCCCGCGATGTCCAGGTGCGCCCAGGTGATGCCCTCGCCGATGAACTCCTGCAGGAAGAGGCCGGCCACCAGGCCGCCGCCCATGCGCTCGCCCATGTTGGCGATGTCGGCGGTCGGGGAGTCCATGCCCTTGCGCAGGTCGGCCGGGAGCGGCATCGGCCAGGAGGCCTCGCCGACCTCCTCGGCGATCTCGTGGACCGAGGTGCGGAAGGCGTCGTCGTTGGCCATGATGCCGAAGGTGCGGTTGCCCAGGGCCAGCACCATCGCGCCGGTCAGGGTGGCGACGTCGACGATCGCGTCCGGGTTGTCCTCGGAGGCCTTGGTCAGCGCGTCGGCCAGGACGAGCCGGCCCTCGGCGTCCGTGTTGAGGACCTCGACGGTCTTGCCGCTGTACATGCGCAGCACGTCGCCGGGGCGGGTGGCGGAGCCGGACGGCATGTTCTCGGCGAGGGCGAGCCAGCCGGTGACGTTGACGGCCAGGCCGAGGCGGGCCACGGCGACGACGGCGGCGAACACGGCGGCGGCGCCGGACATGTCGCACTTCATCGTCTCGTTGTGGCCGGCCGGCTTCAGGGAGATGCCGCCCGAGTCGTAGGTGATGCCCTTGCCGACGAACGCGAGGTGCTTGTCCGCGTCCGGGTGGGTGTAGGCGATCTTCACCAGGCGCGGCGGGTTCTCGGAACCCTTGCCGACGCCCATGATGCCGCCGTAGCCACCCTTGACCAGGGCCTTCTCGTCCAGGACCTGGACCTTGAGGCCGTGCTCCTTGCCGGTCGCCGAGGCGATCGAGGCGAAGGACACGGGGGTGAGGTCGTTCGGCGGGGTGTTGATCAGGTCGCGGGCGGTGTTGACCTCGGCCGCGACGACGACGGCGCGCTCGGCCGCGGCCTTGTGCTCCTTGTCGCGCGGCTTGGCGCCCAGCAGGGCCACCTCGGCGAGCGGGAGCTTCGGGCCGCCGTTCTTGGCGGCCTTCTTCTCGCCGCCCTGGTAGGCGGTGAAGGCGTACGCGCCCAGCAGTGCGCCCTCGGCGACCGCGGTGACGGCGGACGCGTCCTCCAGGGGGAGCGCGAACGCGGCCTTCTTGCTGCCGTGCAGGGCGCGGGCGGCGGCGCCGGCGGCGCGGCGCAGCGCCTCCTCGTCGTAGGACTCCTCGTCGCCCGGCACCGGGCCGAGGCCGACCGCCAGCACGACCGGGACCTTGAGGCCGTCCGGAGCCGGCAGCTTGGTGGTCTCGCCTTCCGCGCCGGAGGCGCCCAGGGCGGCGAGCACGGCGGCGAGCTTCCCGTCGTACGCGTTGTCCACGGCCTCGGCGCCCGGTGCCACGACGGGGCCCTTGGGGCCCTTCGCGACGCCGACCACGAGGGCGTCGGCGCGCAGCGTCGTCGCGCCGGCTGTGCTGAGAGTCAGAGCAGTCACGGTGGTGAAGTCTCGCTTCCGTTTGTGTTGTGGGCCGAGTGGGTGGGACGGCCATCCGGAGCGATCGTATTCCGGCCCGACGGCCGCCAGAAATGAGCCTACGCGTAGCAGCCGGACCGTACGCCATTCCAGGGTTTGGCAAGTTGTTCGACTCGGCCGCTCTACGGTTCACCCATCTGTGGTCTCTGTTCCAGGTTTGCCCGTTAGACCTGACGAGGTCCGAGAGACTCGAGCCACTCTCGCAAGGGGGCGCGGGGTCCCTTTGCATGATTTCCACAGAGCCTCCTCGGTCCGGCCTACCGCCAAGGGCCGTAGTCGAGCGATGCCTGCGGGGGGAAAGGCCGAAATGGTCAACAAAAACCGGATGAACAGGGTTGCAGCCGCAATGGCCGTCGCAGCACTGGTATCCGTGGCATTGCCCGGCGCGTCCGCCCAGGCGGCGGCCGTCGCACCGCGCATCGACCTGAAAGTCCTCGTCGTCGACGACGGCGGCAGCTCGGTAGAGGCGATCACCGCCGAGCTCCGCGACACCGGGGTTCCCTACACCCGCGTTCAGCTGGGCAGCAGCAGCCGCCCGGTGATCGACGCCGCGTTCCTCAGCGACACGGTCGACGGCCGGCCGCGCGCGAAGTACCAGGGCGTCGTGCTGCCGAACGAGAACCCGTTCGGGGAAGGCTCGGCCGAGATGGCCGCGCTGGCCGCGTACGAGACCGCGTACGGGATCCGTCAGGTCGACGCCTACACCTGGGCGCACCCGGGCGTGGGCCTGGAGTACACCGACAACGGCGGCTACAGCGGACAGCTCGACGGCACGCAGGCGGCCGTCACCGCGGCCGGCACGGCCGGTCCCTTCGCCTACCTCGGCGGTCAGGTCTCCTTCGAGGACAACTCCGCCCTGATCCCCGAGAGCTACGGCTTCATGGGCAAGCCCCGGGCGGGCTACACCAGTTACGTCGACGCACCCGTCGGCTCGGGGCGGGCCTCGCTGGTGGGCGAGTACACCCACGACGGCCGCAGCGAACTGGTCGTCACCTTCGGCTACAACCAGTACCAGCAGCAGTTCCGGCTGCTCGCCCGCGGCATCGTCGACTGGCTGACCCAGGGCGTCCACCTCGGCCAGAGCCGCAGCTACTTCGCGGTCCACGTCGACGACGTCTTCGCCCCGGACGCCCGCTGGAACAAGGAGCTCAACTGCACCCCCGGCGACTACGCCTGCGCGGGCGGCGAGGGCAAGGAGAGCACCATCCGGATGACCGCCGCCGACGCCCAGTACGCGGCGCAGTGGCAGCAGAGCAAGAACTTCAAGCTCGACATGCTCTTCAACGGCGGGGCCGGCGAGGAGTGGAAGGCGGAGAACGGGGGCACCGACGCCCTCACCGCGCAACTCGTCGCCGACCGGGCCAAGTACCGCTGGCTCAACCACACCTACACCCACCCGTTCCTCGGCTGCACCCAGGACACCAGCACCGTGCCGTGGACGTGCGCCAAGGACGCGAGCGGCGCCGTCACCTGGATGAGCCGCGCCGAGATCTCCGCCCAGATCCGCGACAACGTCAACTGGGCCGCGTCCAAGGGCATCGCCCTGGACCGCACCGAGCTCGTCACCGGCGAGCACTCCGGCCTCAAGACCCTCCCGCAGCAGGGCCAGGACAACCCCAACCTCCCGGGCGCGCTCGCCGACAACGGGGTCAAGTGGGTCGGCAGCGACAACTCGCGCGAGCCCGCGCAGCGTCCGGTCGGCTCCGCCCAGACCGTCCCCCGCCACCCGATGAACGTGTACTACAACACGGGCACCAACGCGGAGATGGCCGACGAGTACAACTGGATCTACACCAGCCGCGCCCACGGCGGCAGCGGCATCTGCGAGGACAACCCGGCGACCTCCACCTGCCTGCCCGCCCCCCTCGACACCGCCACCGGCTACCTCGAGCACATCGTGCCCGCCGAGGCCCGCACCGCCCTGCGGCACGTCCTGGCCAACGACCCGCGCCCGCACTACGTCCACCAATCCAACCTGGCCGAGGACCGCACCCTCTACCCCGTACTGGACCGCGTCCTCGACACCTACCGCACCCTCTACGCGCCCAACGCGCCGATCGTGAACCAGAGCATGAAGGAGATCGGCATCGAACTCGGCCGCCGCGCAGCCTGGGACAAGGCGCTCGCCGCGGGCCGGGTCACCGCGTACCGGATCGGCACCACCGTCACCGTGAAGGCCCCCTCCGGGGTCCTCGCCCCGATCACCGCCCCGAACGGCACCAAGAAGCAACTCCTGCTGGGCACGAGCGACTTCGGCGCCGCCTACGCAGGGAACCGCTCGGGCTGGACCGGCCCCGAGCTCCTCCAGTCGGCCGTCACGCTCAAGCTGACCGGCTGACCCGGAACACATCTCCTTTCCGTCCGGCCGAGCGGGCCCCGACCCCCGCTCGGCCGCAGTCCTGCGCGAGTGAGCCGAAGGGGCCGAAGGGCTCCCGGAGGCGAACCGAGCCTCAAGAAAACACAGTCCGGGGGGACATACCGCAATGAGCCATGGGCGCCATGTCACCATGCTCACCGAAGGCACCTATCCACACGTCCACGGGGGAGTCAGCACCTGGTGCGACCAGCTGGTCCGGGGCATGCCGGAGGTCGACTTCAACGTCATAGCCCTGACCGGTACCGGCCGCGAGCCGGTCACCTGGGAGCTGCCGCGCAACGTGTACCGGCACACCGCCGTCCCCCTGTGGGGACCCGTCCCCGGCCGCAGCCGCAGCCGCAGCCGCGGACCGGCCCTGCGCGGCAAGGCGCTCCGCCGCTTCACCGAGACCTACGAGGCCTTCCTCCTCTCCCTCCTCGGGCCCGACCCGGCCGGCGCCACGGGTGCCGGCGCCCCCGGCCGCAGCGGGTTCTCCGGAGCCCTGCGCGAGCTCGCCGTCCTCGCCCGCTCCGGCAGGCTCGCCCCCGCCCTGCGTTCCGAAACGGTCCTGCGCCTGCTGATGGCCGTGTGGACCCGGCCGGGCCTGGCCACGGCCGCCGCCGCGCCCACCGTCCACGACGCGCTCACCGCCACCGACCTGCTGGAGCACGCGCTGCGCCCGCTGTCCGTGCGGATCCCGCCCGACAGCGTCGCCCACGCCGTCAGCAGCGGCCTCGCCACCCTGCCCGCGCTCGCCGCCAAGTACCTCGACGGGGTGCCGTTCCTGCTCACCGAGCACGGCATCTACCTGCGCGAGCGGTACCTCGGCTACCGCAGCGCGGCCGAACGATGGCCCGTCAAGGCCCTCGTCCTCGGCTTCTACCGCGAGCTCAACACCGAGGGGTACCGGCAAGCCGACCTAATCACCCCCTGCAACCAGTACAACCGCCGCTGGGAGGAGCGCGGCGGCGCCGCCTCCGACCGGATCCGCACCGTCTACAACGGCGTCGACCCGTACGCCTTTCCCGAGGCCGGCCCCGAACCCGAGGTGCCCACCCTCAGTTGGTGCGGCCGCATCGACCCGATCAAGGACCTCGAAACCCTCGTCCGCGCCTACGCGTTCATGCGCGCCGAGCTGCCCGCCCTGCGGCTGCGCCTGTTCGGCCCGGTCCCGGCCGGCTGCGAGGACTACAAGCTCCGCCTGGAGAAGCTCGCCGCCGAACTCGGCGTCGGGGACGGGATCACCTACGAGGGCCGGATCGCGGAGGTCGCCAAGGCGTACGCCGCCGGCAGCATCGTGATGCTGTCCAGCATCAGCGAGGGCTTCCCCTTCAGCATCATCGAGGCCATGTCCTGCGGGCGGACCACCGTCTCCACCGACGTCGGCGGCGTCCGCGAGGCCGTCGGCGACACCGGCCTCGTCGTCCCGCCGCGCGAACCCGAGACCATGGCCCGCGCCGCCCTCGCCCTGCTCCGCGACGACGAACGCCGCGCCGAGCTGGGCCGGCTCTCCCGCAAACGGGTCGTCGAGAAGTTCACCCTCCACCAGTCCGTGGACGGCTTCCGCCACATCTACCGCGAACTCGCCGGCCAGCCCGTCCTCCCCGTCCACGAGGGCGACGACTGGACGCAGCGGCTCGGCGACCCCTGGTACCGGGAGCTCGCGGCCGACGGGAGCCCGTGGTGAGCGGATCCCTCTGGCTGCGCGTCCCCGGCGGCGACACCCTGCCCGCCCTCCCGCGCCCCCGCCGCACCGCGGCGGGGACCGGGGCCCCCGCCGCCGACCCCATGGACGAACTCGCCGAGCGCCTCGACGGGTTCATCGCGGCGGCCGTCCACCCCGACGAGGTCGCCGCCATCCTGGAGTCCGACGGGATGACCGACGAGCACATCCGGCTCACCTACGGGCGCCGGGACTCCTTCGACCTCGCCGAGGAACTGTACGCGCGGGTGCCGCGCGCCTTCCCCGAGCCGCAGGACCACACCGACCCCTGGAAGGTGTCCCTCGCCGCCTGCCTGCTCCGCGGGGTGATCTTCGCCCTGCCCGGCCTCGCCTACGTCCTGGGCGCACCCCTGCTGGAGGGCCCGCCGGACCGGCTCGGCCTGCCCGCAGGAACGCTCACCCTGCTCGCCGGGGCCCTCATCGGCTGGGTGTGGGACCAGACCCTGTCCCACCGCGCCTACTCCTGGCTGGGCCTGGGCGACCGGGCCGCCGCCGGGCGGACCCTGCTGGTCGGCGCCCCCACCGGGGCCCTGCTCGGCATCGCCGCCGCGCTCACCGTCCCCGGCGGGCCGCCGTTCAGCTACGCCTTCGCCGCCGGGCAGGCCGTGTACGTCGGGGCCGCCACCGTCCTGCTGGTCCTGGGCCGGGAGCGGCTGCTCGTCGCCGCGCTCGCGCCGATGGCCGCCGGGTCCGTCCTCGCGCTCTTCACCGACCTGCCCGTGCCCCTGCGGGTCGGCCTGCTCGGGGTCTCCCTGCTGGCCGCCTGCACGCTCGCGCTCCGCGAGCTGCCGTTGGCCTCCGGCGTACGGGCGGCCGTGCGCCGGATCCGCGGCTGGTCGGAACACCGCCCGGGGTGGGGCCACGGCCGGGTGACGGGCGGCCCGGGCGGTCCGGTGCGCTGGCGGATGCTGCGCGGCGCCGAGGAGGAGTACGGGCCGCGCGGGCCGCGGCTCGGCGACTCCGTGCCGTACGGGGTCTTCGGCCTCGGCACCGGCCTGCTGGTGCTGTACGCAGCCCTGGGCGAGGTACTCGCCGGAGGCCCGGCCGAGGCGGTTGCCGCACCCTCCGCGGTGGCGCTGACGCTCAGCATGGGCCCCGCCGAGTGGCTGCTCCACCGGTTCCGCAGCGGCAGCCTCGCCGGGCTGCGGGCGGCTCGCTCGCCCCGGCAGTTCCGGCTGCGGATGCTGGGCACGCTGGCCCGCTGCATGGCCGTGTACCTGGCGGTGCTGCTGGTCCTCGGCGTAGTGGGAACCCTGTTCTGGCCGGGCGCGCCGGGCATGACCGGGGTCCGGGTCGCGACGCTGCTCCTGCTCGGCGGCGTGATGTGGGCCGGGCTGCTGCTGCAGTCCTTCGGGGCGGTCCGCGCCGCCGCCGCCGTCTGCGCCTCGGCGGCCGTCGCGCAGAGCCTGGCCCTGCTGTTGGGGGTGGGGCAGCCGCGGCTGGTGCAGCTGGTGGTGGCGGGGACGGCAGCGGCCGCGCTCGCCACCCTGGTCTGCCTGTTCCTCGGCCGGGCAACGGCGCACCGCTGACGGTGCCGCCGGTACCGACCGAGACCCCCGTACGACCCCTTGTGACCCGTCTGAGAAGAAGGACCTCATGCTGCTGGTGCCGCTCTACGAGCACCCGGACGACCGGCCCGACGACTGGGAGCTGCTGATCCGCGGCGCGGGTCGGCTGCACTCGGTGGTCCTCAACCCGGCCAGCGGGCCGGGCGAGGCCCGCGACGCACGGTTCGCCGTCGTCGCCGAGCGGCTGCGCGACGCCGGCGTGCCCGTCCTCGGCTACACCGACACCGACTACGGGCGCCGCCCCCACGCCGACGTCGTGCGGGACCTGCTCCGCCACCGCGACTGGTACGGCGCCGACGGGGCCTTCCTCGACCAGGCCGCCCCCGACCCGGCGCTGCTCGGCCACTACGGCCGGCTCGCCATCGCGGCCCGGGCCGCGGGCGCCCGCACGCTCGTCCTCAACCACGGCATCCACCCGGACCCCGGCTACGCCGAACTCGCGGACCTGCTCGTCACCTTCGAAGGGCCGTGGGACGCCTACCGGGAAGCGGCCGTGCCCCCCTGGACCGCCGACCACCCCGCCGGCCGGTTCTGCCACCTCGTGTACGCCGTCCCGCCGGGCGCCCCCGCCGCCGAGCTCGCCCGGCAGCGCCGGGCCGCGGTGCACTGCGCGGTGCCCGGCACCGGTGCGCACCCCTGGGGCACCCTCCCGCACGCGCTCCGGGACGCCCGGTGACCCCCCGGGCGGCGCGGTCGGCGAGCCCGGCGCCCGAGCGGCCGCCGCTGCGGCGGCGCGGGGCGGCGCTGCTGCTCGTACCGCTGCTGCTCCTGGCGGCCTGCACCGCCGGACCGGACGGCGGCGAACCGGACCCGGGCCTCGCCCCCGCGCCGGAGGGGCGCTGGCAACCGCGGCCCGGCACCGGCTGGCAGTGGCAGCTCAGCGGGAAGCTCGACACCTCCGTGAAGGCGCCCGTGTACGACGTCGACGGCTTCACCACGACCGCGGAGCAGGTGGAGACGCTGAAGAAGGCCGGGCGCCGGACCATCTGCTACGTCTCCACCGGCGCCTGGGAGGACTTCCGACCCGACGCGGCGGCCTTCCCCGCGGAGCTCCTCGGCAAGGGCAACGGCTGGGAGGGCGAGCGCTGGCTGGACATCCGGCGCCGCGCCGAGCTGGAGCCGCTGATGGCCAAGCGGTTCGACATGTGCCGCGACAAGGGCTTCGACGCGGTGGAGCCGGACAACATGGACGGTTACACCAACGATTCCGGCTTCCCGCTGACCGCCGAGGACCAGCTGCTCTACAACCGGCTGATCGCGCGGCTCGCCCACGACCGGGGGCTCGCGGTCGGGTTGAAGAACGACCTGGAGCAGATCCCGCAGCTGGTGGGCGACTTCGACTTCGCGGTCAACGAGCAGTGCGCCCAGTACGAGGAGTGCGAGGAGCTGGTCCCGTTCATCAAGGCGGGGAAGGCCGTCTTCCACGTCGAGTACGAGCTTCCGACGAGCCGGTTCTGCGGCCTCGCGCGCAAGCTGAAGCTCAGCTCCCTGCAGAAGGAGTACGAGCTGGGGCCCTGGCGCAAGACCTGCTGAGCCCCGGTCGCGTCACGTCACTTCTCGTGACTCCTCGTGACTCCTCGTGACTCCTCGTGACTTCGCGTCATGTGACGGGCAGGATGACGTGGACCCGGTAGCCGCCGCCGTAGCGGGGCCCGGCGAAGCAGGAGCCGCCCAGGGCGCCGGCCCGCTCCCGCATTCCGAGCAGCCCGTGCCCGCCGCCCGGGGCGGTCGCCGCCGCGGCCGCGGGCTCCGGGCGGCCACCGCCGTCGTCGAGGACCGTGACCTCGGTGGAGGCGCCGACCCGGACGACGCTGACCTCGGCGCTGGCGCCCGGGCCCGCGTGCTTGCGCACGTTGGTCAGCGCCTCCTGGATCACCCGGTACGCCGCCAGGTCCACGGCTGCCGGCAGCGGCCCGCCGTCCCCGTCCAGCTCCACCATCACCTTCACCGGCAACCCGGCGTGCCGGAAGGTGTCCACCAGCTCGTCGAGCCGGGCCAACCCCGGGGCCGGCTCGGTCGGCGCCTCCGGATCGCCGGACTGGCGCAGCAGGCCGACCGTGGCCCGCAGCTCGTTCAGTGCCGAGCGGCTGGCGTCCCGTACGTGGGCCAGGGCCTCCTTGGCCTGGTCGGGACGCTTGTCCATGACGTGCGCGGCCACCCCGGCCTGGACGTTGACCAGGGCTATGTGGTGGGCGACCACGTCGTGCAGGTCGCGGGCGATCCGCAGCCGCTCCTCGGCGACCCGCCGCCGGGCCTCTTCCTCGCGGGTCCGCTCGGCCCGCTCGGCCCGCTCCCGGATGGCGTCGACGAAGGCGCGCCGGCTGCGGACCGCGTCGCCGGCGGCCGCGGCCATCCCGGTCCAGGCGAAGACGCCGATGTTCTCCTGCGAGTACCAGGGCAGCGGGCCCGCGGCCAGCATGGCCACGCCCGTCAGGCCCGCCATGGTGAGCAGGCCGATCCGCCAGGTCGTGGGCCGGTCGGTGCGGGAGGCCAGCGTGTACAGGGCGATCACGGCGGCCATGGCGACGGGTGCCCGGGGCTCGCCGGTGGCGAGCTCCACCACGGACAGCCCGATGGTCGCGGCGAGCACGGCGCGGGTGCGCAGCCGCCGGAAGACCAGGGCCGCCGCAGCCAGCAGCATCAGCACCAGCGAGAACGGGTCGGGGGTGCGGGTGCCGAAGGTCGGCCCGTGCGGGCCGCGCGGGTCGACGAAGGAGCCGAGGACCATCGCGACGAGCGCCCCGAGCGCGAGGACGGCGTCGGTGGCCAGCGGATGGGCCCGCAGCCACGTCCGGGTGGCGGTGAACGGCCCGAGGTCTGTCGTCACCCCGATACGGTACGGCCTGCTCCGGTCGGGGCGGTCCGGCGGGCGGGGAACGGGGTCAGCGGTGCGTGCGGTGCGGCCGCGGGGCCGCGGACGCCCGCGCGGCGAGGGCGACGCACAGGCCGAGGACGGCGGCGAGGGCCGCGAGGTGCTCCTTGCCGGCAAGGTTGTCCTTGACCAGCACCTCGCCGATCATGGCGGCGATCACCAGGGCGCCCGTCAGCTGGGCCCGGTAGCGCCAGCACAGGTAGAGGGCGAGGCCGACGACCGCCGCCGACGGGCCGGTGTCGTTGAGGACCCGGTCGGACACCGGCAGGCCGAGCGGATGCTCGGGCCCCAGCGCGAGCCCGAGCCGGGCGTACGTGGTCCCGGCGAGGGTGGCGACGTAGCCGATGGCCAGGGTGCGCCACCAGCCGACGCAGATCTCCGCGATCCCGAACACCAGCAGGATCTGGGCGAGGGCCCCCCACACGGGCAGGTCGAGCGCGGGGACGAACAGGGACAGCGGGGTCCGCAGCAGGGCCAGCCAGAAGGGGTCGGCGGCCCTCACCGACCCGAGGTTCTGGACGGGCCGGAACCCCCCGGACGTGTTCTGCACGATCTGGAACAGCGAGGTGAGACAGACGGCCCCCAGGGTCATCGGGACGGCCCGCCAGCGGTCGCGGACGAGGGCCTCCCGGACGGTCCCGAACAGGGGCCCCCACTCACGGCGGGCGAACCGCCGCAGTGGGGTCGTCGTCCACGCTGTCAACGATTGGTCTCCAGGTGTTTGCGGTTGAGCCACTTCGGCAGCCCTGGAGCCTCCAGGAAGCCCTCGGCCCGGCCCGCGGCGATGCCGATCCGCAGCAGGTCGGAGCTCTTCTCGAAGAGCATGAACCGCGGCTCCCAGATCGGCCGGTATTTGGCGTTGGCCCGGTAGAGGGACTCGATCTGCCACCAGCGGGAGAAGAAGCTCAGCATCGAGCGCCACATGCGCAGCACCGGACCCGCACCCAGCTTGGACCCCCGTTCGAAGACCGACCGGAACATCGCGAAGTTGAGCGAGACCTGTGTGACACCGATCTCCTTCGAGCGCTCCAGGAGTTCGATGACCATGAACTCCATCAGACCGTTCTCGGAGTCGCGGTCACGGCGCATCAGGTCCAGCGACAGGCCCTTGGGGCCCCACGGCACGAAGGACAGCAGCGCCCGCAGGTCTCCGTTGCCGTCGGTGCACTCCAGCATGACGCACTGGCCGTCGGCCGGGTCGCCGAGGCGGCCCAGCGCCATGGAGAAGCCGCGCTCGGTGGCGCCGTCCCGCCAGTCGTCGGCGCGGCGCACCAGCTCGGCCATCTCCTCGGCGGGGATGTCAGCGTGCCGGCGGATGCGGACGCTGTAGCCGGCCCGCTTGACCCGGTTGAACGCCTGCCGGACGGTCCGCATGGCGCGGCCCTCCAGGGTGAACTCGGCGGTCTCCACGATCGCCTCGTCGCCCAGCTCCAGGGCGTCCAGGCCGTGCCGGGCGTAGATCTGCCCGGCCTCCTCGCTGGCGCCCATCACCGCGGGTACCCAGCCGTGCTCGCGGGCTTCGGCCAACCACGGGTCGATGGCGCCGGGCCAGGCCTCGGGGTCGCCGATCGGGTCGCCGGAGGCGAGGGAGACGCCGCCGACGACGCGGTAGGTGACGGCCGCCTTGCCGGTGGGGGACCAGATGACGGACTTCTCGCGGCGCAGCGCGAAGTAGCCGAGGGAGTCGCGGTCGCCCTGCTTGGCCAGCAGCGCGCGCAGCTTCTCCTCGTCCTCCTCGGTGAGCGGGTCCACGGCCCGGCGGGAGCGGAACGCGGCGAGCAGCACCGCGAGCAGCAGCACCATCGACATGACATTGATGACGACGTCCACCCAGGCGGGGGTGGTGATGGCTGCGTAGTCGCGGGCGTCGGGGTCCAGGGTGATCAGCCGCATCGCGCCGTAGCGCCAGCGGGCGAGGAACGTGGCCTGCGAGGCGTCCGGGTCGGTGTTGGCGGCGCCGACGATCAGCGCGGCGAGCAGCGAGGTGACCAGCAGGCCGACGGCGGCGACGGCGGTGGCCAGCTTGGGGTTGGAGCGGTCGCCCTTGGCGTAGAACTCCTGGCGGCCCAGCAGCAGGGCGACGACGAACGCCGCGGTCAGGAGGAGCGAGACCCAGTTCTGGGTGTGGTCGCGGAACTCCGGGTAGCAGACGTCGAGTTCACCGCCGGTGCACGGGGCGAAGGCGGCGACGGCGAACGCCAGCAGGAGCAGTCCGGCCAGGACCAGGTTCAGGATCCACGCGGCCCGCTTGCGCCGGCCCATGGTGACGGCGAGCAGCAGCGAGAACAGGCCGGACGCGAAGCCCGCCGTGAGCAGGTACGGGGTGTAGAAGTCCTCGGTGTTGTGCCGGCGCAGGTCCTGGCCGAGCGAAACCCACACCGCGCTGAGGAAGTTCACGAAGGTGACGGCGCGCAGGTACCAGACCGCGAAGGCGGCGCTGCGGCGGGAGCGGACGGATCCGCGGCCGCCGCCGTCGTCCTTCGCACTGTCCTTCGCGGCCTCCCGGCCGGGGGGCTGCCCCGTCTTCGCGGGCTGTTGGGCCTGTGCGGACTGTTGGGCCTGTCGGGGCTGCGGGGCCTGTGCGGCCTTCGCGGCCTTCGCGGCCTTCGGGTCAATATCTGCGCTGGTCAAGCGGGCCTCTCCCATGAAACTCGATCATATGGGGCGCCGCCGACCACGGCTGGTCCGGCCGGGGAGCCGTGGCCGGATGTGGCCGCGGCTCCCGGTGGTTCAGTCCTTCGGCTCCGGCTCGGCCCGCTCCGGCAGTTCCGCCGCGAGTGCGGCGGCCGCCTGGACCAGGGGAAGCGCCAGCAATGCCCCGGTTCCTTCCCCTACGGTGACGCCGTGGGAGAGCACGGGGTTGAGTGCCATCCGGTCCAGGGCCTTGGCCTGGCCGGGTTCGCCGCTCGCCTGGCCGGCCAGCCACCAGTCCGGGGAGCGGAACGCGGCCCGCTGGGCCACCAGTCCGCAGGCCGCCGAGACGACCCCGTCGAGGATGACCGGCGTACGGCGTACCGCGCACTGGAGCAGGAAGCCGGTGATCGCGGCGACGTCCGCCCCGCCGACCGCCGCGAGCAGCGCCACCTGGTCGCCGAGGACCGGGCGGGCGCGGCGCAGCGCGTCCCGGATGGCCGCGCACTTGCGCATCCAGGTCAGGTCGTCGATGGGCTGCCCGCCGCGCCCGGTGACCACCGAGGCGTCGGTGCCGCACAGCGCGGCGATGAGCACGGCGGCGACGGTGGTGCCGCCCACGCTCAGGTCCCCGAGGACGACGAGGTCGGTGCCGGAGTCGGCCTCCTCGTCGGCGATCCGCATGCCGAGCCGGACGGCCTCCTCGGCCTCCTCGCGGGTGAGGGCGTCCTCGACGTCGATCCGGCCGCTGCCGCGGCGGACGCGGGTCCGGACCACGTCCTCGGGCAGCAGGCCGGGCTCGCAGTCCAGTCCGGCGTCCACGATCCGCACCGAGGCCCCGAACCGCCCGGCGAGGATCGACACCGGTCCCGCCCCGTCGAGTACGGAGCGCACCAGCTCGTGGGCGCTGCCGGCGGCCCGCGCGGAGACCCCGGCGGCGGCGATCCCGTGGTCGGCTGCGAACAGCACGACCCGGGGCCGCTCGATCGGCTCGACCGGAACCCGCCCCTGCGCGGCAGCCAGCCACTCGGCGAGCTCGTCGAGCCGCCCCAGCGCCCCGGTCGGCACGGCCAGCCGCGCACGGCGTTCCTCGGCGTCGCGGCGGACGCCGCCGTCGGGGCGCTCGATCAGATCGGAGAAGTCGTCGAGATTCAGGGTGGTCATCTGCCAGAGGGTACAGCCGGTAAGGCCCTGCCCAAGCCCCGTTCCCGGCCCTCGCGCGCAGCCCGTTCCCGGCCTCGCGCGGTCCGGTCCCGGACCCGTTCCGAGCGGTGCGGCGGTTCCCTTCCCGGCCCGGCGCGCGGTCCCGCCGTCGGTTGCGCCCGCGCCGTCCCGGGGCCCCGGCGGGCCCGGCCGCCGCGGGGTCCGGAGTCAGTCCTTCAGGACCAGGGCCTGCCCGGCGACCACCAGCAGCACGTGCTCGCACTCGGCGGCCACCGCGCTGTTCAGTCGCCCGAGCTCGTCGCGGAAGCGGCGGCCCGAAGCCGTCGCGGGGACGATCCCCGACCCGACCTCGTTGCTGACGGCCACCACCGTGCGGCGGGTCGCCCGCAGGGCCGCCACCAGCTCCGCCACCCGCTCCTGCAGCTCCTTGCGGCCCCGGCCCGCCCAGACGGCGTCGTCCCAGGCGCCCGCCCGGTCCATGGCGTCCGTCAGCCACAGTGCCAGGCAGTCGATCAGCAGCGGCGGCCCGCCCTCCGTCAGCAGCGGCGCCAGCTCGCAGGTTTCCACCGTCCGCCAGGTCCCGGGCCGGCGCTCCCGGTGCAACCCGACCCGGGCCGCCCACTCCGGGTCGCCCTCGCGGGTCCCCGAGGTGGCCACGTAGACCACCTCCGGGAAGCCCGCCAGCCGCCGCTCCGCCTCCACGGACTTCCCGGAGCGGGCGCCGCCCAGCACCAGCGTCCGACGCGGCAGGTCCGGCACCGCGTGGTACTCGCCCACGGTCACCGTCGTCCCGTCCGGCACCGCGCGCGCCCCGGCCGCCGCGCACCGCCGCTCCAGCTCGCGCCCCGGCGGGGTGTCGTGGTCCAGGTGCACGGCGATCACGTCCGTCGTGGGCCCGGCCGCGCCGGTGGCCCGGAGCCGGGCCAGCGCCTCCGGCCGGCCCAGCACGTCCGCGAGGACCATGTCGTACGGGCGCTGCGGGAACCCGGGCCCGCCCGGTTCCTGCCCGGCCGGCGCCGCGCCCGGCGGCAGGTACAGCAGCCGGGCGCCGTCCGGGCCCGTCACCTCGTACCCGGTGCCCGGCGCGTCCATCGGCACCGCCCGCACCCGGTGGCCGCTGATCACCGCGAGCTCCCGCCCGTCGGGGACCCGGACGGCCGCGGGCAGCCCGGGCGGCAGCTCCACCGAGGGCCCGTCGTGCGGGTGGGTCAGCAGGACCTGCCGTACGCCGGCCAGCGAGTGCCCGGCGCGGGCCCCGGCCAGGACCGCCCCGGGGGTCAGGTCGAGTAGCAGGGCCCCGTCGACGAGCAGGGACGTCGCGGCGCGCGCCCGGGGGCCGACGGAGACCGCGCAGGCCGCGCAGGGACAGCCGGGGCGGGGCAGTCCTTCGGGTGTTCCGGTGCCGAGCAGAGTGAGTTCCACAAGAAGATCCTCCCGCGTCGCCGGGAGTGGTGCGCGCCCGGCTACTCTGCGGGCAGACTCAAGGCGAGCAGCGGACGAGCAACGGAGGCGGACATGGCGTGGACGTGGCGGTTCGAGACGGCCGACGGCAGCGAGACGACCCCTGCGGTCACCCCGGAGGAGTTCACCACGCAGGGCGATGCGGAGTCCTGGATCGGTGAGTACTGGAAGGAACTGCTGGAGGGCGGTACCGAGCGGGTGAAGCTGTCCGACGACAGCGGTACCGAGCTGTACGCGATGAGCCTGCGCGAGGCGCTGGACGCCTGACCCGGCCCGGCCCGGCAGGAGCAGGAGTGCTCTGCGCGAGCGGCGGGTGCGCCCCGGGTCCCGGCAGGGGCCCGGGGCCTCCTCGTGCCGGGGGCCGTACGGGGGTGGTGCAGGGGGCGCGGTGCGGGGCGCGGTGCGCGGGGGTCAGCCGCGGACGCCGCACAGGTGCAGCAGGGCCGCCACACCGCGGTAGGGGTCGGTCCGCCCGGCGCGGTCCTCGGCGGCCAGGAGCCGCTCCAGGTCCTCGTCCCGGGGCAGGGTCCCGCTGGCCTCGGTGCCGTCGGTGAAGACGCGTACGCCGTACCAGGCGTGCAGCGGTGCGCCGATCCCGGACAGCGTGGACGTGAGGTCGCAGAGCCGGTCGGCCCGTACCTCCACGCCCAGTCGGTTGGTGTAGTCGACGGAGTCGAAGGCGGCCAGCGCGCCCGGCCAGTCGCCGTCCAGCCCGGGCCGCATCGCGAGCGCGTCGCCGTTGCGCACCAGCAGGGACAGCAGCCCGCCGGGGGCGAGCATCCGGGCCAGCCCGGCCAGCATCCCGTCCGGCTCGGGCACGTACATCAGTACGCCGTGGCACAGCACGATGTCGAAGCTGCCCGGGGTGAAGTGGGCGCCGGTCTCGCGCCCGTCCCCCTCCAGCAGCTCGACCCGGTCCTGGATGCCGGGGGGCTCTGCCTCCAGCGCCCCGCGGGCCACGGCCAGCATCCCGGGGTCCTGCTCCAGCCCGGTCACCCGGTGCCCGGCGCGGGCGAGCCGCAGCGCCTGGGTGCCCTGGCCCATGCCCACGTCCAGGACGCGCAGCCGCTGCCCGACCGGGAAGCGCTGCGCGATCTGCTCATCGACCTGCCGGCCCACGAGTTCCTGTCGGACGGCGTTGCGCAGGCCGCCCAGGCCTTCGAGCCACAGCCTGGCGCCCTGTGCGAATCCGTCCCCCGTCCCCCCGGGCCTGTCTCCGCTCAGGGCCGTTCCCCGCGCTTGACCTGCGGCTTCGGCAGGCGCAGGCGGCGCATCTGGAGGGTTCGCATCAGGCCGTACGCGACGGCGCCGCGGCGCGGCTGGTCGGCGAAGCGCTCGTTCAGGGCCTTGCGCAGGCGGAAGCCCAGAGCGACCGAGTCGAGGATGATCAGGGCGATCACGGCGAGCCACAGCAGCAGGGCCGCGTTCTGGATCTGCGGCTGCCGGATCATGCTCAGCACCAGGATGACCACGGCCAGCGGGAGGAACATCTCGGCGACGGAGAAGCGGGAGTCGACGAAGTCGCGGACGAAGCGGCGCACCGGGCCCTTGTCACGGGCGGGCAGGTAGCGCTCGTCGCCGCTGGCCAGTGCCTCGCGCTGCTTGGCCAGTTCCACGCGGCGCCGCTCACGGGCGCGCCGGGCATCCTCCTTGCGGTTGCCGGTGGAGACCACCACAGCCTTGCGCTGCGACTGGGCCACGGCGCGCTTCGGCGTCGGGCGGCCCTTGGGGGCCTGCGGGTCACGGGGCTTTGAGAGGTCGGCGCTCACCTTGTCGGTGGCGGCGGCCTTCTCTTCCTTGGAGGAGCGGCTACCAAACACAAAACCCAAGCCTACGTGGTTGCGCTCCGGTACCCCACCCCGGCGGGGAACGATCCGGCAACGGCGGGCGTCTGGACCTGTGCAGGGTTCGTGCGGAGGCGTCGGAGGACGTCGGGGGTGCGTAGGGGTGCGTCGGGGAACCGTCTCCTCCTTCCGCCTGACAGGGGCGGGTACACAGTCGTCCTCGAGGAGGAGCGCATCCGTTCACGAACAGTGCGGTAATGGAGACAGGGCCCGTACTGTGGGTTCTGTTGGTGACCTGGAGCGAAGTCCGTCAGAAGGGGGCGCGCGAAGCCCATGAGCGGTGTCATGAAGCGTATGGGGATGATCTTCCGCGCGAAGGCGAACAAGGCCCTTGACCGGGCCGAGGACCCGCGCGAGACCCTCGACTACTCGTACCAGAAGCAGCTGGAGCTGCTGCAGAAGGTGCGGCGCGGCGTCGCGGACGTCGCCACCTCCCGCAAGCGCCTGGAGTTGCAGCTCAACCAGCTGCAGACCCAGTCCACCAAGCTGGAGGACCAGGGCCGCAAGGCGCTGGCGCTCGGCCGCGAGGACCTGGCCCGCGAGGCGCTGTCCCGCCGTGCCTCGCTCCAGCAGCAGGTCAGCGACCTGCAAGTGCAGCACGAGACGCTGCAGGGCGAGGAGGAGAAGCTGACCCTGGCCGCGCAGCGCCTCCAGGCCAAGGTGGACGCCTTCCGTACGAAGAAGGAGACCATCAAGGCCACCTACACCGCCGCCCAGGCGCAGACCCGGATCGCCGAGTCCTTCTCCGGCATCTCCGAGGAGATGAGCGACGTCGGCGTGGCCATCCAGCGGGCCGAGGACAAGACCGCCCAGCTGCAGGCCCGTGCGGGCGCGATCGACGAGCTGCTGGCCTCCGGCGCCCTCGACGACCAGAGCGGTCTCGGTGCCAAGGACGACATCCAGGCCGAGCTGGACCGGCTCTCGGGCGGTACGGACGTGGAGCTGGAGCTCCAGCGGATGAAGGCGGAGCTGGCCGGCGGTCCGTCCGCGCAGCAGCAGGCCATCGAGGGCGGCACCCCCGGCAACGCCCAGCAGTCGCAGAACCAGCACCGGTTCGACAAGCAGTAGGACGGGGCCCGTCATGATTGTCCGCATCATGGGGGAAGGCCAGGTGACGGTGGCCGACGGCCACTTCGCGGAGCTCAACGCGCTGGACGAAGAGCTGCTGCAGGAGATGGAGGGCGGCGACGAGGCGGGCTTCCGGCGCACGCTGCACGCGCTGCTCGACGCCGTGCGCCGGCTCGGGGTGCCGCTGCCCGACGATGCGCTGGAGCCGTCCGAGCTGATCCTGCCCGCGCCCGACGCCTCGCTCGCCGAGGTCCGGGAGATGCTCAGCGACGACGGGCTCATCCCGGGCTGACACCGGCCCGGCGGCACGAGGTCAGTGCGGCGGGGGGGGGGGGGGGGGCGGGCGGCGCGGGGGGGGGGGGGGGGGGCCCGGGGCGCGGGGGGGTGGGGGGGGGGGCGGGGCGCCACGCCGCGCGGGGGGGGGTGGGGGGCCGCCCCGC
>NZ_JBHXTC010000018.1:17769-36327 GCF_042677605.1 Streptomyces sp. NPDC127106 | reverse complement strand
GGTGTTGCTCCGGGACGCGGGGCTCACCCCGGGCTGACACGGGCCGGGCGGCCCGGGTGCTGGGCGGCGGCGGCTCCTTCGGGGCCGCCGTCCGCTCCGGGTCGGGGGTCCCCCCGATGAAGTTCTCGAAGGCGCGGCGCTTCGCCACCCAGCGCCGGTCGTGGTGGAAGGCCCGCAGGCCCGCCTTGGCGCGGGCCCGCGGCCGGTTCGCGTAGAACCGCTTCGCGTACGGGGAGCCCGGCCGGGCCAGCCGGACCGCGCCGATCAGCGCCACGAAGGGGATCACGACCCCGAAGAGCGCGGTCCGCGCCTTGCCCTTCCACAGGGCGACCAGGGCCAGGAGGAAGTTCAGGGCGGTGTTCATCGCCACCAGGCCGCGGTTCTGCCGCTCGTCCGCCGTCAGGTCGTTGACCCCGAAGGGCAGGAACCCGCCCAGCACCAGCACCACCAGCGCGGCCGTCAGCACCACGAGCTCGACGCTCTTGCGGCCCTGCTCGCTCCAGTAGACGTCGTCGAGGTGCAGGATCAGCGCGAACTCGTCCAGGACCAGGCCCGCGCCCAGCCCGAAGACCACCGCGGAGGCCAGCGAGCCGAAGCCGTGCGCGCCGCTGGCGACGGCAGCGAACCCCCCGATGATCACGAGGACCACCCCGGGCACCACGTGGTGGACGTGCAGGCCGCCCGGCGTGACGTTCTTGAACGGTCCCCGGCCGGCCCGGATCAGACGGGTGATGACACGGGTGACCAGGAAGGACATCACGAACGACAGCAGGGCGAGGAGCAGGGGGAGCTTCCCCGGCTCGACGATGTTCCGATACCACCAGTGACCCATACCGCCGGCTCCTTGTCGTGGCAGCTGCCCGTTTGGCCCGTATTGGGCAATTTACCGGGGCGGGTGAGCGGGTAGCGTTCGCGCCGATGACAGATACGTTCGACGACCAGCCCCCGCCCTCGCGCCTGGTCCCGCCCGCGGAGCGGGCCTCGCTGCCCGACGGGATCCGCTTCGCCTTCGGCACGCTCACCGTGCTGCCCGCCCGCATCACCCGCTGGGACCGGCCCGCGGCCCGCACCGGCATGGCCTGTGCGCCGCTCGCCGGGCTCGTGGTCGGCGTGCTCGCGGCCGCCGCCGGCACCCTCCTGCTGCTGCTCGGCGGGGGCCCGTTGCTCGCCGCCGCCGTCACCGTGGCCGTACCCGCCGCCCTGACCCGGGGCCTGCACCTGGACGGCCTCGCCGACACCGCCGACGGGCTGGGCTGCGCCAAACCGGCCGCCGAGGCCCTGCGCATCATGAAGCGGTCCGACATCGGGCCCTTCGGGGTGGTCGCGCTGCTCCTGCTGCTGCTGATCCAGGTGGGGGCGCTGGCCGACGCCTTCGCCGACGGCTGGATCCGCGGCGCGTCCGCCGCGGTCGTGGCGGCCGTCACCGCCCGCCTCGCGATGACGCTGGCCTCCCGCGACGGCGTACCGCCGGCCCGCCTCGAAGGGCTGGGTGCGGCGGTTGCCGGGGTGGTCCCGCGGACCGCGGCCGCGCTGGCCGCCGCCGCCGTCACGGCCCTGGCCGCGGGTGCAGCCCTGCCGCTGGGCCCGCTCGCCGCCGCCCGGCAGGCGGCCGCGGTCCTGGTGGCCCTGGCGGTGGCGGAGCTGCTGCTGCGCCGCTGCGTGCACCGCTTCGGCGGGGTCACGGGGGACGTCTTCGGAGCCCTGGCCGAGACCGCCACGGCCACCGCGCTGATCGTCCTCGCCCTCGGCTGAGCGCCCTCGGCTGAGCGGCCTCGGCTGAGCGCCCCGGCCGCCCCCCGGGCCGCCCGGGACGCGTAGGGTCGGTCCGTGGAAGAGACGCCGATGCCCATCAGGGTGCTGCTCGCCGACGACCAGGCCCTGCTCCGCAGCGCCTTCAAGGTGCTCGTCGACTCCGAGCCCGACATGGAGGTCGTGGGCGAGGCCTGCGACGGGGCGCAGGCCTTCGAGCTGGCCCGGCGGACCCTGCCCGACGTGGTCCTCATGGACATCCGGATGCCCGGCACCGACGGCCTCGCCGCCACCCGCATGATCAGCCAGGACCCTTCGCTCGCCGCGGTCCGGGTGGTCATGCTGACGACCTTCGAGGTCGACGAGTACGTCGCCTCGGCGCTGCGGGCGGGCGCCTCCGGATTCCTCGGCAAGGGCGCCGAGCCCGAGGAACTGCTCAACGCCATCCGGGTGGCCGCCGCCGGCGAGGCCCTGCTGTCCCCGGCCGCCACCAAGGGGCTCATCGCCACCTTCCTCGCCCAGGGCGGCGGCGCCGGCCGGACCGCTCCGGCCGCGGAGGACGCCGAGCGGCTCGCCGCGCTGACCGGCCGGGAGCGCGAGGTCCTCGTCCAGGTCGCCGGCGGCCTGTCCAACGACGAGATCGCCGGGCTGCTCCAGGTCAGCCCGCTCACCGTCAAGACCCACGTGAACCGGGCCATGGCCAAGCTCGGTGCCCGCGACCGGGCCGGGCTCGTCGTCATCGCCTACGAATCGGGGCTGGTCCGGCCGCGGTCCGAGTAGCGGCACCGCCGTCCGGGCCGGTCCCGCGCACGCGTTTGTACTCGCCCGTCTACTACAGACGCGGTATGCCGGGCGTAAGGACGGGACCTGGGGGCGACGCAGAGGCCCTCCGGCATGAGCGAGGGTTGAGTGCCGGCCGCGGCTTTCGCGGCCCTCTCGGCCGGCCCTACCCAGACCGACTGCAGAGAGAAACCGACGCCCATGTCCTGGCTGTCCCGATTCAGCCTGGCGCAAAGAGCGCTGATCGGCCTCGTCTCGATCACCGCGCTGCTCTTCGGCGCCATAGCCATCCCGCAGCTCAAGCAGCAGCTGCTGCCGTCCATCGAACTGCCGATGGTCTCCGTGCTCGCCCCGTACCAGGGCGCTTCCCCCGACGTGGTGGAGAAGCAGGTCATCGAGCCGATCGAGGCCAACCTCAAGGGCGTGGACGGCATCACCGGCATCACGTCCACCGCCAGCGAGGGCAATGCCCTGATCATGGCCACGTTCGACTACGGCGACAGCAGCACCAAGCAGCTCGTCGCCGACGTCCAGCAGGCCGTGAACCGGGCCCGCGTACGGCTGCCCGCCGAGGTCGACCCGCAGGTCGTCGCCGGCTCCACCGACGACATCCCCACCGTCGTCCTCGCCGTCACCTCCGACAAGGACCAGCAGGCCCTCGCCGACCAGCTGAACCGCACCGTCGTCCCCGTCCTCGAAGACATCAAGGGCGTCGGCCAGGTCACCGTCGACGGCGCCCAGGAACTCCAGGTCACCGTCACCCCGGACAACGCGAAGCTCGCCGCGGCCGGCCTCGACGGCGCCGCCCTCGCCCAGGGTCTCCAGGCGGGCGGCGCGGCCGTCCCTGCCGGCTCCTTCGACGAGGAGGGCAAGAGCCGCACCGTCCGCGTCGGCGCCGGCTACACCTCCCTCGCCCAGCTGGAGGACCTCCGCCTGAGCCCCGGCCCCGGCAAGTCGGCGGTCCGCCTCGGCGACGTGGCCGTCGTCAAGCAGGAGCCGGCCAAGGCCGTCTCCATCACCCGCACCAACGGCAAGCCCAGCCTCTCCCTCGCCCTGACCATGGACAAGGACGGCAGCGCCGTCGCCATCTCGGACGCGGTCAAGGACAAGCTGCCCGAGCTGCGCACCGCGCTCGGCTCCGGCGCCGAGCTGACCGTCGTCGCCGACCAGGGCCCGCCGGTCGCCCAGTCCATCTCCAGCCTCACCACCGAGGGCATGCTCGGCCTGCTCTTCGCGGTGATCGTGATCCTGGTCTTCCTCGCCTCGCTGCGCTCGACGCTGGTCACCGCGGTCTCCATCCCGCTGTCCGTCGTCCTCGCGCTGATCGTGCTGTGGGTCGAGGACCTGTCGCTCAACATGCTGACCCTGGGCGCCCTCACCATCGCGATCGGTCGCGTCGTCGACGACTCGATCGTGGTCCTGGAGAACATCAAGCGCCACCTCGGCTACGGCGAGGAGCGCGAGGCCGCCATCCTCACCGCGGTCAAGGAGGTCTCCGGCGCGGTCACCTCCTCCACGCTCACCACCGTGGCCGTCTTCCTGCCGATCGGCTTCGTCGGCGGCATGGTCGGCGAGTTCTTCGGACCGTTCTCCCTCACCGTCGCCGCGTCCCTGCTGGCCTCGCTGCTGGTGTCCCTGACCGTCGTTCCGGTGCTCTCGTACTGGTTCCTGCGGGCCCCGAAGGGCGTGACCGCCGGGGACGCCGAGAGCGCGGAGAAGGCACGCCGCGCGGCCGAGGAGAAGGAAGCGAAGAGCCGCATGCAGCGCGGCTACGTCCGGGCCCTGGGCCTGGTCACCCGCCGCCGGGCGACCACCCTCGTCCTGGCCGCCGTGATCTTCGTCGGCACCCTCGGCATGACTCCCCTGCTGAAGACGAACTTCTTCGACCAGGGCGAGCAGGCCGTCCTCACCGTCAAGCAGCAGCTGCCGGCCGGCACCTCGCTGGCCGCCTCCGACGAGGCCAGCCGCAGGGTGGAGAAGGCCCTGACCGGGGTCAAGGGCGTCAAGGACTACCAGGTCACCGTCGGCTCCTCCGGCTTCCTGGCCGCGTTCGGCGGCGGCACGGGCTCCAACCAGGCCACCTACCAGGTCGTACTGGACGACGCCGGCGACAGCGAGGCCGTCAAGAAGCGCATCGAGAAGACCCTCGGCACGCTCGACGGCATCGGCGACACCAGCATCTCCGCGGGCGGCGGCTTCGCCAGCCAGAACCTCAGCGTGGTCGTCAAGGCGGGCGACGCCGGCGTCCTGGCCAAGGCCGCCGAGCAGGTCCGGGCCGAGATGGCCACCCTCAAGGACGTCACCGACGTCCAGAGCGACCTCTCCCAGTCCCTGCCCCGGATCTCGGTGACCGCCACTCCGAAGACGGCTGAGGCCGGCCTGAACCAGGCCGCGCTCGGTGCGCTCGTCGCCCAGGCCGTACGGGGCACCCCGGCGGGCAAGGCCGTCCTGGACAACACCGAGCGGGACATCGTCATCAAGTCCGGGCAGCCCGCCACCACCCTGGCCCAGCTGCAGGCGCTGCCCGTCGGCCCGGCCAAGCTCGGCGACATCGCCGAGGTCAAGGTCGTGCCCGGTCCGGTGTCGATGACCCGCATCGACGGCGCCCGCGCCGCGACCGTCACCGCCAAGCCGGTCGGCGACAACACCGGCGCCATCGGCGCCGAGCTCCAGACGAAGATCAGCGCGCTGAAGCTGCCCGAGGGCGCCACCGCCACCATCGGCGGCGTCTCCGAGGACCAGGGCGAGGCCTTCGCCCAGCTGGGCCTGGCCATGCTCGCGGCCATCGCGATCGTGTTCATGCTGCTGGTGGCCACGTTCCGGTCGCTGGTGCAGCCGCTGATCCTGCTCGTCTCGATCCCGTTCGCGGCGACCGGCGCCCTGGGCCTGCTGCTGGTCACCGGGACCCCGCTGGGCGTCCCGGCCATGATCGGCATGCTGATGCTCATCGGCATCGTGGTCACCAACGCGATCGTCCTGATCGACCTGGTCAACCAGTACCGGGCCCAGGGCCTGGGCGTCATCGAGGCCGTGATCGAGGGCGGCCGGCACCGTCTGCGGCCGATCCTCATGACGGCCCTGGCGACGATCTTCGCGCTGCTGCCGATGGCGCTCGGCGTCACCGGCGAGGGCGGGTTCATCTCGCAGCCGCTGGCGGTCGTCGTGATCGGCGGCCTGGTCTCCTCGACCCTGCTGACGCTGCTGCTCGTGCCGACCCTGTACACGGGGATCGAGCTGCGCAAGGAGTGCCGCCGCGCCAAGCGCACGGCCCGCCTGAGCGTCGTCCCGGCCCCGCAGCAGGCCGAGCCGGCAGAGCAGACCCCGGCCGGGGTCTGACCGGCCGACCGTCCGGCACGGCAAAACCGAAGGGCCGCCCCTCACGGAGGGGCGGCCCTTCGGGCGTACGCGGGATCGGCGGGAGCCGTGCGCGGAGGTTACGGGAGGGCGAGCATCCGCTCCAGGGCGAGCTTGGCGAAGCTCTCGGTCTCCTTGTCGACCTGGATCTGGTTGACCAGGGTGCCCTCGGCGAGCGACTCCAGGGCCCAGACCAGGTGCGGCAGGTCGATGCGGTTCATCGTCGAGCAGAAGCAGACCGTCCGGTCGAGGAAGACGACCTCCTTGCCCTCCGGGCCGAAACGGTTCGCCAGGCGCTTGACCAGGTTCAGCTCGGTGCCGATGGCCCACTTGGAGCCGGCCGGGGCCGCCTCCAGCGTGTTGATGATGTACTCCGTCGAGCCGACGTAGTCCGCGGCCGCCACGACCTCGTGCTTGCACTCGGGGTGGACGAGCACGTTCACGCCGGGGATGCGCTCGCGGACGTCGTTGACCGAGTCCAGCGAGAAGCGGCCGTGGACCGAGCAGTGCCCGCGCCACAGGATCATCTTCGCGCCGCGCAGCTGCTCGGCGGTCAGCCCACCGTTCGGCTTGTGCGGGTTGTAGACCACGCAGTCGTCCAGGGACATCCCCATGTCACGGACGGCGGTGTTGCGGCCGAGGTGCTGGTCCGGCAGGAAGAGCACCTTCTCCCCCTGCTCGAAAGCCCAGTCCAGGGCCCGCTTGGCGTTGGACGAGGTGCAGATCAGGCCGCCGTGCTTGCCGGTGAAGGCCTTGATGTCGGCGGAGGAGTTCATGTACGAGACGGGGACCGTCACGTCGGCCACGCCCGCCTCGGTCAGTACGTCCCAGCACTCCGCGACCTGCTCGGCGGTGGCCATGTCGGCCATCGAGCAGCCGGCGGCCAGGTCCGGCAGGACGACCTTCTGGTCGTCGCCGGTCAGGATGTCCGCGGACTCGGCCATGAAGTGGACGCCGCAGAAGACGATGTACTCCGCCTCCGGCTTGGCGGCCGCGTCACGGGCCAGCTTGAAGGAGTCGCCGGTGACGTCGGCGAACTCGATGACCTCGTCCCGCTGGTAGTGGTGGCCGAGGATGAAGACCTTGTCGCCGAGCTTCTCCTTGGCTGCGCGGGCGCGTGCCACCAGGTCCGGGTCCGACGGCGAGGGCAGGTCGCCGGGGCACTCCACCCCGCGCTCGCTCTTGGGGTCGGCTTCGCGGCCGAGCAGCAGCAGGGCAAGGGGCGTCGGCTGGACGTCCAAAGGCTGGGCGGTGGTCACGACACGCACCCTTTCTGTTCTGCGACTACGAGACTTCGGTTCGACTTCTCGTCTATTTGACGCTATCTATGATAGCCGGTTCACGTCACTTTGACGATGGCCATAGTGTCGATGTGACGCATTCGCCGTGACACATGCGCTCGTGACGAACCCGTCGCTGCGCCCGGTCCGCCAGTCCGCGCCGGTGTGCGAGCATGAATGACTGAAACACGCGTCGGGTCCGGAATGAATCCGCGGCCCCGCTCGTTGCCATCGACGGCAAGAGTCCGACGTTTCCCTGCCTGAGGCGGGGAGCCGCCCCACTTCGGGAGTGAATGCAGATGTCCGTACAGGACGACAAGACCACCGTGAGCGACGGCATCCTCCTGTCCGACGCCGCCGCCGAGAAGGTCAGGACCCTGCTGGAGCAGGAGGGCCGCGATGACCTCGCGCTCCGCGTCGCGGTCCAGCCCGGTGGCTGCTCCGGCCTGCGCTACCAGCTCTTCTTCGACGAGCGCTCCCTCGACGGGGACGTCGTCAAGGACTTCGGCGGCGTGAAGGTCGTCACGGACCGGATGAGCTCCCCCTACCTGCAGGGCGCTTCGATCGACTTCGTCGACACCATCGAGAAGCAGGGCTTCACGATCGACAACCCGAACGCCACGGGCTCCTGCGCCTGCGGCGACTCCTTCAGCTAAGCCCCGCCCGAGCCGCAGGACCCCGGCCGGGGCCCCGCGCAACGGCTGCGGCAAGGCCCCCGGCACCTGCACGGTGCCGGGGGCCTCGCTGTCGTCACCCCACCCCTGTCCCGCGACTCAGGCCTCAGGCGCGCAGCAGGCTCCGCACATGCGGACCGCACTCGATGTGCGATGCCGTCCTCGTCGCGCTGCACCCGGCCCCGGAACTGGTCACGGGACGTCCTGTCGCGGCCGGACGGCGACGGGGTCCCGCGGCCCGGCCCGGCGGCAGCCGTCCTCGTGCAGCACGGCGCCGCCCTCGGGGCCGCCGAGCGGCAGCGGCTCCGCCCCGCAGCCACCGCAGGGCAACGGCCGGGAGGTGTACCTGCCGGTCGGGTAGGTGGCCGGGTCCGTCACGCCGGACCTTCGGGCAGGCAGGCCCACACGTCGGCGTCGAGGAGGTACCCGCCGTCGTGGCCCATGACGACACCGCGGTAGACCCGATCACCGTCGAGCAGCCTGCCGCAGGCGACGCACGCGTACCCGCGCGCCTGCTCGATGGTGAGGTCCCAGAACGAACGGGGGAGCGGCGCCGCGGCGCAGGCTGCGGTCCGTGCCATCATGACGGCCGCCGCATCCGTGCGGCAGGGATGGTGAACTCCTGCGCGTCCCGGCCGCGGATCCAGGCGACCTCGTGGCGCCCGCTGGCGGTACCGGGCTTGCGCTCGACGGTGACATCCATCAAGCGGCCGGACCGGCCGCTGTTCGCGTCCTCGACGTGGCGTCCGATCCAGGCGCGTGGCACCGAGGAGCCCAAGCGCTCCGTGTCGGGGGTCTCACGTACTTCCATGGCGGTGCTCCCTGCCGTCGTCAGCGGGTGGTGCGACGACGGTAGGGGGCGGTGCGTGACGGCAGGGGCACGGATTGTGGCCCTTTGCTTCAGGCCGTCAAAAGCCCGAGGCGCTGCGCGAGTTCGGACGCGCGGCGGCGACGGGACGGGCTCTTCGCTTCGGCCTCTTCCAGGATGATGCGGCGGGCGTAGCCGTTGTACTGCACGGTCTCCGGCGCGGTCTCGTGGGCCTGCGCCAGCGCAGCCAGCGCCACGTCCGGCTGGGCGTCGAGGTGGTAGCCGCGTGCCTGCTCGATCCGGTGTCGGGCCCGCCGCGGCCGTGACGGAATCGCCTGGGCCTCTGCGCGGGCGGCCTGCCGGACCGACTCCCGGCCTGCGCGCAGCTCGACTGCCACCGTGACCGCGTGGGCGCCGATGACCGCGCGCGAGAACGACGTCACCGGGTGGAAATACGCCTCCGGCAGCGACTCCGCGAGTGAGCGGGCCTCATCCCAGTACCGCCATGCCGTCCCGGTCTCACCGCGCTTGGCGGCCGTCAGGCCGGCCTCGACTGTCAGTGCTCCGGCTACGGCCCTTACGTCCGTACCGGCCTCGGCGAGCAGCGGTTCCAGGTACCGGAGGGTCTCCAGGGTGATGGCGTCCGCGGCGTCGTACGCCCCGCTGTCCCGGTGGGCCTGGGTGGTGAGCCACGCAGCAAGGCCCAGCGCATGCGGGTCTTCGGAGTCCTGGGCAGCCATCATGCCCCGCTCGGCGACCCGCCACAGGAGCGGAGCGTCGGGCTGGTAGGCGCAGAAGAACTGCGCAAGGGCGTACACCTCGGCCAGCCGGGCCTGGGCGGCCTTGCGGTCGGCGATCGTATCGGCCCGCCGGACGGCTGCCTGCGCGTCCCGGATCAGATCGGGCAGCAGCGCGCCCACCACCTCGCGGTGGTTCGGCGCCGAATGCCGGGCCGACCACGCCCGAGCGAGGCGCGCCTTCAGGTGCGCGGTGGGGGGCGCCTCCCGGTCACCGGCAACCGGAAAAGCGTTCAGGGCCTCGCGGACGGCCGCGAACCGCGGGTGCCCGGGGCCGGTGAAGAGGTCGGCGCGCATGGACTGGTTACCTGTGAGGTCGGACAGGTCCCGAACGCGCAGCACTTCGGCGATTCGCAGGATGACGGGCAGGGCGGGTGTCTTCAGCCGGCCGGTCTCGACCGCCTTCACCCACGACCCGGACCGGGCCACCAGGCCGCCGAGCTGTTCACGGGTGAGCCCGCGGCGTTGGCGGAGGATCTGCATTCTCTGACCGAACACCAACGGGTCGGCGTACGGGTCCGGGGTAGAGTCGGTGGACATAGCGGCCTTGCCCCTCTCCTAGCAGCTCGTCATTGAAAGAGTAGGGGGCAGGGCCTCTTCTGTGTGATCCAGAACGCACAACCCGCCCGGACCTGAAGAACGAGAGCGTGTGCTCCGAGAGCCGTGAGTGAGGAGAACCAGTGGCTGACGACCTGTCCGCGGTGGCCCGCTTCCTCTACGAAGCCGGCACGCTCAAGCACACCCGCCGTACCGGCTGGTGGATGGCGGGCGTCAACGACCCCGAGAGCGTCGCCGAGCACTCGTGGCGCACCTCGCTCATCGCGTCCGTCATCGCCAAGCTGGAGGGCGCCGACCCGGCACGGGCGGCGTTCCTCGCCGTCTGGCACGACACCCAGGAGTCCCGCACCGGAGACGTCAACCACCTGGGGAAGCAGTACGCGCCCGGCGCCGACCCGCAGGCCGTCACGGCCGACCAGACCGTGGGCATGCCCGACGCGCTGGCGTCGGCGATCCGGGCCCTGGTCGCCGAGTACGAGGCCCAGGACTCGCCCGAGGCGGTCTGCGCGCGCGACGCCGACAAGCTGGAGTGCCTGCTCCAGGGCATCGAGTACAAGGCCCAGGGATACGGGGCCGCGCAGCGGTGGATCGACAACAGCCGCGCCAGGATCACGACGGAGACCGGCAAGCGCCTGGCCGAGGAACTGCTCGGCCAGGGCCCGCTCGACTGGCTCCGGGCAGCCATGGGCGAGAAGGGCTGAGCCCGGAGCACCGGCGAAAGCCCTTCCCGGGGCACTTCGCCATGACAGGCCCGGGCGGGCCGGGCGGTTACTGGTGGGGCAACGGCTTGCCCGTGGTGGCGTCGACGACCTTGCGGTCACCCAGGGGCTGCTTCAGGGTGGCCGTCACCGTCATCTCCTGGGCCAGCATGATGCAGGCCCGGCCCGGCTCGTTCGGGGTGTCGGTGATCCGCACCATGACCGAGCCGGCCTCCTCGCGGGCCTCCAACGCGTAGGTGCTGCACACCCCGCCCCAGAAGTTCACCGTCAGCTTCCGGTCGGCCTCCGTGTACGAGAAGCCGGGCACCGTGCGGCCCGGGCCCGTCGTCGGGGCCGGCTGGGTCGGGCCGCCGTCGCTGCCCGGGGCGCCCGCGGCGGCGGACTGGACCACCGTGTGGCCGGCCGCGCCGTCCTTGCCCGCCACCTCGAAGTGCCAGGCCGGGACGAGGCCGCGGGCCCCGTTCACGGTCCCGGGGGCCAGCCCCAGCACCGCGCCCTTCACGGTCTCGGTCCGCGGCGGCTTGATCGGCCGCGGCTCGGGGTTGCAGGGCAGCGGGTCCGCCGGCCCGGGGACGTCCGGGGTCAGCGGGACGGAGGTCGCGCAGCCGCTGGGGCCGCTGTCCGCACCGCCTCCGCCCGAGGCCCGGTTGAGGCGCTCCAGGGCATCCGCGGCCCCGACCACCGGCTGCTCGCCCGCCCGGGCCGGCTCCTTCAGCTCGCCGCTGCCGGCGACGACCTGGCCGTCCGCGCCCACGCTGACCTTGGTGGTCCAGCCCTGCGTGGGCAGTCCGTCGAGCACCGGGTCGGCGGTCACCACACGGACCGAGCCCTGCGTGAGGCGGGCGTCCAGGCGGGCCCCGCTCTGGCCCACCGCCGCCAGGACCGGGGCCGCCGCGGCCTTGGCGGCCTGCTCGCTCACCGGGCTCCCGCCCGCGCCACCGGCGGGCTTGCCGCTGGTGCCGTCCGCGCCCTGCGGGAGGGTGGCGGGTCCGCAGGTGTCCTTGCCGCGCTGGCAGTCGTCGCCCGCGCCGCCGCCCGAGTGGAAGCGGGTGAAGGTCCAGCTGCCCGGCGCCTTCCGGCCGACCGTGAGCCGGGGCCCGAAGCCGTCGGCGCCCTCCCCGGCCTGCCAGGTCTCGCCGACCGGCCGCGGGGCGCCCGCGATGCCGAGGGCCGCCGCGAGCCGGGCCGCCTCCTCGGCGGTGACCTCTCCGGTCGCGGCGTACGAGGGCGCGGCCGCCGGGGCGGACGGGAGCTCGACAGCCGCCCGGTACGTCACCCCGTTCCCCCGCGGGTCCGGCTCCCCCGGGGCGATGCCCGGCCCGGAGGGGCTCGGCGCGACCCGGGGCGCCGCGGCCGTGCTGTCCCCCGTACGACCGCCCGGTCCGCCGTCGCCGTGCGCCGTCGACGCCCAGTACGCCGTGCCGCCGCCCGCGAGCAGGACGGCGGCCGCGATCGAGCCGATGGCCCAGGCCGGCCGCCGCCGTGTGCCGCGTGATGTGTCGGGTTGTTCGGTGGTCACCCCATGCTCCTTCGCCCGTACCGCCGTGGCTGGCTGATGCGGGTGTGACGGAACGGAGGCGGAACCGGTTCCGTCGCCCTAGTCGCCGTACTGGGCGGTGGCGGCGATGAGCCGGGCCGAGGCGGGCGGAACGCTGATCCCGTGGATCTGCGAGGGCGCCACCCTGGCCGGCCGCGGGTCGGCCGGGACCGCCCAGTGCGGGGCCATCCTGGCGCAGTCACCGAGCAGCCGCGCAAAACCCGGCCGCGTGTCGGACGCGTACTCTCCGTAGCCGAATCCATCGGTATAGGTCATGGGGGCACGGTAGGCTCGGGCCGCGGGGCGAAGAAAGACCTACTACGGGGTAGTTTCATGGGGTCGGCGGCGGGGCCGATACCGGGTAGCGTTGACTGTCACCCTTGCCGTCCTCGCAGGAGCATCCACGCCGTGCGTATCGCAGTCACCGGCTCCATCGCCACCGACCACCTCATGACCTTCCCCGGCCGCTTCGCCGACCAGTTCGTCGCGGACCAGCTGCACACGGTCTCCCTCTCCTTCCTCGTCGACAACCTCGACGTCCGGCGGGGTGGTGTCGGCCCGAACATCTGCTTCGGCATGGGCCAGCTCGGCCTCCGCCCGATCCTGGTCGGCGCGGCCGGCTCGGACTTCGACGAGTACCGCGCCTGGCTGGACCGGCACGGCGTCGACACCGCCTCCGTGCGGATCTCCGAGGTGCTGCACACCGCGCGCTTCGTCTGCACCACCGACGCCGACCACAACCAGATCGGCTCCTTCTACACGGGCGCCATGAGCGAGGCCCGTCTCATCGAGCTGAAGGCCGTCGCCGACCGCGTCGGCGGCCTCGACCTCGTCCTCATCGGCGCCGACGACCCCGAGGCGATGCTCCGCCACACCGAGGAGTGCCGTACGCGCGGCATCCCCTTCGCCGCGGACTTCTCCCAGCAGATCGCCCGGATGGACGGCGAGAACATCCGCACCCTGATGGACGGGGCGACCTACCTCTTCTCCAACGAGTACGAGAAGGGCCTCATCGAGACGAAGTCCGGCTGGTCCGACGAGGAGATCCTCGCCAAGGTCAGCACCCGCGTCACCACCCTCGGCTCCCGCGGCGTCCGCATCGAGCGGGCCGGCGAGGAGACCATCACGGTCGGCTGCCCGGACGAGACCGCCAAGGTCGACCCGACCGGCGTCGGCGACGCCTTCCGCGCCGGCTTCCTGGCCGGCCTGGGCTGGGGCGTCGGCATGGAGCGTGCTGCGCAGGTCGGCTGCATGCTGGCCACGCTCGTGATCGAGACGCTGGGCACCCAGGAGTACACCCTGGCCCGCGCCCACTTCATGGAGCGCTTCACCAAGGCGTACGGCGAGGACGCCGCCGCCGAGGTCCGCGAGCACCTGGCCGCGTAGTTCCGGCCACCCGGGACCGGGCGGGGCGCGGAGCCCCGCCCGGTCACAGCTCCCGGCGGACGGTGTACGCCGTTCCCGTCGGGCGGGGGGACTCGCCCAGGTAGGTCTGGCCGCGCATCGAGCACCACGCCGGGATGTCCAGCCGGGCCACCTCGTCGTCCGACAGGACCGTGACCGTCCCGCCGACCGGGACGCTGACGATGGCCCGGGCCAGTTCGATCACCGGCTGCGGGCAGAGCAGGCCCAGGGCGTCGATCTCCAGGGCGTCGGCGACCGGGGCCTGCGGCTCCGGCTCGGCCGCGCCGAGCGTGGCCCGCACCCCGGCGACCAGGCCCGGCAGGACGTCCAGGAACCCGTTGACCTCCTCCGCGGTCGTCCCCCGCGGCAGGGAGACCCGTACGTTGCCCTCCGACAGCACGCCCATCGCCCGCAGCACATGACTCGGGGTCAGGGTGGAGCTGGTGCAGGAGGAGCCGGAGGAGACCGAGTAGCCCGCGCGGTCCAGCTCGTGCAGCAGGGTCTCGCCGTCGACGTACAGGCAGGAGAAGGTGACCAGGTGCGGCAGCCGCCGTACGGGGTCGCCGACCACCTCCACGTCCGGCACCAGCCGGGCCACCCGCCGCCGGATCCGGTCCACCAGGACCCGCAGCCGGGCCGCCTCGGCCTCGGCCTCGGCCCGGACCGCCCGCAGGGACGCGGCGGCCGCGACGACGGCGGGGAGGTTGGTGAAGCCGGGGGAGCGGCCCGACTCCCGCTCGTCGGCGGGACCTTGGGGCGAGAACCGGACACCTTTGCGGACGGCCAGCAGGCCGACGCCCGCCGGGCCGCCCCACTTGTGGGCGCTCGCGGCCAGCAGCGACCAGCCGCCCTCGACCGGGCCCCAGCCCAGCGACTGGGCGGCGTCCACGAACAGCGGCACCCCGGCCGCCGCGCACACCTCGGCCACCTCCGCCACCGGCTGCACCGTGCCCACCTCGTGGTTGGCCGACTGCAGGCAGGCCAGCGCGGTCGAGGGGGTCAGGGCGGAGGCGTACCCCGCCGCGGAGACCGCGCCGGTCCGGTCCACTTCCACCCGGGCCGTGCTGCCGCCGGCCGCCTCGTGCGCCTCGGCCGCATGGAGCACGGAACTGTGTTCGACGGCCGACACGACCAGGTGGCCGCCGGTGCGCCGGCGGCCGGCGAGGGCCCCCGCGATGCCCGAGTGAACCGCATGCGTCCCCGAAGGAGTGAACACGAGCTCGTCGGGGCGGCAGCCCACCGCCTCGGCGGCCGCCTCGCGCGCCGCGTCCAGCAGGAGCCGCGCGCGCCGGCCCTCCCGGTACAGTCGGGCGGGGTCTGCCCAGCCCTCGTCCAGCGAGGCCTGGAGCGCCTGCCGGGCCACGGGGTGGAGCGGGGCGGCGGACGCGGTGTCGAAGTACGGCATCCGGTCACGCTAACGGGAGCCCGGCGGCGGGGCAGGTCAGGGGCCGTCAGATACGCCCCGGAGCCCGCCATTCAGGGGGTGTCGACCCGTCCCCCGTACGGCGCATCCATCCCTTCGGGGGCAGTAGCGGCGCGTTGGGCACCCTCCCCGCGCGACCCCAAATAGCGTCCAGTAGGGTTTGGTCCGCATAAACATCCAAACCCCTGCCTGCGTCAGGGCCGGCGACCGACCCGAACACGGCCGCGGCCGGCCGCGCGGGCCGAGACTCTCGGGAAGGCGCTACGTGAGTCCCTACGGCTCCGACCGCTCGCCGCGGCGCCCGATGCGGCGGAAGCTGCTGCAGGCGCTGACTGCGGGCGTGGTTCTGGCGACCGCCACTGGTTGCTCGTACAACTGGGAAGACTTCCCCCGCCTCGGAATGCCCTACCCCGTCACGGAGGAGGCGCCTCGCATCCTCTCCCTGTGGCAGGGGTCCTGGGCGGCCGCTCTGGTCACCGGCATCCTGGTGTGGGGCCTGATCCTGTGGAGCGTCATCTTCCACCGGCGCAGCCGGACGAAGGTGGAGGTCCCCCCGCAGACCCGGTACAACATGCCCATCGAGGCGCTGTACACCGTGGTCCCGCTCATCATCGTCTCGGTGCTGTTCTACTTCACCGCGCGTGACGAGTCCAAGCTCCTCGCCCTCTCGAAGCCGGCGCACACCATCAACGTGGTCGGCTTCCAGTGGAGCTGGGGCTTCAACTACGTCGAGAACGTCGACGGCGACGCGGCGACCCCGAAGGGCGGCAAGGCTCCCAAGGAGCTGGCCTCCGTCCCGGACCGCTTCACCAAGGACTTCCCGGCCGGCGCCGAAGGCGTCTACGACAAGGGCATCCCCGGCGACAAGAACCTGGAGACGGGCAACCCGGGGCCGACCCTCTGGCTCCCCAAGGGCGAGAAGGTCCGCTTCATCCTGTCCTCGAACGACGTCATCCACTCGTTCTGGGTGGTTCCGTTCCTCTTCAAGCAGGACGTCATCCCGGGCCACACCAACGTCTTCGAGGTCACGCCTTCCCAGGAGGGCGTCTTCATGGGCAAGTGCGCCGAGCTCTGCGGTGTCGACCACTCCCGCATGCTCTTCAACGTCAAGGTCGTCTCGCCCGAGGAATACCGGGCACACCTGAAGGAACTGGCCGAGAAGGGGCAGACCGGCTTCCTCCCGGCCGGCATCAAGCAGACTGACCCGGCCCGGAACGCGGAGACGAACAAACTGTGAGCATCCTCAACGAATCCCAGGGTGCCGCCGCCGACTCGTATGAAAACGAGCTGCCGGTGCGGCGCAGGCAGCCCGGCAGCGTGGTCGTGAAATGGCTGACCACGACTGACCACAAGACCATCGGTACGCTGTACCTGGTCACGTCGTTCGTGTTCTTCCTGATCGGCGGCGTGCTGGCGCTCTTCATGCGCGCCGAGCTGGCCCGTCCGGGCACGCAGATCATGTCGAACGAGCAGTTCAACCAGGCGTTCACCATGCATGGCACGATCATGCTGCTGATGTTCGCCACGCCGCTGTTCGCCGGTTTCGCGAACTGGATCATGCCGCTGCAGATCGGCGCGCCCGACGTGGCGTTCCCGCGGCTGAACATGTTCGCGTACTGGCTGTACCTCTTCGGCTCGACCATCGCGGTGGCCGGCTTCCTCACCCCGCAGGGTGCCGCCGACTTCGGCTGGTTCGCCTACTCCCCGCTGTCCGACGCGGTCCGCTCGCCGGGCATCGGCGCCGACATGTGGATCATGGGTCTGGCCTTCTCCGGCTTCGGCACCATCCTCGGCTCGGTCAACTTCATCACCACGATCATCTGCATGCGCGCTCCGGGCATGACGATGTTCCGCATGCCGATCTTCACCTGGAATGTGCTGCTGACCGGTGTCCTGGTCCTGCTCGCCTTCCCGGTCCTGGCCGCCGCGCTCTTCGCGCTGGAGTCCGACCGCAAGTTCGGCAGCCACGTCTTCGACTCGGCCAACGGTGGCGCACTGCTGTGGCAGCACCTCTTCTGGTTCTTCGGACACCCTGAGGTGTACATCATCGCCCTGCCGTTCTTCGGCATCGTCTCCGAGATCATTCCGGTCTTCAGCCGGAAGCCGATGTTCGGTTACATCGGTCTGATCGCGGCGACGATCGCGATCGCCGGCCTCTCGGTGACGGTGTGGGCGCACCACATGTACGTCACCGGCGGTGTGTTGCTGCCGTTCTTCTCCTTCATGACCTTCCTGATCGCGGTCCCGACCGGTGTGAAGTTCTTCAACTGGATCGGCACCATGTGGAAGGGCTCGCTGTCCTTCGAGACCCCGATGCTCTGGACGATCGGCTTCCTGGTCACCTTCACCTTCGGTGGTCTGACCGGCGTCATCCTGGCCTCGCCCCCGATGGACTTCCACGTCTCCGACTCGTACTTCGTCGTCGCCCACTTCCACTACGTCGTCTTCGGCACCGTGGTGTTCGCGATGTTCGCCGGCTTCCACTTCTGGTGGCCGAAGTTCACGGGCAAGATGTTGGACGAGCGCCTCGGCAAGATCACTTTCTGGACGCTGTTCATCGGCTTCCACGGCACGTTCCTGGTGCAGCACTGGCTGGGTGCCGAGGGCATGCCGCGTCGTTACGCGGACTACCTCGCCGCCGACGGCTTCACCGGCCTGAACATGATCTCGACGATCAGCTCGTTCGTACTCGGCCTGTCGTTCCTGCCGTTCATGTACAACGTCTGGAAGACCGCCAAGTACGGCAAGAAGATCGAGGTCGACGACCCGTGGGGCTACGGCCGTTCGCTCGAGTGGGCGACGTCCTGCCCGCCGCCGCGGCACAACTTCCTCACCCTGCCCCGCATTCGTAGTGAGTCGCCCGCCTTCGACCTCCACCACCCGGAGATCGCGGCCCTCGACCACCTCGAGGACCACGGCGCCAAGGCCGTCATCGGTGCCAAGGAGGCCGGCAAGTGAAGATCCAGGGCAAGATGTTCCTCTGGCTCTCCGCCTTCATTCTGATCATGGCCGTCGTGTACGGCGTGTGGTCGAAGGAGCCCGTGGGAACCACCGCGCTCTTCCTGGCCTTCGGCCTGAGCGTGATGATCGGCTACTACCTGGCCTTCACGGCCAAGCGCGTCGACGAGATGGCCCAGGACAACCTGGAGGCCGAAGTCGCCGACGAGGCCGGCGAGCTGGGGTTCTTCTCCCCGCACAGCTGGCAGCCGCTCTCGCTGGCCATCGGTGGCGCGCTCGCCTTCATGGGCGTCGTCTTCGGCTGGTGGCTCATGTACTTCTCGGCCCCGATCATCCTGATCGGCCTGTGGGGCTGGGTGTACGAGTACTACCGCGGTGAGAACCAGAACCAGTAGCGCTCTCAGCAGTACCCGGCCGACGGCCGGTGGTCCGGGGCGGGGCGCGGGGCCCTCCGCGAGGGGGCGGCGGGCCTCGGTGATGGAAAACACCCCCCCCGTGGGTGGTAATTTTTATTACT
>NZ_JBHXTC010000018.1:6722-17759 GCF_042677605.1 Streptomyces sp. NPDC127106 | reverse complement strand
CTCGACACCACCCGCCGAGCTCCCCCCCCGCCGCCCCCGCGCGCGCGGGGGGGGGGGCGGCGCCGCGCTCGCCCCCCGGGCCCCCCCCCCCGCCCCCTCTTTTGCAGTCACACCACGCGCCGTATTTGTCTGATTTTCATAGCCTTGGCCCCATGAAGCACTCACCGCGTCTCTGGACGGTCGTCGGCTGCTCCGTGCTGGCCGCGTCCCTCGGTGCCGGCGCCACCGCATGCGGGCCCGGCGACAACCCGCTGTCCGCCCGCCCCTACGACGCGGGCGACCAAGTCGCTTTCAACCAGGCCCAGGGCGGCCGCCCGGTCGACCACCACCGCCCCCTCGAGGTCACCGCCAAGGCCGCCGGCGGCGTCCGCATCACCGATGTCACCGTCGTGGACAGCCTGGGGAGGCGCCTCGCGGGCGAGCTCACCGCCAAGGGCGACCGCTGGCACAGCACCGCCTCCATGGCCGCCGGAACCCGCTACACGGTCACCGTGAGCACGGAGAACGAGCGGGGCGCTCCCGGGCAGCGCAGGCTGACGTTCGAGACCACTCCGGCCAAGAAGGTCCTGAGGGTCGATCTGGGCCCGGTCGACGGCAAATACGGCGTCGGACAGCCCATCACGGCCGAACTCGACGAACCCGTCAAGGACCGGGCCGCCCGCGCGGTCGTGGAGAAGGGCCTGGTCGTCGACACTCCGCCCGGCGCCGAGGGCGCCTGGCACTGGGTGGACGACAAGCACCTGCATTTCAGGCCCAAGGAGTACTGGCCCGCGCACTCCACCGTCTCCGTACGGAGCAATCTGGAGGGGGTCAGGATCTCCAACGACATGCACGGGGCCGCCAGCAAGCCGATCAAGCTACAGATCGGGGACCGCGTCGAGGTCCTCACCGACGCCGCCACCCACCACATGACGTTCAAGCGCAACGGAGAAGTGATCAACACCATTCCGGTGACCACCGGCAAGCCGGGCTTCTCCACCCGCAACGGGGTCAAGGTCGTGCTCGGCAAGCAGTACTTCGTCCGGATGCGCGGCGACACCGTGGGCATCAGCGGCAGCGAGAACTACGACCTGCCCGTCTACTACGCCACCCGTGTCACCTGGAGTGGTGAATACGTCCACGCCGCCCCGTGGTCCGTCGGCTTCCACGGCTACGAGAACGTCAGCCACGGCTGCACCGGCATGAGCACGGGCAACGCGGCCTGGTTCTACGAGAACATCACCGAGGGCGACATCGTGCAGGTCGTCAACAGCATCGGCGAGGACATGCCCACCTTCGGCAACGGCTACGGCGACTGGAACATGAACTGGAAGGACTGGCGCCAGGGCAGCGCCCTGCTCAAGGACACCCAGGACGGCCGCAGCGTGGTCGACCAGGCCCGTCTGCGCCCGCGGGTCTGAGGCCGCCCCCACCCGGTTCGGACACCCCCGGTGCGGCCGGCGCCGCCGGTGCGCAGGGCCCCGTGCGCGGCCCGGCGCACCGCCGGCTCCGTCCGCTACGCGTCCAGGGACAGCCGTGCGCGCAGCAGGCGCGCCAAGGCGTCCGCGAACTCCACCGGATCGACCGGCAGGGTCACCGCCGCGTCCGCGCGGCTCCAGGTGGCCAGCCAGGCGTCCTGGGGACGGCCCATCAGCAGCAGCACGGGCGGGCAGCGGAAGACCTCGTCCTTGATCTGCCGGCACACGCCCATGCCGCCGGCCGGAACGGCCTCGCCGTCCAGGACGCACACGTCGATCCCGCCCGCATCCAGCTCGGACAGGACGGCGGGCAGTGTGGCGCACTCGGTGAACTCCACCGGCGGCAGGTCCGCGGCCGGCCGGCGTCCGGCCGCCAGGCGCACCTGCTGCCGGGTGTTCGCGTCGTCGCTGTAGACCAGAACCCGTGCAGTCGACCGCATTTCGTTCCTCCACGGTGCCGTGAATCACGTTGATGTTGCGCGGGATGCTACTCCTCCCGACCCGGCGTCAACATCGGTTCGCACACCCTCGCGCACGCACGGCTGATGGGCCGTTCGGGCCCTGCACAGGGGCCGGACACTCCGAACGGCACCCCCCGGCGTGAGGGCCGGATAAGCGACCGACATAATGTCGGTCGTGGCGACAGCAACGACAGTAGATACCGGGCACGCGCACCCGACGGTCAACCGACCGAACCTCGTCAGCGTCGGAACCATCATTTGGTTGAGTTCCGAGCTGATGTTCTTCGCGGCCCTCTTCGCGATGTACTTCACCCTGCGATCGGTGACGGGCACCGAGTACTGGACGGAGCAGGCCAACAGCCTGAATCTGCCCTTCTCGGCGACGAACACCACGATCCTGGTGCTCTCCTCCCTCACCTGCCAGCTCGGCGTCTTCGCCGCGGAGCGCGGTGACGTGAAGAAGCTCCGCACGTGGTTCATCATCACGTTCGTTATGGGCGCGATCTTCATCGGCGGCCAGGTGTTCGAGTACACCGAGCTGGTCAAGCACGAGAACATGACGCTCTCGTCCGGCCCGTACGGCTCGGTCTTCTACCTGACCACCGGCTTCCACGGCCTGCACGTGACGGGCGGTCTCATCGCCTTCCTGCTGGTCCTCGGCCGGACGTACGCCGCCAAGAGGTTCACCCACGAACAGGCCACGTCGGCCATCGTCGTGTCCTACTACTGGCACTTCGTCGATGTCGTCTGGATCGGCCTCTTCGCGACGATCTACCTGATCAAGTAGCGAACACGTCACCGGGCCAGACCCGGCACCGACAGCCAGAAACACCGACGCAGAAGATCCTGACACCGGGGTAATCCGTGAAAAAGCTCTCCGCACGACGACGCCATCCGCTGGCGGCGGTCGTCGTTCTACTCCTCGCGCTGGCGGCCACTGGGGGGCTGTACGCCGCCTTCGCCCCTGCGGGCAAGGCGCAGGCCGAAGAAACCGCCCAGTCCCTCGCCATCGAGGAGGGCAAGAAGCTCTACGCCGTGGGTTGCGCAAGCTGCCACGGGACCGGCGGTCAGGGAACCACTGACGGCCCCAGCCTGGTCGGCGTCGGCTCCGCGGCCGTCGACTTCCAGGTGAGCACGGGCCGTATGCCGGCCCAGCAGCCCGGCGCCCAGGTGCCGAAGAAGCCCAACATCTACTCGCAGGCGCAGATCGACCAGCTGGCGGCGTACATCGCCTCCCTCGGTGCCGGTCCGATCACGCCGACCGAGAAGCAGTACGACCCGGCCGGCGCCGACATCGCAAAGGGTGGCGAGCTGTTCCGCAACAACTGCGCACAGTGCCACAACTTCACCGGTGAGGGCGGCGCGCTGACCGACGGCAAGTACGCCCCGAACCTCGAGGACGTCTCGCCGAAGCACATCTACGAGGCCATGCTCACCGGCCCGCAGAACATGCCCTCCTTCCCCGACACCACGATGCCGGAGAAGCAGAAGAAGGACATCATCGCGTACCTCCAGAACGTGAACGGCGAGAAGTCGGTCAACCCCGGCGGTCTGAAGCTCGGCGGCCTCGGCCCCGTCTCGGAGGGCCTGTTCGGCTGGATCTTCGGTCTGGGTGCGCTGATCGCTGTCGCCGTCTGGGTCGCGGCCCACACCGCTAAGGCCAAGAAGTCATGAGTAGCCAAGACATTCCCGAAGAAAAGCACCTGCCGAGCGAGCAGGGCGACGAGCACCACGCCGGTGTAGCGGTCGCGGACGACCCGTTCGCCGACCCGGGCCTGCCGGTCCACAAGCCGCGCATCCAGGACATCGACGAGCGGGCCGCGAGGCGCTCCGAGCGCACCGTGGCGATGCTCTTCACGGTGTCGATGCTGGCCACCGTTGCCTTCATCGTGTCGTACGTGGTCATCCCGGTCGACAAGATCGTGTTCCTCTTCCCCCTCGGGAAGATCAGCGCGCTCAACTTCGCCCTCGGCATGAGCCTGGGCGCGGCCCTCTTCTGCATCGGCGCGGGCGCGGTCCACTGGGCCCGCACCCTGATGTCCGACGTCGAGGTCGCCGACGACCGCCACGAGATCGCGGCCTCGCCCGAGGTCAAGGCGAAGGTCATGCAGGACTTCGCCGACGGTGCGAACGAGTCGGGCATCGCCCGCCGTCCGCTGATCCGCAACACGATGCTCGGCGCGCTGGCCATGCTGCCGCTGTCCGCCGTCGTGATCATGCGCGACCTCGGTCCGCTGCCCGAGGACAAGCTGCGCCACACCCTGTGGGCCAAGGGCAAGCTGCTCATCAACCAGAACACGATGGAGCCGCTGCGTCCCGAGGACGTCCCGGTCGGTTCGCTCACCTTCGTCATGCCCGAGGGCCTGGAGGAGGACGCGCACGACTTCAACAACGAGATCGCCAAGGCCGCCCTGATGATCGTCCGGATCAAGCCGGAGGACATCAAGGACAAGCAGGAACTCGAGTGGTCCCACGACGGCATCGTCGCCTACTCGAAGATCTGCACCCACGTCGGCTGCCCGATCAGCCTGTACGAGCAGCAGACGCACCACGTGCTCTGCCCGTGCCACCAGTCCACCTTCGACCTCTCCGACGGCGGTCGCGTCGTCTTCGGACCCGCCGGCCACGCGCTTCCGCAGCTGCGGATCGGCGTGAACCGCGAAGGCTTCCTTGAGGCGCACGGCGACTTCGAGGAGCCCGTCGGTCCTGCATTCTGGGAGCGCGGATGAGTACCGCCACTTCGAACACATCAGCCGCTGGCGCGGCGGGGAAGCGCAAGGCGCCCGCCGGCGAGCGCGTGGCTGACTGGGCGGATGGCCGCCTGGGCATCTACAGCCTCGCCAAGGCGAACATGCGCAAGATCTTCCCGGACCACTGGTCCTTCATGCTGGGTGAGGTCTGCCTCTACAGCTTCATCATCATCATCCTCACGGGTGTGTACCTGACGCTGTTCTTCCACCCGAGCATGAACGAGGTCGTGTACCACGGCTCGTACGTGCCGATGCAGGGCGTCCGGATGTCCGAGGCGTTCGCCTCGACACTGGAGATCAGCTTCGACGTCCGCGGTGGTCTGCTCATCCGGCAGATCCACCACTGGGCCGCGCTGATCTTCGTCGCCGGCATGGTCGTGCACATGATGCGCGTCTTCTTCACCGGCGCGTTCCGCAAGCCGCGTGAGGTCAACTGGGTCTTCGGCTTCCTGCTGCTGGTCCTCGGCATGTTCACCGGTTTCACCGGTTACTCCCTGCCGGACGACCTGCTCTCGGGCACCGGTGTCCGCTTCATGGAGGGCGCGATCCTGTCCGTGCCGGTCGTCGGCACGTACATCTCGTTCTTCCTCTTCGGCGGCGAGTTCCCCGGCGGCGACTTCGTCGCCCGGTTCTACTCGATCCACATCCTGCTGCTGCCCGGCATCATGATGGGCCTGCTGGTGGCCCACCTGATCCTGGTCTTCTACCACAAGCACACCCAGTTCGCGGGCCCCGGCAAGACGAACAACAACGTCGTCGGCATGCCGCTGCTGCCGGTCTACATGGCCAAGGCCGGAGGCTTCTTCTTCCTGGTCTTCGGTGTCATCGCGGCCATCGCGGCGATCGCCTCGATCAACCCGATCTGGGCGCTCGGCCCGTACCGCCCGGACCACGTGTCCACCGGTGCGCAGCCCGACTGGTACATGGGTATGCCGGAAGGCCTGATCCGTGCCATGCCGGGCTGGGAGATCAACCTGTGGGGCCACACGCTCGTCCTGGGCGTGTTCATCCCGCTGGTGCTCTTCCCGCTGGTCCTCGGCGCGATCGCGGTGTGGCCGTTCATCGAGTCCTGGGTCACCGGCGACAAGCGCGAGCACCACATCCTGGACCGCCCGCGCAACGCCCCGACCCGCACGGCCTTCGGTGTCGCCTGGATCGCGGAGTACATCGTGCTCCTGGTCGGCGGTGGCAACGACATGTTCGCGCAGTACTTCCACCTCTCGATCAACAACATCACCTGGTTCGTGCGGATCGGCTTCTTCGCCGTCCCGGTGATCGCGTTCATCGTCACCAAGCGCATCTGCCTCGGCCTGCAGCGCCGGGACCACGACAAGGTGCTGCACGGTCGTGAGACCGGCATCATCAAGCGGCTGCCGCACGGTGAGTTCATCGAGGTCCACGAGACCCTGGACCAGGCCAAGCTGCACACGCTCACCGCGCACGAGCAGTACAAGCCGCTGGAGCTCGGCCCGACGGTCGACGAGAACGGCGTCGAGCGCAAGGTCAAGATGTCGGAGAAGCTCCGCGCCAAGCTCAGCCAGGGCATGTACGGCGAGGGCAACCAGATTCCGAAGCCCACGGTGGAGGAGTTCAAGGAGATCCAGAGCGGCCACGGCCACCACTGATCCCGCGTGAGGGTCTGATTTCGGTCAGTCCCGGTGTCGCCCACGGCAAGAGCCCCGTCCAGGGTCTGGACGGGGCTCTTCGCCGTCTGTCCGGCCTGGATAGGCTGAAGGCCTTCCCATTCGACTGTGGACCCTCAGGAGCGGACCATGAACGTTGTGACCCCGGCAGGCGGCGACAGCGTGGCGGCCCGGTCCTGGCCGGCCGTACTGGACGCGCTGCTCTCGGGCCGGGACCTGCACGCCGACGACACGGCGTGGGCCATGGACCGGATCATGCGGGGGGAGGCCACCGACGCCCAGATCGCCGGTTTCGCGGTCGCCCTGCGGGCCAAGGGGGAGACGGTCGAGGAGATCAACGGCCTGGTGCGGGCCATGTACGCGCACGCCAACCTGATCGAGGTGCCCGGCCGGACGGTGGACATCGTCGGCACCGGCGGCGACGGGGCCAAGACCGTGAACATCTCGACCATGTCCTCGATCGTGGTGGCCGGTACCGGCGCCAAGGTGGTCAAGCACGGCAACCGGGCCGCGTCCTCGGCGAGCGGGGCCTCCGACGTGCTGGAGAAGCTGGGCGTCAACCTGGACCTCACCCCGGCCCGGGTGGCCCGGGTGGCCGAGGAGGCCGGCATCACCTTCTGCTTCGCGGTGAAGTTCCACCCGGCGCTGCGGCACGTGGCCCCGGCCCGCCGCGAACTGGGCATCCGGACCACCTTCAACTTCCTGGGCCCGCTGACCAATCCGGCCCGGGTCCGGGCGCAGGCCACCGGCGTCGCCGACGCCCGGATGGCCCCCATCGTCGCGGGCGTGCTGGCGGAGCGCGGCTCCTCGGCCCTGGTGTTCCGCGGGGACGACGGCCTGGACGAGCTGACCACGACGGCCACGTCCCGGGTGTGGTGGGTCCGCGAGGGGCGGGTGCAGGAGCAGGCCTTCGACCCGCGCGACGTGGGCATCGGCCTCGTGGACGTCGTGGAGCTGCGGGGCGCGGACGCCTCGTACAACGCGGACGTCGCGCGGCGGGTGCTGGCCGGTGAGACCGGCCCGGTGCGGGACGCGGTGCTGCTGAACTCGGCCGCCGCCCTGGTGGCCGTCGACCCGGGCAGCGGATCCCTGGAGGAGCAGATCCGGGCGGGCGTCGAGCGGGCCGCGGAGGCCATCGACTCGGGCGCGGCGCAGGCCGCCCTGGAGCGGTGGGTGGCCGCCAGCAACGCCTGACCTGAGAGATCTTTTTCGGCCAAGACCCCGGTCCGGCATACGGACCGGGGTCTTGTGCGTGCGGGATCTTGTGGCAGGATGACTGACCAGGTCACGAGTGACAGCGTTTTGGCCCCGGCTTGCTGTCCGGCAACCCTCCTTCCGTGGCGGGGTGCCCCGGGTGATGACCAGGCCGCGGGCAGCGAGGTCCGCGGCAAGCGCGGATCCCTCGACACCAGGGGTCCTGGTCCTCGAGGAGCGTTTTCCGTGAGCAAGCGAATGCGATAGGGCGGCTCCGCCCCTTCTCCACCCCTCGGACCAGGGTCCCTTCCCTCCGCGTACCCGGGCAGCCGTGTGCGCCCAGGCCCGTGCTCCGAGGCATTCCTCCCCGTCCCCCGGCCGGCCGCAGCGCCGTACCCGCGGACGGGTGACATCCGAAGCCGTTCCGCTGCCCGCCGGGAGATACCGCCATGTCCGCATTCCTGAACGCCGCCACCGCGACCGCTACCGCCTCCGTCGAGACCGCCTCGGCCGCTTCCGCCGCCTGCGCGGGCGGTGCCGCTTCCGCCGCCTGTGCCGGGCCGCTCCCGGTCCTCGGCCGGGACGTCACCGTCCCGCTCGTCACGGGTGGCGAGGTCACCTACGCGGCCCTCGACTACGCCGCCAGCGCCCCCGCCCTCCAGCGCGTCTGGGACGACGTGGCCGCGTACGCCCCCTACTACGGCAGCGTGCACCGCGGGGCGGGCTACCTCTCGCAGCTCTCCACCGACCTCTTCGAGCAGAGCCGGGCCGCGGTCGCCGCGTTCCTGGACTGCCGCCCCTCCGACCAGGTGGTCTTCACCCGGTCCACCACCGACTCCCTCAACCTGCTCGCCGCCGCTCTCCCGGCCGACTGCCGCGTCTTCGTCTTCGAGACCGAGCACCACGCCTCGCTGCTGCCCTGGGACGGTGCGCAGGTCACGTACCTCGACGCCCCGCGCAGCCCCGAGGAGGCCGTGGCCGCCCTGGAGCGGGCCCTCGCGGACCGGGACGTCCACGGTGCGGCGCTGGTCTGCGTCACGGGGGCGTCCAACGTCACCGGTGAGCTGTGGCCGGTGCGCGAGCTCGCCGCCGCGGCGCACGCCCACGGCGCCCGGATCGTCCTCGACGCCGCCCAGCTGGCCCCGCACCACCCCGTCTCCGTCCAGGACCTCGACGTGGACTGGGTGGCCTTCTCCGGGCACAAGCTGTACGCGCCCTTCGGCTCGGGCGTGCTGGCCGGACGGGCCGACTGGCTGCAGCAGGCCCGGCCCTACCTGGCCGGCGGCGGCGCCTCGCGGACGGTCGCCCGCCGCGAGGACGGCGGCGTCGACGTCGAGTGGCACACCACGGCCGCCCGCCACGAGGCCGGATCCCCCAACGTCATCGGCGTCTACGCCATCGCCTCCGCCTGCCGCGCCCTGACCGAGGCCGGCTTCGACCGGCTCGTCGCCCGCGAACACGAGCTGATCGCACAGGTCCGCGCGGGCCTCGCCGGCATCCCGCAGGTGCGGATCCTCTCCCTGTTCGGGGACGACGCCCCGCGCGTCGGCGTCCTCTCCTTCGTGGTGGAGGGCTGGAACAGCTCCCACTTCGCCGCCGCCCTGTCGGCCGAGTACGGCATCGGGGTCCGCGACGGCCTGTTCTGCGCCCATCCGCTGGTGCGCACCCTGCTCGGCAGCGCCCCGCAGGAGCCCGGCGCGTGCGGGGCCCCGGAGGGGGAGCCGGGCGGGCGGAGCGAGGTGGGGGTCCCCCCGGCCGCGGGGCGGGGGAGGTCGCTGAACGCGATCCGGGTGAGCTTCGGCGCCGGGACCCCCGACGAGCACGTGGAGCGGTTCGTCCGCGCGGTCCGGGAGCTCGTCACCGAGGGCGCGCAGTGGCAGTACCGCACGGAGGAGGGCCGCTGCGTCCCGGCCGTGTGACACGGTCGGTGACCATGAGGCACACGACGTACGGGGACCCGGTGGCCACCGCCCTGGCCTGTGCGGAGGGCCGGCCGCTGCCGGGCCCGGAAGACCCCGGGGAGGCCCTGCCGCGGCTCTGACGCCGGGGCGCGGCCGGCGGGCGGGGGCTCCGGCGGCGGCAGGGGCGGCTAGGCGTCCAGGCCGATGGCGAAGGCCGCTTCCAGGTCGTGCTGGGAGTAGGTGCGGAACGCCACGTGGGTGTCCGTCGCCTCCACGCCGGGGATCTTGCTGATGCGGCCCGGGATGATGTCCGCCAGGTCGTCGTGGCGGTTCACGCGCACCAGGGCGATGAGGTCGTACGTGCCCGTGACGGAGTAGACCTCGCTGACGTTCTCCAGCGCCGCGATGGACTCGGCGATCTCGGGGATGCGGTCCACGCTGGTCTTGATGAGCACGATCGCGGTGATCATGGCTGGCTGTCTCCCTCGGTGGCCGTCGCTGGTCGCCTCACTCTAGTCGCACGCCGGTAACGCACCCACGCGTGGACGAAGCCGAGGGAGAAGCCCACCAGGTGCGCCAGGTACGCCACGCCGGGCCCGCTGTCCGCGCGGTGCGCGGCCACCCACTGCAGGGCGAACCAGAACAGCAGGACGAGCCGGGCGGGGAACCGCAGCGGCAGGAAGAACAGGAACGGGAAGAGGCTCGTCACCCGGGCGCGCGGGAACAGGTACAGGAACGCGCCCAGTACCGCCGAGATCGCGCCGGACGCCCCGACGAGCGTCTCCCCGGAGGAGGCGTTGGCCGCCGCGTACGCCGCCAGCGCGAGGTAGCCCGTGCCGATGTAGAAGCAGAGGAAGGCCGCGCGGCCCATCCGCTCCTCCGTCATCGCACCGAAGACGTGGAGGAAGAGCAGGTTGCCGAGCAGGTGCAGCCAGCTGCCGTGGACGAACAGGGCCGTCAGCGGCGTCAGCAGCGCCCGGGCGGAGCCCCCGAAGAGCTCGTCCGGGACCACGCCCCAGCGCCGGAAGTAGGCGGTCCCCGTCTCCACCAGCCGTTCGCCGGTCCCGTACGCCGGGTTCAGGCCGGAGGCGGGACCGAGCAGGAACACCACGCAGCAGGCGGCGATCAGTGCGTGGGTGACCACCGGGCCCCGGGCGGCCTCGCGCACGGCCCGCCACTTTACGATCATGCGATTGAGCATGACCCGGCCGGCCCCTTCCCACGCCCCGGCAGGCCGTAGGGTTACGTGCTGCGGTCCGCCGATTCCCGCAGACGGCGGCTTTAATTGAAAGAGCTACGAAGGAGAGTGCGGCCTGATGACGGTTCCCCTGCCGACCGACAGCACCCGGTGGCGTTGCACGCTGTGCGGCAACCTCACGCGTTTCGACGTCACTCGTTCGTCGAAGGTCGTGGAGTACGTCCACCTGGATCTCGCCGGGGAGCCCAAGGTCGAGGAGCGCGAGGTGGTCAGTGAGACCATCGAGTCGGTCCGCTGCCGCTGGTGCAACGCGGTGGACCAGATCGAACTTGTGGACAGGCCGGGGGCGGGGGGCGCCCTGCTGCGCGCCCCCCCCCCCCCAGAGACGGCTCGGGGGGTGAGTTTGTGTGGGGGGGCGGGCGGCCGAGCCGCG
>NZ_JBHXTC010000018.1:0-6712 GCF_042677605.1 Streptomyces sp. NPDC127106 | reverse complement strand
GTCTCTCACGCGTGGTGTGGTGGGTTGTTTTTTTTTTAAAAGCAACCGTATTGATTGTGGGGCCGGGCGGGGGGCGCACCCCGGCCGGCCCCCCCCCCCACCGAGGAGAACACGGTAGGGGTGACGGATTGTGGAGCCAGGAAGCGGCGCTGACCCGGCCGGTGCGGCCGACGACGCCGCCGAGGTGCTCGACCGCCCGCTGCCGGAGGGCGTGCGGCGCCGGGTCGTCACGCTCGTCTCGGACGCCTTCGGTGCACTGACGGTCGCGGACCTCCCGGGACAGCTGCGCCAGTACGCCCGGTTCACTCCGAGCCGGCGCGCCAAGTTCGCGGGCAACGCCATGGCCGCGGCGGTGGAGACGGACGCGGTCTTCCGCGGGCGCGTCGCCGAGAAGGTGCGCGAGGCCCAGGCGGAGCTGGCCGGGGCGCTGGAGTCCGGCGCCCCGCCCGCGGCCGCCGACCCGCTGGACGTGGCCGCCGCCGCGTACATCCTGCGGCCGGTGGGCTGGGTGAAGCTGGTGGCCGCCGCGGGCGAGGAGGCGCAGCGCGCCGACGCCGAGCGGGCGGACGAGGAGGCCCGGCGCGAAGTGGACCGGCTGCGCGAGGAGCTGGCCCACCTACGGGACCTGCAGCGGCACGGCGGCGAGCAGGTGCGCGGCGAGCTGGAGGCGGCCCGCAAGGAAGCCGAATCGCTTCAGCGCAAGCTGCGCAGCGCCCTGAGCGACGTCAAGCGGGGCGAGGCGGCGCTGCGCAAGCTCACCGCCGAGATCGAGGGGATCCGCGCCGAGGCGGCCGCGCAGGTGGCGTCCGCCGAGAGCGAGGCGCGCCGGCTCAAGTCCCGTCTGGCGGAGGCCGAGGCGGCGCTGGAGACCTCCCGACGGGCCGCCCGTGAGGGCCGCAGCGTCGAGGACATGCGGCTGCGGCTGCTGCTGGACACGGTGCTGGACGCGGCCCAGGGGCTGCGCCGGGAGCTGGCGCTGCCGCCGGTGTCGACGCGGCCCGCCGAGACCGTGGACGCGGTGGAGCCGGGCCGGATGAGCCCCAAGGACATCGCTGCGCGGGCGCTGTCGGAGACCGACCCGGCGCTGCTGGACCAGCTGCTGGCGCTGCCTCAGGTGCACCTGGTGGTCGACGGCTACAACGTGACCAAGACCGGCTATCCGACGATGCCCCTGGAGAAGCAGCGGCTGCGGCTGCTGGGCGGGCTGTCGATGCTGGCCGCGCAGACGGGCGCGGAGATGACCTGCGTCTTCGACGGGGCGGAGCTGGCCGCGCCGGTGCTGCTCGCGCCGCCGCGCGGGGTGCGGGTGCTGTTCTCCAAGCCGGGTGTCACGGCGGACGAGCTGATCCGCCAGCTGGTGCGCGCGGAGCCGCCGGGCCGGCCGGTGGTCGTCGTCTCGACGGACCGCGAGGTGGCCGACGGGGTGGCGAAGGCCGGAGCCCGGCCCGTGACGTCCGCTTTGCTCCTGAAGCGGCTTTCGCGCGTTTCCTAACCTCTAAGTGAAATACCCGATTTGGCTGTGCGGTCGGGGAACGTACCGTCAACTCGTCGGCACGGAGCGTGCGGTGAAGGTAAAGAACCTGGTCGGGGGCCGGGTTTTTTCCCGAGGGGGTTTGAAGTGATCACACGCGGTCACTAGGGTCTGGTCAAACCTTCGTGCGGTAGATCACTCATTCGGGGTGTCGGCGGAGGTGTCGCCGGCCCGTGCGCGCGTGACGCGCCCCCTCTTCCGGCGGTCCGAGCAAAGGAGCCCGGCTCGTGGCGTCCCACCGTCGACCCAAGCAGCCGGGCCGCGCACGGGTGACCGTGCTCACCGCCGCGGCCGCCGCAGCCGTCGCCCTCTCCGCGCACAGCGCCTCCGCCGCGCCCAACCGGCCGGGCAAGGACGAGGTCAAGGCCAAGGTCGACGCCCTCTACGAGGAGGCGGAGCAGGCCACCGAGAAGTCCAACCTGGCCAAGGAGCGACAGGAGAAGCTCGAAAAGGAGATCGGTCAGATCCAGGACCAGGTCGCCCGCGGCCAGGAGGAGCTCAACCAGCTGCGCACCACGCTCGGGTCGATGGCCAGCGCCCAGTACCGCACCGGCGGCATGGACCAGTCCGTCGCCCTCTTCCTCTCCGGCGACCCCGAGACCTACCTCGACAAGGCCTCCACCCTGCAGCAGCTGACGGGCCGACAGGTCGACGCCGTCCAGAAGATCCAGGCCAAGCAGCGCAGCCTCGCACAGCAGCGCCAGGAAGCCGCCGGCAAGCTCGCCGACCTCGACGCCACCCGCAAGGAGCTCGGCGAGAAGAAGAAGGCCTCGCAGGCCAAGCTCGCCGAGGCCCAGGCCCTCCTGAACACCCTGACCGCGCAGGAGCGCCAACAGATCAAGGACGAGGACAGCCGGACCAGCCAGGGCGACGCCGACCGCGCCGACGTCGGCAACGTGAAGGCCTCCGGCCGGGCCGGCGCCGCCCTGGCGGCCGCCAAGACCAAGCTGGGCTACGCGTACCAGTCCGGCGCCACCGGCCCCAGCGCGTTCGACTGCTCCGGCCTGACGCAGTGGGCGTACAAGCAGGCCGGCGTGAGCATCACCCGCACCACCTGGACCCAGGCCGAGGAGGGCACCCGCATCCCCCTCAGTGAGCTGCAACCCGGCGACCTGGTGTTCTTCTACTCCGACCTGCACCACGTCGGCCTGTACGCCGGCAACGGCATGACCCTGCACGCCTCGAACCCGCGCGGCGGCATCAAGTACGAGAAGATCAGCTACATGTCGCCCCAGTTCGGCGTCCGCATCTGACCCGACGTGAGGCGAACCGTCCGGACGTGCCCCTGCGCTCCCGGCGGAACACCGGCGCGCCGGACGTCGACCGTCCGGGCGAATTGCGCGGCCCCGTCCTGACCTCGCGCCCCGCCGATGACCTGCGTCTGAGGCGGGGCGCCGGCACGTGCGGCCCGCGGCGGTCGTTGGTCGGGGGGTAGCCGCGCGGCTACTGTCTGCCAGCGCGGAACCCGGCACACGGCCGTCCACGGGGGACGGACCCGGTCCCGCGCAGCGCAAGGGAGCGGTTCCGCATGGCGTCCCACCGCCGGTCCGGACCCGGCAGCCTCGACCGGAACACCAAGGTCGGCATGCTGACCGCGGCCGCCGCGGCGGCCACCGCCGCCGCCATCACCGGGGTGCCCGCCAGCGCCGCACCGGCCCTGCCGAAGGAGCCCTCGGCGACCGTCCGCGCCCAGGTCGACCGGCTCTTCGAGGAAGCAGAACGGGCCACCGAACGCTTCAACGAGGCGGGGGAGCGGGCCGACCGGCTCCGCGCCGACGTCGACCGCGCCCAGGACCGGCTCGCCCGCGGTCAGGACCGCATCAACACCATGCGCGGCCTCCTCGGCGCCTTCGCCGGAGCCCAGTACCGCTCCGGCGGCATCGACCCCGCCGTCGAACTGATGCTGTCCGAGGACCCCGACGAATACCTCGACAAGGCCGCCACCCTCGGCCGGCTCACCGACCACCAGACCCGGCAGCTCGACGAACTGCGCAAGGAGCAGCGGCGGCTGGCCCAGCAGCGCAGCGAGGCCGCGCGGAAGCTCGCCGAACTGGAGGCCGTACGGGCCGACGTGGCCCGGGAGAAGCGCGTCGTGACGGCGAAGCTCGCCGCGGCCCGGCGGCTGCTCAACGAGATGCCCGCCCAGGAGCGGGCCGACTTCGAGCGGGCCTCCCGCTCCGGCGACCGTGGCGGCGCGCTGCCCGACCTGACCGCCACCGGTGCGCTCGGACCCTCCTCCGGCCGGGCCGCGGCGGCCGTGCGGGCCGCCCGCTCCGCCGTGGGCCGGCCGTACATCTGGGGCTCCACGGGCCCCTCCGGCTTCGACTGCTCCGGGCTGATGGTGTGGTCGTACCGGCAGGCGGGCGTCTCCCTGCCGCGCACCTCGCAGGCCCAGCGGCACGCGGGCCGGCAGGTCCCGCTGTCCGAGGCCCGGCCGGGCGACCTGGTGACCTACCGCTCCGACGCCAGCCACGTCGGCATGTACGTCGGCAACGGCCAGGTGGTGCACGCCCCCTACCCGGGAGCCCGGGTCCGCTACGACCCCGTCGGCATGATGCCGGTGTCCTCCGTCACCCGCCCCTGAGCGGAGCCCTGGCTAGGATCGGCGGATGCCCCCGCTCCGCCGAGCCGCCGTAGTGCCGCCGCTGCCACTGCCACTGCCGCTGCCGCGGTCCGCGCTGCCGGTGCCCGGGCCGTCGCGCGGGCTGCTGTGCGGGCTGCCGTGCCTGCTGGTGTGCGTGCTCCTGTGCGGGCTGCTCTCCGGCTGCGCCGCGCCCGCGACGCCGCGCGACACCGCCGACCGGGACGTCCGCGCCGCCGTCGCCGCCTGGGCGCAGCGGCCGCCCGCGGAGCTCGCCGGGATCCCGCTGGAGGACTGGGCGTACGAGGTCACCGGCGTCCGGCGGGACGGGGCCCGCGCCACCGCCACCGCCGCACTGCACTACCGGCTCTCCGGGTACGACACCGCCGCGGCAGGCTCCGCCCGCGAGGTGCGGCTCGGCCTGTCCGACGGGCGGTGGCGGGTCACCGGCGACGCCCCGGCCCCCGGGGCCCCGCCGCAGCTGTGGGACCAGGGGCCGGTGGCGGTGGTCCGGGGCGCGCACGGCCTCGTGCTCGGCTCCGGCCCGGGCGGGCCGGCCCTGACCGCGATCGCCGCCGAGGTCGACCGGGCGGTGCCCGCGGTGAACGCCGCCTGGCCGCGGCCCTGGGCGGGCCGGGTCGTGGTGCTGGTGCCCGGCTCGGTGGACGCGATGGCGGCGCTGCTGGGGCGGCCGGCCGCCGAGTACCGGGGCATGGCCGCGGTGACCACGGGCCGGGTCGGGAGCGGCCCGGCCCCCGCCGACCGGATCGTCGTCAACCCGGAGGCGTACGCCGGACTCACCGCCGAGGGGCGGGCCGTCGTCCTCACCCACGAAGCCACCCACGTGGCCACCCGCCGGGAGACCACGGCCACGACCCCGCTGTGGCTGTCGGAAGGCTTCGCCGACTGGGCGGCGTACCACGGCAGCGACCCCGCTCCCGAACGGGCCGCGCCCGCGCTCGGCCGGGCGGTACGGCGCGGGGAGCTGCCCGCGCGACTGCCGCGGAACGAGGACTTCGCCTTCGGCGGCGACCCGGAGGCGCTCGCCCGGGCGTACGAGGGCGCCTGGCTGGCCTGCCGGCTCGTCGCGCGGCGGTGGGGCGACGCCGCCCTCGTCGACCTGTACGGCCGCGTCGGCCGCGAGCCGCTCCCGGTCGCCCTGCGGGAGGCCCTCGACACGGACGAGGCCGCCCTGACCGAGGCCTGGCGGGACACCCTGCGCACCGACCTCGGCGCGGCCGCCCCGACGCCGTAGGGGTGGCGGGCCCCGTCCCCGAAGGCAGCGGCAGGGCCCGCGGGCCGGTCCGGTACTGTCGGCAGGCGATGCACAAGACGCTGATCGTGACCAACGACTTCCCGCCGCGACCGGGCGGCATCCAGGCCTTCCTGCACAACATGGCACTGCGCCTGGACCCCGACCGGATCGTCGTCTACGCCTCCACCTGGAAGCACGGCGCGGAGGGCCGCGAGGCCACCGCCGCCTTCGACGCCGAGCAGCCGTTCCAGGTGGTGCGCGACCGCACGACCATGCTGCTGCCGACCCCGCGGGTCACCCGCCGGGCCGTGGGACTGCTGCGCGAACACGGCTGCGAGTCGGTGTGGTTCGGGGCCGCCGCCCCGCTCGGTCTGATGGGACCGGCCCTCCGCCGGGCCGGAGCCCGGCGGATCGTGGCGACCACGCACGGCCACGAGGCCGGCTGGGCACAGCTGCCCGCGGCGCGGCAACTGCTGCGCCGCATCGGCGAGGGCACCGACACCCTGACCTACCTGGGCGAGTACACGCGCTCCCGCATCGCCTCGGCGCTGACCGGTGCGGCGGCGGACCGGATGGTGCAGCTCCCGCCGGGCGTCGACGAGAAGACCTTCCACCCCGGGTCGGGCGGCGACGAGGTCCGGGCCCGGCTGGGGCTGTCCGACCGCCCGGTCGTGGTGTGCGTCTCGCGGCTCGTGCCGAGGAAGGGGCAGGACACCCTGATCCGGGCGATGCCGCGGATCCTGGCGGCGGTGCCGGACGCGGTGCTGCTGATCGTCGGCGGCGGGCCGTACGAGGCCGACCTGCGGCGGCTGGCCGGCGAGACGGGAGTCGCGGACTCGGTGGTCTTCACCGGCGCGGTCCCCTGGTCCGAACTCCCGGCGCACTACGGCGCCGGCGACGTCTTCGCGATGCCGTGCCGGACCCGGCGGGGCGGGCTGGACGTCGAAGGCCTCGGCATCGTCTACCTGGAAGCCTCGGCGACCGGGCTGCCGGTGGTCGCGGGGGACTCCGGCGGGGCGCCGGACGCGGTGCTGGACGGAGAGACCGGGTGGGTCGTCCGGGGTGGCGACCCCGGGGACGCGGCGGACCGCATCGTCGCCCTCCTCCGGGATCCGGAGCTGCGCTGCCGCATGGGCGAGCGGGGCCGGGCCTGGGTGGAGGAGCGGTGGCGCTGGGACCTCCTGGCCGACCGCCTCCGCGCCCTCCTGTAGCCGTCGCCCCCAGAAACCGGGGCTACGCCCCGGACCCCGCCCCCGTGCGGGGCGTCCCGTCGCATCGGCACTGCGGGCCGACGGTGCTTGCTCGCGCAGTTCCCCGCGCCCCTGACGGGCCGCCCCCTCAGGGG
>NZ_JBHXTC010000017.1:104923-125732 GCF_042677605.1 Streptomyces sp. NPDC127106 | reverse complement strand
CACCAACGCCCACACCATCATCGAGCAGCCGCCGGCCGCGGCACCGGCGACGGTGTCCGACGCGCACTCGACGGGGCCTCTCGTCCCCTGGGTGCGGGGCGGCAGGGCGGCGAACACCCCGCGCAGCTGCGTCCCGTCGGGCAGGGTCCAGCCGGTGACGACCGCGGCCGCGCCGTCGGCCGGCGTGCCCGGGCGCAGGACGCGCGTCACCGCTAGGGCGGCGGGCAGCCCGGCCACGTGGACCTCGGTGCCCTGCGGCCCGTGCGCGGCCCGCGGGGCCGCGTCCGGGTCCGGCAGCCCGGCGGCCGGGTTCTCCACGGCGACCGTCGGGTCGGGGGCGTCGGAGACGCTCTGCGCCTGCGGTTCGGCCTCGCCCCGCAGTAGGGCCAGCAGCCGCTCGACGGCCACCGGGTCGTGCGTGGCGTCGTAGATCCAGCGCTTGCCGAGCACGCCGTGCTCGGAGGTGCCCAGCAGGCCCGCCTCGGCGCCGTCGTGCGGGGCGCCCCGGTAGGTCAGCGGCACGTGGTAGGCGACCGGCGGCTCGGCGGAGGCGTCGGCCACGACCATGAACTCGATGCCCACCTCGCCCTCCGGGTCGTCGAGGCGGAACCCGCCGGCCTTGACCGGCTCCGGGGCACTGCCCGTGGCCGCGTACCAGGGCTGCCCGGGGAGCCAGCCGGCGAGGAGCTCCAGCTTGGTGGGGGTCATCGTGGTTCTGTGGATCTCTGCCATACGGCCGAACCTACCGTCCCCGCGCCGGAGTTGGGCGTTCCGTGCGGGGCGGGGTCAATCGCCCGTGGCGAACGCCGCCTTCAGTTCCTCCCTCAGCGACCGCTGGAACGCGGTCACCAGGGCCTGCACCATCATCGGCTGCATGTGCGCCGACAGCGCCTTCATGGACTCCACCCGCTCCGGGTCGTCCTCGCCCTCGGTGAACGGCCCCCACACCTCGTCGCGGAAGAGGCGGGTCAACTCCTGCGCCGTCGCCCGGGCGTGCTCCAGCATCACCCGGCGCGCCGCGAGGATCGTCGCGTGGGAGATCGGCACGTCGAGCAGGGCCACCCCGAGCCGCAGCAGCGACAGGTCGACCCGGAACCCCCCGCCGCTCTCCGCGATCACGTCCATCGCCGCGAGGCGGCGCAGGTCCTCCTGCGGCAGCGGCCGCCCGGCCCGCTTCTCCAGCTCCTCCCGGGAGACCTCCTCGGCGGAGTCCGGCGCCCAGGTCGCCACCAGCGCCCGGTGGACGGCCAGGTCGTGGGCGCTCAGGTCGTCGGGGAGGGCGTCGAGGTAGCGCTCGATGGCGGACAGGGTCATGCCCTGGTGCTGGAGCTCCTCGATCAGCGCCAGCCGCGAGAGGTGCTCCGGCCCGTAGTGGCCCACGCGACGGGGTCCGATCACGGGAGGGGGCAAAAGGCCGCGCGTGCTGTAGAACCGTACGGTGCGGACGGTGACCCCCGCCCGGGAGGCGAGCTCGTCGACGGTGAGCGTGGGCTCGGGTACCCCGGTGGTCATGGTCGCTCGCCCCGCTCTCTGATCAGCACGTCCCGTTCCAGTACCGCGGTTCAACAGTATTGCTGTCGCACCAACGATGTGAAACGGCCAGGAGCTGCCCATGACCACGAAACTGCGACTGCCCGGACCTCCCGAAGAGCTCACCCTCCCCGCCCTGCTGGCCCGCAACGCCGCCGAGTACGGCGACCTCCCCGCCCTCTCGTGGCGCACCGCCCCCGGCTCCCCCGACTGGACCACCCTCGGCTGGGCCGAGGTCCGGCGGCGGGTCGCCGTCCTGGCCGCCGGCTACGCCGCCCTCGGAGTCGAGCGCGGCGACCACGTCCTGATCATGATGGGGAACCGGCCCGAGCACTGGCTCAGCGACCTCGCCCTCGTCCACCTCGGCGCCGTCCCGGTCACCGTGTACGGGACCTCCGCGCCCGGGCAGATCGCCCACATCGCCCGCCACAGCCGGGCCCGCCTCGCCCTGGTCGAGGGCGCACGCGAACTCGCCCGGTGGGAGCCGCTGCTCGCCGACCGGACCGTCCCCCTGGAGCGGCTGGTCGTGGCCGAGGCCGCGGCCGCGGACGCCGACGCCGGCGGCCACGGCACGTACGCCTCCCTGTACGCGAGCGGGGCCCGGCTGCACCGCGCCGACGCCTTCGAGAAGGCCTGGCAGGAGACCCGGCCCGAGGACCCGCTGACCGTCGTCTACACCTCGGGCACCACCGGGGACCCCAAGGGCGTCCGGCTGACCCACCGCAACATCCTGCTCCAGTCCGTCCGCCTGGACCGGCGCGTCGAGCTCCCCGAGCACGCCGAGCACATCTGCTACCTGCCCTTCGCGCACATCGCCGAGCGCATCCTCGGGATCTACCTGCCGCTGCTGAGGGCGGCGCACGTCCGGATGGTCGCCGACCCGGCCGCCGTGGCGCCGGCCGTCCGAGAACTGCGCCCGGTGCAGTTCTTCGGGGTGCCCCGGGTGTGGGAGAAGCTCGCCGCGTCCGTACGCGCGGTCCTCGCGCAACTGCCGGCCGGGCAGCGCGAGGCCATCGAGGCGGCGGGCGACCTCGCCCGCACCCGGGCCGGGCACCGCGAGCGCGGCGAGCCGGTCCCGGCAGCACTCGAAGCCTCGTACACCCGGGCCAAGGAGCAGGTCCTCGACCCGCTGCTCGGTCTGGCCGGCCTGGACCGCCTGCTGTGGACGGCGAGCGCCACCGCGCCGATGCCGATCGACGTGGTCCGCTTCTGGGCGGGCTGGGGGATCACGATCATGGACGCCTGGGGCCTGACCGAGACCTCGGGCGTCTGTACCGTGAACAGCCCCGACGCCTTCCGCCTCGGCTCCGTCGGCCGCCCGATCGACGGACTGGAGCTGCGGCTGGCCGAGGACGGGGAGATCCTCGCCCGCGGCGAGACCGTCTTCGGCGGCTACCTGCGGCCCGACGGCTCGCTGGAGCCGGCGCACGACGCCGACGGCTGGTTCCCGACCGGGGACGTCGGCCGGCTCGACGAGGACGGCTTCCTGTGGCTGACGGACCGCAAGAAGGAACTCATCGTCACCTCGAACGGCAAGAACGTCTCGCCCGCGCTGGTGGAGAACACCGTCAAGGAGCACCCGCTGATCGGCCAGGCCATGGTGCACGGCGACGGCCGCTCCTACCTCGTCGCCCTGCTGGTCCTGGACGCGGAGCTGGCCCCGGCCTGGGCCGCGGCGCGCGGCATCGAGGCCGGCTCCCTGGCCGAACTCGCCCGCCATCCGGCGGTCCGCGAGGAGGTCGCCCGCGCGGTCGAGGCGGCCAACGCCCGGCTCAACCGCACCGAGCAGATCAAGCGCTACCGGCTGCTGACGGAGGAATGGGGCCCGGAGTCGGGCGAGCTGACGCCCTCCCTGAAGCTGCGCCGCCGGGTGGTCCGAGAGACGTACGCGGACCTGATCGAGAACCTGTACGCGGAGCCGTACGAGGCCCCGTAGTCCGACCCGGCCCGGCCCCCGGCCCGCAGCGGCCGGGGGCCACGTCACCGGTAGGGGACTGCCGTCCGCCGCGTGCCGGTGGAGTTCCTGACCGTGACCGCCGGAGGGCAGCCGGCGCGGCCGGTCAGCGGGGGGCGTCCGGGCGGTGGACGCTGAGGCTGCCGTAGGCCGACAGCGCGCCGGGCAGGTCGCCGGGCGCGTGCCGCAGCGTGGCGTCCAGGAAGGCGAGCGTAGTCGCGGCGACGACACGGGGGCTCCCGGTGCGCCCCAGGGAGCCGACGATCGAGGGCACTGGCGGCAGGTACAGCGGGCCGTCCATGAAGGTGAGGTGGGTGGCGCCGGGGACGGTGAGCCGGTAGCTCGTCGCGCTGTCGGATGCGAGGGCCTCGGTGAGGCGAGGCAGGTATCGCGGGTCGGTGCTCGGGGTGATGGCCTGGGTGAGCGCGAGCACCGGCTGGTGGAGGGCCGGGGCGGCGGGGCCGTGGGGGTAGCCGTCCAGGTCGATGACGGCGGCGAACCGGGGGTCCTGCCGGGCTGCCTGCAGGGCGGCGGCACCGCCCATGGAGTGGCCGGTCGCCACGGCCCGGCCGGTGTCCAGACGCCCGGCCAGCGGGTCGCGCCCGGCCAGCGGGTCGCGTCCGGTCGACGGGTCACTTCCGACCGGCGGGGCGGCGATCGCGTCGCGGTCCAGGCCCTCCAGCTGGGTGAGGACGAAGCCGAGGTCGGCGGCCCTGACGGCCGTCCAGCCGGCCGCGAGCTCCTGGTCCGCGTCCCGGTCGCCGGTGGAGGCGGTCGCGGCGCGGATGGTCCGGCCGTCGTCCAGGACGACCGCCGCGGAGTCGTACGGGTGGTCGAGGGCGGCCACCACGTAGCCGTGGCTGGCCAGTTCCTCCGCCCAGGCGGTGTTCTGGGTGCGCACCCCGCCCGCTCCGGGGGAGAACAGCACGACGGGGAACCGTTCGCCCCCACCGGCCACCGGGGCGTTGAAGACCGCGTGGGTGCGGGCCTGCGGTACGCCGTCGACCAGGAAGCCGGGCAGGCCGACGGCACGGGCCAGGGCAGCGGAGACGGTGCGCGCCTCCTGCTCCGTGCGTCCGAGGTACTGGGCCCGCTGCGCGCCCGCGGGGCTCTTCTGCGCGGGGTACCAGAGCTGGACCACGACCGTGCGCCGGTCGTCCGGGTCGGCGGTGAAGCTCTCGGGGCGGTTCGGGTCGGTCCACTGCATCACCCGGGTGCCGACGGCGAAGGAGCCCGACGGCCCGGGGAACACGGGCACGGGAAACGCCCAGGCGGCCACCGGCCCGGCGGCGATCAGTCCGAGGCAGGCCACCGACCCCGGCAACGCCAGCCACCACCGCGCCCGCCACGCCCGCCGGCCGGGACGGCGCCGGAGCGTTCGGAGCAGCGGGGAGAGGGCGAACGGCAGCGCGACGGCACCCCCCGCCAGCACCGGCAGCAACTGCCAACGGATCCCCACCACACCCAGCACGACCACGGACAGCACGAACACCGCCCCCGCCGCCATCGTGACGCGCGGACGGGCGGCAGGGGGAAGCCAGCGCGCCACCACCAGCGCGACGGCGCCCAGCACGGCAAGGAACTCCGGAAGGGACATGGACAGTCCCGCGATCGTCTCGGTCACCCCGCCATCCTCGAAGCGGCGCACACGGTGGCACATCGGCCCGCGGTCTCCGGCGCATGCCACCCCAGTCGCACACGGACACCCCGAAAGGGCGGCCGCCGTGCGACCGCAGGAGGTACCCGCGCTCCTCCTGCGGTCGTACTCCGGCGCGGTGTCCTCCGACGGCGGACGCACGTGCGCCGCCGCCCCCACCACCTACCGTGGCGGGACGGAGCACGGCGCGGCGGCCGGGACGAGCGCGGCCACCCGCTCGAAGAACTCGGGATCGGGCGTGCTGGCGCCCCGGTCTTCCCGACGGCCGCGCGGGCTGCTAGCGGCCGATCACCGGGTAGTGGTCGGAGAGGTTGGTGTACGTGTAGGACGTGCCCCAGCTGGAGACCGTCCACGGGGCGGACTCCTCCTTGACCACGTTGTTCTCCCAGCCGGCCGGGCGGGCGTTGCCCTTGCGGTACAGGACGTAGTCCAGGTCCTCGCGCGGGTCCGTGGGGTAGCGGTAGTTCGCGATCGAGTTCAGGGCCGTGTCGAAGGAGTACGGGTGACCCGTGCGCGAGTCGGTGCCCGCCAGGTCGGCGTTGGCGAGCATCGACGCGTACTCGGGGGTGCGCGAGTCGACGTTCATGTCGCCGGCGACGATGACCTGCTCGTTCGCCGGGATGTTCTTGGCGTCGAGGAAGGCGTCGATCGCCTGGAACTGACGGGCGCGCATCTGCGCCGCCTCGCCCGCGCCGCAGCCCGGGTCGGTGGACTGCGCGTGCGTGCCGACCACGTGCACCTTCGTGCCGCCCACGTCCAGCACGACGTAGGCGAAGCCCTTGTTGGACCACCAGTCGGCGCCGCAGGCGTCCTTGTAGACGAACTGTTCCTTGCGGACGATCGGCCACTTGCTCAGGATCGTGATGCCGCCGTCCTCCGGGGTGGTGGTGGAGTAGGCGCCGCCCGTCGCGTCCCAGCCGGTCTTGCTGCGGCCGACGATCGGGGTCTGGTACGGGTACTGCGACGCCGAGTTGGCCTTCAGCGCGTCCGAGGCGCCGTTGTCGAAGGCCTCCTGGAGCACGACCACGTCGTGGCCCTGGTAGAAGGAGGCCCGCGGTATCTGCGCGGCGCGGTGGTCCTGGCCCCAGTTGGGGTACAGGTTCTTGCTCATCAGGAACACGTTGTACGTCAGGACGCTGAGCCGGGGGGACGCGGCGCTCTCGGCGGCGCCGGCCGGGGCGGTGGCAGCGGTCAGCGCGCCGGCGGCGACCGCGGCGACGACGACGGCGGCGCGGCGGCGACGGCTGTGCTGGACGGGAGGCATGAACTCTCCAGGAATCCGTGGGGGAGACCGACCCCGTCATCCAAGCAGCCGCGGTTACCTTGGGGTAACAACCGTGACACGGCTTTCTGACGCCATCCTTACAGTGCGGGCTCGGAGAGCAGTTCGAGGAGCCAGCGGGCGCTGTCGGTGTGCCCGTTCGCCCCGTTCGTGCCGTTCGCGCCGGCTGTGGCGGCCGCGGCCGGGAAGACGCGGCCCCACGACGCGGCGCGGCCGATCGCGTCGGCGGCGACCGCGAGCGGCGCGAGGACGTGCCCGGGCGCCCAGCGGGCGAGGGCCTCGGCCAGCCCCGCCTCGAAGGCGCCGGCCGGCGGACCGGCCTTGAACCACAGGGTCGTGGCGGGGGATCCGGCGGTCGGCGCGGCGGTGCCCGCGGGCGCCGCGGTCTCCTCGACGGTCAGGCGCACCAGGACCGACCAGGGCCGCAGCCGCACTGCGCGCCGGCCCGTCGCACGCATCCCGCGGGCGGCGAGCTCCCGCTCCACCCAGGCGAACACCGCCGCCCGCCACGGCTCTTCGTCCCAGGGCGTCACCGCCTCCGGACAGCCGCCGCGGTCCAGCGCGGCAGGGACGTCGTCGCGCACGGCCCCCATCACACCACCGCGTACGCCGCCGCCTCCACCGACTTTGCCCGGCGGGCCCCCGACCTGGGGTTATGAGGGACTCCTGGCGATACTGGACGTACGGAGCACCGAACCAGGGGGACGCACATGACCACCGCACAGCAGCCGGCCGCACCCGGCCCGCGCCCGGCCGGTACCCGCCGGGACGACCCGGAGCCGCCGCCCCCCGGAGGGGTGCTGTGGACCATCTCGGGGGACATCCGGGCGCTGCTGATGCTGCCCGCCGCCTTCACCATGCAGGTCGCCCACCCCGCCATCGGCGCCGGTGTGGACGAGCACTCGGTCTTCCGCACCGACCCCTGGGGGCGCGGCGAGCGCTCGCTGCGCTCCGTGCAGCTGTGGGTGTACGGCGGGGAGCAGGCCGCCGAGGAGGGCCGGCGGGTGCGTCGCCTCCACAAGGAGATCCAGGGCGTCGACACCCGGGGCCGGCGCTACCACTCCCTCGACCCCGCCTGCTACGCGTGGGTGCACGCCACCGGGTTCCCGATCTACCTGTACGCCGGACGCTACCTGCTGCGCCGCTTCACCCCGGCGCAGGAGCGGCAGCTGTACCGGGAGTGGCTCCAGGTCGGGCGGATCCTGGGTCTGCGCGACCGGGACATGCCCCAGACCATCGAGGAGTACTGGCCCTACTACCGCCGGATGCTGGCGGAGGAGATCGAGCCGACCAAGGTTGCCCGGGAACTCGTCGCCACGGACGTGCCCCTGCCCCGCCCGACCGGCGGCCCGCTGCCCGTGCGGCTGCTGCTGCGGGTCTTCTGGCCGGTGCTGCGGGCGTGGTTCCTGCGTCTGAGGGCCTTCGTCACCGTCGGGTACATGCCGCCCGACGCCCGCGCCGCCATCGGGCTGGAGTGGACCGCGGCCCAGGAGCGCAGGCTCCGGCGGTTCAGCACGGCCGTGCGGCTGCTGGTACCGCTGCTGCCGGAACGGCTGCGCTACCTGCCCATCGCCTACCGGGCGCGGGCGGAGTGGCGCGCCGGCGCCCGCTGAGGGACGTCGGCGCGCGCAGGCCCCTACGGGGTCAGCGGCCGTGGCCGTGGCCGTGGCCGTGGCCGTGGCTGGTGCCGCGGCCGGTGGCGTGCTCGCGCTCGTGGACCGAGTCCGTCGCGGCGATCTTCTTCCACGACTTCGGCTCCACCGGCTGCGCGGCCGGCGCCCGCAGCGAGCGGGCGTCCTTCGACGCGCCGGCCGGCGGTGCGAAGGACGGCTTGCCCGGGGTGTACAGCCAGGTCTCGAACAGCTGGGCGAGCGGCTTGCCCGACACCTTCTCGGCGTACCGGACGAAGTCGCCGACCTTGGCGTTGCCGTGGGCCCGCTCGGTCGGCCAGCCCTTGAGGATCGCGAAGAACTTCTCGTCGCCGATCTCGTTGCGCAGCGCCTGCAGGGCGATCGCACCGCGGTCGTAGACGGCGATGTGGAACTGGTTGTCGGGGCCCGGGTCGCCCGGCTTGACCTGCCAGAACGGGTCGTCCGCCGCGCGCAGCCCGTACGCCCAGTCGGCCAGCTCCTGCGCGGTGCCCTCACCCTCCTTCTCCGACCACAGCCACTGGCTGTAGCGGGCGAAGCCCTCGTTGATCCAGATGTCCTTCCAGCCGTCGACGGAGACGCTGTCGCCGTACCACTGGTGGGCCAGCTCGTGCACCACGACCGACACGTTGGCGCCGTTCGCGAACTGCCGGGGGCTGTAGAACGGGCGGGTCTGGGTCTCCAGCGCGAAGCCGGACGGCACATTGGGGACGTAGCCGCCCAGTGCGTTGAAGGGGTACGGGCCGAAGACCCCTTCCAGCCACTCGGTGACCTCGGCGGTCCGCTCCACGCTGGCGCGCGCCGCGCCCGCGTTGTCGCCGAGGTCCTTGCTGTAGGCGTTGAGGACGGGCAGGCCGCTCGCGGTCTTGTCGGTGGTGATGTCGAACTTGCCGATGGCGAGGGTGGCCAGGTACGTGGCCTGCGGCTTGTTCGAGCGCCAGTTGTAGCGGGTCCAGCCGAGCCGTGAACTCTGCGACTGCAGGACGCCGTTGCTGATGGCCTGGGTACCGTCGGGGACGTTGACCGAGATGTCGAAGGTGGCCTTGTCGAGCGGGTGGTCGTTGCTCGGGAACCACCAGGCGGCCGCGTCCGGCTCCTGCGCGGCGACCCCGCCGTCCGGGGTGCGCTGCCAGGCGGACCAGTTGTCGACCTTGAACTCCGAAGGCTTGCCCGCGTACTTGACGACGACGGAGGCCTGGCGGCCCTTCGGCAGCGCCTGGGCGGGGGTGACCTCCAGCTCGTGCGCACCGGAGGTGGCGAACTTCGCCTTGGCGCCGTTGACGCGCACCTCACTGACCTTCAGCCCGAAGTCGAGGTTGAAGCGGGACAGGTCCTGGGTGGCGGTGGCCAGGAGGGTGGCCGTGCCCTCCAGGAGGTCCGTCTTCGGCTGGTACTTCAGGCGCAGGTCGTAGTGCGACACGTCGTATCCGCCGTTGCCGCTGGCCGGGTAGTAGGGGTCGCCGATACCCGGCGCGCCCGCGGCGGAACCCGCGGCCGATGCCGGGATCACCAGCAGCAGGGAGGCGGCGAGCACGCTCGGGGCGATGACTTTGCGGTGCACGAAGGCTCCAAGTGGTGAGGGGGGAGGCTTTGTCCGACCGTATTCACGCCCGGCCCGCCACGTCATGTCCATGGCCCCTGCTGTCACACGATCGCCATCCGGTCGCAAGAAAAACGCCCGTTGGGCGGCATGCCACCGCACCCGGCCCGGCCTGCGCATCCGCCGCGTCCCGGGCCGTGCGGGGCCCGTGGCGCCGTCGGGCGGCGCGCCGGTGCCCCGTGCGGACCGGGCGGCTTGTCCGGATTCCTCCGTGGTGCCTCCCCGAGCGGCTTTGGCGAAAACCCTGCGGTTCCTGTCTGACCATCAGACAATGAACTCCCGCTTCCGGGTGACGCCCGGGAGGAGCGGCGGGCCGCACCGCGCCCATCACACCGAAACGCCGCGAGGAACCCCTGTGACCTTTCCCCCGCAGTACCCCCATGCCTCCGTCCGGGCCGAGCGGTGGTGGCGGCATCCCGCTCTGATCGTCGCCCTGCTGGTGCTCCTGCCGCCGATCGGGATCGCCCTCGCCTGGACGAGCCGCTGGCGCACGGCGGGCAAGGCCGTCGCCACCGTCCTCGCGGGTCTGTGGTTCCTGGTGCCGCTGCTCGGCGACCCGCCGGACGGGACCGCGGACGACGCCAGGCCGGCTGCCGCTCCCGCCACCACCGCCCCGGGCACGACGGCCGCCGTCCGGCCCCCGGACCAGGTGGGCCGGAGCCTGCGCCAGGCCAAGGCGGCCGCAGCCGCGCTCGGATTCCGCACCGTCTCCCACGACGCCGGCCCCGAGGACGCCGCCCAGGCGGACGAGGACGCCTGGCGCGTCTGCTTCCAGACGACCGCGGAGCAGCCCCCGGCCGGCCCCGTCACGCTCGACTTCGCCGTCGTCCGCACCCAGTTGCCCTGTCCGGCCAGGGACGGCGGCCCGATCCCGTACCCGGCCGTGCCCGAGGTGGTCGGCCGGACCTTCGCCGAGGCCGGCCGGAGCCTGGCGCCGTTGGCCTTCCGGGCCGTCGAGCCGAAGAGCGCGTACGCGGACGTCGCCCTCGTCGCCGCCGCGGCCGACGACTGGACCGTCTGCTTCCAGGAGCCGGAAGCCGGACAGGAGGTCCGCTCCGCCCGGACCACGACCGCCGTCCTGCAACTTGCCGCACCCGGCACCGGCTGCCCCGCCGCCCCGGGCACCGCGCTCCACCCCAGCGCCGCGCCGCCCTCGGCCGCAACCGGCGACGACTCCGACGACGCACGCCCGGCCACCTCGGGCGGATCCTCCACAGGTGGCCCGACCGACGGCGGATTCGGCGGTGCGTCCGGAAGTGCGTCCGGCGGTTCGACCGGCAGTTCGGGCAGCGGCTCGACCGGCAGCTCGTCCGGCGGCGGCTCGGCCGCCGGCACCGTGACGCCCGGCGCCTTCTGCTCGCCGGCCGGGGCCACGGGCGTGAGCAGGTCCGGCGCCGTCTACACCTGCAAGGGGCCCGACCGGAACCGCTGGCGCCGCTGAACCGGCGCCGCACCCGGCCTGCTGCGCCGTACCCGGCCGGTTTGGGCCGGGTACCGCGCAGCAGCACGGCGGAACCGGTCCCGACGGGGGCCCCGCGGACCGGCATACCGAGCAGTCGGTAGCCTGCTCCCATGACGCTTCCCGAGCACGCCGCACGTCGCGCCTGGCACGGTGCGATCAACCCGCTCCACGCGACGATCTACTTCTCGCCCGACCTGACCGCGGAGTTCGCCGCCCTCGGCGTCGACGACCACTCCCGGGCGGCCCTGTCCTCCCGCGCCGCCGCGATGGGCGCCGTCGGCACCGGCACCGTCGCCGCCACCTTCTACAACTACCGGTACGACTTCCTGGCCCGGCACCTGCCCGCCGTCTGGGACACGATCACCCCCGAGCAGGCCCTCGCCGCCCGCCTGCGCGCCGCCGACCGCACCCTGCGCCGCCTCCTCGGGGACGACACCGTCGCCTCCCCGGAGCTGGCCGAGGCCGCGGACCTCGCCCTGCGCGCCACCGAGGCCTGCACCCGGCACGCCCGCACCCTCTACGCCGCCCACGCGGACCTCCCCGTCCCCGAGGAGCCGCACCTGCGCCTGTGGCACGCCGCCACCCTGCTGCGCGAGCACCGCGGCGACGGCCACGTCGCCGCGCTGCTCCTCGCCGGCCTGGACCCGCTGGAGGCCCTCGTCACCCACAGCGCGACCGGCCGCGGCATGAACGCCAAGTGGATCAAGGCGGTCCGCGGCTGGGAGCAGGAGGACATCGACGCCGCCGCAGCCCGGCTGCGCGCCCGCGGGCTCCTCGACGACGAGGGCGACCTCACCGTCGAGGGCAAGGCCCTCCGCGAGCACCTGGAGGACGAGACCGACCGCCTCGACGCCGCCCCCTACGAGCACCTGGGCGCCGAAGGCCTGGCCCGGCTCGCCGAACTCGGCGGCGGCTTCGCCGCGAAGGCCGTCAGCGCCGGGGCCTTCCCCTCCCACGCCTTCGGCAAGGCGGCCTGACGGGTTCCCGCCCGCCACCACCGCCACCTGCCACAATGGGCAACCGTCCAACGCACAACGAAGGCAGGCGGGACCCGATCGTGACGACGTCCATCGAAGGCAGGATCGCCGAGGAGCTCGGCGTACGGGAACGGCAGGTCAAGGCCGCCGTCGAGCTGCTCGACGGCGGCTCCACCGTGCCGTTCATCGCGCGCTACCGCAAGGAAGCGACCGAGATGCTCGACGACGCCCAGCTGCGCACCCTCGAGGAGCGGCTGCGCTATCTGCGGGAGCTGGAGGACCGGCGGGCGGCGATCCTGGACTCCGTCCGGGAGCAGGGCAAGCTCGACGCCGAGCTGGAGGCCCGGATCAACGCGGCCGACACCAAGGCCCGGCTGGAGGACATCTACCTGCCGTTCAAGCCGAAGCGGCGGACCAAGGCCCAGATCGCGCGCGAGGCCGGCCTGGAGCCGCTCGCCGACGGCCTGCTCGCCGACCCGTCGGTGGAGCCGGCCGCCGCCGCGGCCGCGTTCGTCGACGCGGACAAGGGCGTCGCCGACCCGGCCGCGGCCCTGGAGGGCGCCCGCGCCATCCTCACCGAACGGTTCGCCGAGGACGCCGACCTCATCGGCGAACTGCGCGAGCGCATGTGGGGCCGCGGCCGGCTCGCCGCGAAGGTCCGCGAGGGCAAGGAGGAGGCGGGCGCGAAGTTCGCCGACTACTTCGACTTCGCCGAGCCGTTCACCGCGCTCCCCTCGCACCGCGTCCTCGCCATGCTGCGCGGCGAGAAGGAGGACGTCCTCGACCTCACCCTGGAGCCGGAGGACGCCGAAACGGCGGCCGCCCCCGGCCCCTCCGCGTACGAGGGCATGATCGCCCGCCGCTTCGGCGTGGCCGACCGCGCCCGCCCCGGCGACAAGTGGCTCGGCGACACGGTCCGCTGGGCCTGGCGCACGAAGATCCAGGTGCACCTCGGCATCGACCTGCGGATGCGGCTGCGTTCCGCCGCCGAGGACGAGGCCGTACGGGTCTTCGCCGCCAACCTGCGCGACCTGCTCCTCGCGGCCCCCGCCGGCACCCGGGCCACGCTCGGCCTCGACCCGGGCTTCCGCACCGGCGTGAAGGTCGCCGTCGTGGACGCCACGGGCAAGGTCGTGGCCACCGACGTGATCCACCCGCACGTCCCCGCGAACCGCTGGGACGAGGCCCTGGCCAAGCTCGCCCGCCTCGCCGAGCAGCACTCGGTCGAACTGATCGCCATCGGCAACGGCACCGCCTCCCGCGAGACCGACCGCCTCGCCGGTGAGCTGATCTCCCGCCACCCCGAGCTGAAGCTGACCAAGGTGATGGTCTCCGAGGCGGGCGCCTCCGTGTACTCGGCCTCCGCCTTCGCCTCGCAGGAGCTCCCGGACATGGACGTGTCCCTGCGCGGGGCCGTGTCCATCGCCCGCCGACTGCAGGACCCGCTCGCCGAGCTCGTCAAGATCGACCCCAAGTCGATCGGCGTCGGCCAGTACCAGCACGACCTGTCCGAGGTGAAGCTGTCCCGCTCCCTCGACGCCGTCGTCGAGGACTGCGTGAACGGCGTCGGCGTGGACGTCAACACCGCCTCCGCGCCGCTGCTCGCCCGCGTGTCGGGCATCAGCGGCGGACTCGCCGAGAACATCGTGGCCCACCGCGACGCCAACGGCCCCTTCCGCAGCCGCAAGGCCCTCAAGGACGTGCCCCGGCTCGGCCCCAAGGCGTACGAGCAGTGCGCGGGCTTCCTGCGGATCCGCGGCGGCGACGACCCGCTGGACTTCTCCAGCGTGCACCCCGAGGCGTACCCGGTCGTCCGGGCGATGGCGAAGACCGCCGGCAACGAGGTGGCCGCCCTGATCGGCAACACGTCGGTGCTGCGCTCGCTGAAGCCCGAGCAGTTCGTCACCGAGGCCTTCGGCCTGCCGACCGTCACCGACATCCTCGGCGAGCTGGAGAAGCCGGGCCGCGACCCGCGGCCGGCGTTCCGGACGGCCGCGTTCAAGGAGGGCGTCGAGAAGATCGGCGACCTGGCCCCCGGCATGGTCCTGGAAGGCGTCGTCACCAACGTGGCGGCCTTCGGCGCCTTCATCGACATCGGCGTCCACCAGGACGGGCTGGCCCATGTCTCGGCCCTGTCGAAGAACTTCGTCAAGGACCCCCGCGACGTGGTCAAGCCGGGCGACATCGTCCGCGTGAAGGTCCTGGACGTGGACATCCCGCGCAAGCGGATCTCGCTGACCCTCCGACTGGACGACGAGGCCGGCTCCGCCGCGGGCACGCCCCGCCAGCGCGAGGACCGCCAGCGCGAGGACCGCCAGGACCGGCGCGGCGGCGGCCGTCCCCCGCAGCAGCGCGGCGGCCAGGACGGCCGGCGCGGCGGCAGCCGTTCCGGCGGCGAGGGCCGGCGGCAGGGCGGCCAGGGCGGCCAGGGCGGCGGCGCCCCGGCCCCCGCGAACAGCGCCATGGCCGACGCGCTGCGCCGGGCCGGGCTCGCGGGGCCGGGTTCCGAGGACCGCCGCAGGCGGTAGCGTCCGGCACGCGTCACCGGAGCGTACAGGAGGGGGCACGGAGGTGGCCGAAACGGAACCCCCCGCGGGGACGCGCCTTGCGAACTCCCGTACGTGATCTGTAGGCATGGTGGAACGCCCGTTCGTCGTCAGGCGGACGGGCGTTTCCGTTTCCCTCAGGACCGCACTCCCCGAGGCCCCCTTGATGGCACAGGACGCCACGCCCATGCCTGCCCATGCCTACCGACGCTGCCCGCGAAAGGGTCCGAAGAGGGATCACATGCCCCACTCTCAACTCGGCCTCCGCAAACGGTGCGAGAAGATTCTCGGCCATCTGGACCTGCCGCACCCGTTCTCGCTGGAGGGGCTGTGCGGGCGGATAGCCGAGCAGCGCGGCCGCCCCATCCGCCTCCACCCGCTGCCCAAGGAGGCGGCGGAGACCGGCGTCTGCGGACTGTGGGTGGGCACCGCCCGGGTCGACTACGTCTTCTACGAGGAGAAGACCACCCCGCTGCACCGCGAGCACATCGTCCTCCACGAACTCGGCCACATCCTCTTCGGCCACCACTCCCTGGAGGGAGAGGAGCACGACGGCCGGGCCCCTGTCGTCCTCGGCCGCGCCGACTACACCACCCGCCAGGAACAGGAAGCGGAGATGCTCGCCAGCATGATCCGCATCCGCACCGCCGTCCCCTGCCCGCAGCCGACCGCCGAACTCCGCGGCACCCTCGCTCGGCTGGAGTCCGCCATGGGATACGAGCGGCGCCGCCGTGGCCACTGAGCTCACCGCGCTCGGCGACTGGCTCGCCGTGCCCAGCGTGGCCTGCTTGTGGATCGCGGTCCTGCTGCGCGCCCGCGCCGCCCTGCGCTCCCCGCAGCAGCGCGGCCTGTGGCTCGCCGTCGCCACGGCCGCCGCCGCGATGACCCTGAACCTCCCCGACGTCGTCGCGTACGCGATGCGCGATCCCTCCTGCGCCCACGCCGTCGCGCTGGTCCGCAACCTCACCGGCGTACTGTCCGCCGGCGCCGTCCTCTACTTCGTGGCGTCCGCCACCCGCGGCCGCACCCTGCAACGCGCCGCCTGGGCGGGCACGGTGGCCTGGCTGACCCTCCTCGTCGTCCTCGACCTGGCCGCGCCCGGGCACGGCGCGCACACCATCCCGCCGCGGGGCGGCCCCGTGCCCTCCCTCGCGTACTGGCTGCTCCTCATCGCCGCGCACCTGCTCGCCAACACCGCCTGCGTCGCGCTGTGCTGGCGCTACGGCCGCCGCACCGAGAGCAGGGGACTGGCGCTCGGGCTGCGGCTGTTCGGCCTGGGCACCGCCCTCGCCGGCGTCTTCTGGTTCTGCTACCTCCTCAAGGCCCTCTTCGGCAGTTCCTGGGCGCTGCCCGCCCTGCCGCTGATGATGAACGTGCACGGACTGCTGCGCGCCGCCGCCATCCTGGTGCCGACCGCGTTCACGCTGCGCCGCACCGCCGCCGACACCGCCACCGCCTGGCGGCTGTGGCCGCTGTGGCGCGACCTGGTGCAGGCCGTACCGCACGTCGTGCTCACCAAGCCCCGGGCGGGCCGGTTCCTGGAACTGCTGTGGCCGCGGGTCCCGCGCAACATGCTCGTGTACCGCAAGGTCATCGAGACCCGCGACGCCATCCTCATCCTCGGCGAGTACGTCGCCCCCGGCATCCCGGAGCTCGCCCGCAGCCACGTCACGCTCCGCGGGGTGCCCGAGCCGCGGCGCACGGCGGCCGCGCTCGCCTGCGTCCTGAAGGAGGCGCGCGGGGCGAAGCTCGCCGGACAGCCCGGGAAGCCCTGGCAGGCCGCGTACTGGGTGCTCCCGGCGGTCATGCAGCACTCCGCCGGGAGCGACGCCGGCCTGGAGGACGAGGCTCGCTTCCTCGTCGACGTGGCCCAGGCCTACGGCTCGCCCGCCACCGCCGACTTCGCACCCTGACTCCCCGTACCACCGCAGGAAGTGACGCCGTCTTGACCACCGTAGTGATCACCGGGGCCAGTGCCGGGCTCGGTGCCGCCTTCGCCCGCGGCTTCGCCGCCAAGGGCTGCGACCTCGTCCTCGTCGCCCGCGACGAGGACCGCCTGCACGCCGTCGCCCGCGCACTCGGCCGCGAGTTCGGCACGAAGTGCGAGGTGCTGCCCGCCGACCTGCTGGACGACGCCGGCTGCGCGGCCGTCGCCGCCCGGCTCGCCGAGGCCGCCCGGCCCGTCGACGTCCTGGTCAACAACGCCGGGTTCGGGCTGGCCGCGCCCTTCCCGTACAGCCCCGTCGAGGACGAGGAGCGGATGCTCGACCTGCTGGTGAAGGTCCCGCTGCGGCTCACCCACGCCCTGCTGCCCGGGCTGCGCGAGCGCCGCCGCGGAGCCGTGCTGAACGTGTCCTCGGTCGCCGGACTGCTGCCGACCGGCACGTACGGGGCCGCCAAGGCCTGGGTGACCGCGTTCAGCGAGTCCCTGCGGGTCGACATGGAGCCGTACGGGGTCCGGGTGCTGGCCGTGGTCCCCGGGTTCACCCGCACCGAGTTCCAGGCACGCGCCGGCATGGACGTGAGCTCCCTGCGCGAGGCGGTCTGGCTGGAGCCGGAGGCCGTGGTGGCCAAAGCCCTGCGGGACCTCGCCCTGCGCCGGCCGGTCAGCATCACCGGCCGCCGCTACCGGGCGTATGCGCTGGCCGCCCGGCACCTCCCGCGCGGCTTCGTGGCGAGGAAGATGGCCCGCACCCGCCGCCCACCCGCCGGCTGCTAGCCGGCAGCGGGGCCGGGCGGCCGGGGCCCCGCTGCCCGGGGCCCGTTACAGCTCGACGACCTTGCCGTCCGCGACCTGGAGGCGGCGGGTCACGCGCACCGCGTCCAGCATCCGCCGGTCGTGCGTGACGAGCAGCAGCGTGCCCTCGTACGCCTCCAGCGCCGACTCCAGCTGCTCGATCGCCGGCAGGTCCAGGTGGTTCGTCGGCTCGTCCAGCACCAGCAGGTTCACCCCGCGGCCCTGGAGCAGCGCCAGGGCCGCCCGGGTCCGCTCGCCGGGGGACAGCGTCGCCGCCGGGCGCAGCACGTGCGCCGCCTTCAGACCGAACTTCGCCAGCAGGGTCCGCACGTCGGCCGGCTCGGTGTCCGGGACCGCCGCGCAGAACGCCTCCAGCAGCGACTCCTCGCCGAGGAACAGGCCGCGGGCCTGGTCCACCTCGCCGACCTGCACTCCCGCACCGAGCGTGGCCGCACCGGAGTCCGGGGCCAGCCGGCCCAGCAGCACCGCCAGCAGCGTCGACTTGCCCGCACCGTTCGCGCCGGTGATCGCCACCCGGTCCGCCCAGTCGAGCTGGAGGCTGGCTGGGCCGAAGGAGAAGTCCCCGCGCTGCACGGCCGCCTCGCGCAGGGTCGCGACCACCGACCCCGATCGCGGGGCCGCCGCGATCTCCATGCGCAGCTCCCACTCCTTGCGCGGCTCCTCGACCACATCCAGCCGCTCGATGGCGCGCTGCGTCTGCCGGGCCTTGGCGGCCTGCTTCTCGCTCGCCTCGCCGCGCAGCTTCCGGCCGATCTTGTCGTTGTCCGTGGCCTTGCGGCGGGCGTTGCGGACGCCCTTGTCCATCCAGTTGCGCTGCATCAGGGCCCGGCCCTCCAGCGCGGCCCGCTTGTCGGCGTACTCCTCGTACTCCTCGCGGGCGTGCGCGCGGTCCCGGGCCCGCTCCTCCAGGTAGGCGTCGTAGCCGCCGCCGTAGAGGTTGATCTGCTGCTGGGCCAGGTCGAGCTCCAGGACCTTGGTGACGGTCCGGGTGAGGAACTCGCGGTCGTGGCTGATGACGACCGTGCCGGCGCGCAGCCCCGTGACGAACCGCTCCAGCCGCTCCAGGCCCTCCAGGTCGAGGTCGTTGGTCGGCTCGTCGAGCAGGAACACGTCGTAGCGGGACAGCAGCAGCGAGGCCAGGCCCGCGCGGGCCGCCTGCCCGCCGGACAGGGCCGTCATCGGCAGGTCCAGGCTCACGGCGAGGCCGAGCTCGTCCGCCGTCTCCCGGGCCCGCTCGTCCAGGTCCGCGCCGCCGAGGTTCAGCCACCGGTCCAGTGCCACTGCGTACGCGTCGTCCGCGCCGGGCGTCCCGTCCACCAGGCCCTGCGTCGCCGCGTCCAGCTCCATTTGGGCGGCGGCGACACCGGTGCGCCGGGTCAGGAACTCGTACACGGTCTCCCCGGCCCGGCGCTCGGGTTCCTGCGGGAGGTGGCCCACGGCGGCGGTGGGCGGGGACAGCCGCAGCTCACCGGATTCGGGGGTGTCCAGGCCGGCGAGCAGCCGCAACAGGGTCGACTTCCCGGCGCCGTTCACACCGACGAGGCCGATGACGTCGCCGGGCGCGACGACGAGGTCGAGCCCGGCGAAGAGCGTGCGCTCGCCGTGCGCGGCGCTGAGGTTCTTGGCGACGAGGGTTGCAGTCATGGTCCACCGATCCTATCCGCGCCGAGCCGACGGCCGAGCCGGTGGCCGGATAGGTGGGATGCCCGTCATTGCGGCCATCGCGCCCGGTCTCACACCATGGGGCCATGTCGTCGCACACCGTGCTCGTCGTCCTCTACGACGGGCTGCAGAGCCTGGACGTGAGCGGTCCGGTGGAGGTCTTCGCCGGGGTGGCCCACTTCCCCGGGCAGGCCGGCTACCGGATCCGGACCGCCTCCCTGGCCGGAGCCCCGGTGCGGACCAGCAGCGGGCTCACGCTGGTGCCCGACGGGGACCTGGAGCACGAGCGGCCGGGCCCCGACACCACGCTCCTGGTGCCCGGCGGCCGCTACTCCGGCAACTTCGACGCACGGCTCACCGACTGGCTGCGAGCCCACGGGGGTGGAGCGCAGCGGCTGGTGTCCGTGTGCACGGGCGGACTGCTGCTCGCGGAGGCCGGACTGCTGGACGGCCGGCGGGCCACCACGCACTGGTCCGCGTGCGAGCAGATGGCCCGCGACTACCCGCGGGTGGCGGTCGAGCCGGACCCGATCTACGTCCGGGACGGGCGGGTCGCCACCTCGGCGGGGGTGACGGCCGGGATCGACCTGGCGCTGGCCCTGGTGGAAGAGGACCACGGGCGGGAGATCGCCTCGGAGATCGCCCGGCATCTGGTGGTCTTCCTGCGCCGGCCGGGCAACCAGGCACAGTTCAGCGCCCAGCTCGCGGCCCAGACAGCCCGCCGGGACCCGCTGCGCCAGGTCCAGCACTGGATCACCGAGCACCCGGCCGCGGACCTGAGCGTGCCGGCGCTGGCGGAGCGGGCCCGGCTCTCGCCCCGGCACTTCGCCCGGGCCTTCCAGGCGGAGACCGGGGTCACGCCGGGGCGGTACGTGGAACGGGTCCGCGTCGAGCACGCCCGCCGGATGCTGGAGGACAGCGGCGACGGCGTCGCCCAGATCGCCCGGGCCTGCGGCTACGCCACCCCGGAGGCCCTCCGCCGCGCCTTCGTCAAAACTCTCGGCCAACCCCCGGCCGAATACCGCCGCCGCTTCGGCCACCCCTGACCGGCACCGCGGGACCCGCGGGAAGCCACGTCACCGAGGCTCGGGGAAGTGCGCTGCCCGGTGCGAGGGCTGCGTGCTCACCAAAGTTCCGCGCCCCGCAAGGGGCGCGGGGAACTGCGCGCCCGGCCACAGAAGAACCGCACCCGACAACCCACGGACGCGCCCCCGTACCCAGGGGCGCGGGGAACTGCGCGCCCGCCACGACCGGTACGGGCGGCACCCCCCCACCACCGCACACCTCCGGAGGAGACATGCAAACAGCCGTCCTGCTCTACCCCGGCTTCACCGCGCTCGACGCCGTCGGCCCCTACGAGACCCTCGTCCAACTCCCCGACTCCGAGACCGTGTTCGTCGCAGAGCGCCCCGGCCCCGTACGCTGCGACAGCGGCCGCCTCTCCCTCGTCGCCGAGAAGGGCCTCGACGAGGTGACCCGCCCCGACGTCGTCGTCGTCCCGGGTGGCCCCCACCCGGAGACGGAGATGGACAACCCCGCGGTCCTCGACTGGCTCCGCACGGTCGACGCGACCACCACCTGGACCACGTCCGTCTGCACCGGCTCGCTCCTCCTGGCGGCGGGGGGGGGGGGCCGCGCCCCGCCCCCCCCCCGCCCCCGCGCACCCGCCCCCCCCCCCCCCCCCCGCGCGGGTATACACCAAGACCAGCCCCCCACTCCACGGGGAAACTGG
>NZ_JBHXTC010000017.1:101345-104913 GCF_042677605.1 Streptomyces sp. NPDC127106 | reverse complement strand
TCTCGATCTTGCACACCCCCGCGGTCGTCGCGGGGCTGGACTGGGTCGACGCCCCCCCCCAGTCGCCCCCGTGCGTGTCCACCGGCGCCCCCGCGGGGGGGGGGGGGGCCCCCCGCCCCGCCCGCCCCGCCGCCGGCCACTGGCTCTACCTCGACCGGTTGCCCGCCTTCGGCGCGCAGCCCACCGGCGAGCGCGTGGTCTTCGACGGCAAGTACGTCACTGCCGCCGGGGTGTCCTCCGGCATCGACATGGGGCTGACCCTGCTCGGCCGCATCGCCGGCGACGAGTTCGCCCAGACCGTTCAGCTGATGATCGAGTACGACCCCCAGCCGCCGTACGACGCCGGTTCCCCGGACAAGGCCCCGGCCGACCTGGTCGCCCGGCTGCGCGCGTTCAACCCGCTCATGCAGTCCAGCTGAACTTCGGCGCACGGCGCTCCAGGAAGGCGGCGACCCCCTCCGCGGGGTCGCCGCTGTCCGCCTGCTGCCGGGCCCAGTACCCGTCCCGGTCCGTGCGCCCGTCGGCGAACTCCTTGGCCGCGGCCTGCGTCAGCGCGGACCGGCCCGTCAGGACGCGGGCGAACTCCGAGACCCGCTCGTCGAGCCGGCCGGCGGGCAGCAGCTCGTTGAGGAAGCCCGCGCGCAGCGCGTGCTCGGCGTCGATCAACTCTGCGGAGAAGAGCAGGTACTTGGCGGTGGCCGGCCCGACCAGCCCGGCGAGCCGCCGGGTGGAGGAGGCCGGGTAGACGAGGCCCAGCCGCGCCGGGGTCACCCCGAACGAGGCCCCCTCCTCCGCGAAACGCAGGTCGCAGGCGGCGGCGAGCTGGCTGCCCCCGCCGACGCAGAACCCGCGGATCGCGGCGACCGTCGGCTTGGGGAAGGCGGCCAGGGCCTCCTCGGCGGCGACGGACAGCGCCTGCGGGTCCTCGTCGCCGGTGAGGGAGGAGATGTCGGCGCCGGCGCAGAAGGTCGGCCCGGCCCCGGTCAGGACGAGCACCCGGACCTCCGGGTCGGCGGCGAGTCCCGCGAGCAGCTCGGGCAGCGCCCGCCACATCGCCGCGGTCATGGCGTTGCGCTTGGCGGGGTGCGAGATCACGACCGTGGCGATCCCGTCGGCGACGGTGTGCAGCAGTGCTGCTTCCTCGGCTGCCTGCTGGGCTGCTTCCTGGGCTGCGTCCATGCGCCGGATGCTATCCCGGGCCGCCGATCCTATGATCAAGAGAGTCCGTACGGGGGGCTGTGGAAAGGCGACCCCATGGGCGCAGACCGGGCACACCGATCAGCCGGATCAGCACGCGGGGACCGGGCGGACCGCGCGGACCGGGTCGGGAGCGAGGACGCCCGGCGGCTGAACCGCGGCTTCGGCTGGCTGGCCGTGCTCGGGGTGGTCCTGGTCCTGGCCGGTCTACTCGGCCTCGTGTACGCCAATGTGGCGGCCCTCACCTCGATGTTCCTGTTCGGCTGGCTGCTGCTGGTCGGCGGGGCGGTGGGGCTGCTCCATGCCGTCCAGTCCCGCACGAGCAACTCCTTCTGGCTCGCGGTCATCGTCGCCGCGATCAACATCGCCGCCGGCTTCGTGGTCCTGCGCCGCCCCGAGGCGAGCGCCGAGGCGCTGACCATGTTCGCCGCGCTGCTGTTCCTCACCGCCGGGGTGTTCCGGCTGGTCGGGGCGCTGGTGGTGCGCGGTACGCAGTTCGGGCTGATGCTCGTGCAGGGCGCGTTCGGGATCCTGCTGGGCCTGCTGGTGCTGGCGAACTGGCCCGGCAACAGCCTCTACGTGATCGGAACCTTCTTTTCCGTCGCCCTGTTGTTCGACGGGCTGAGCCTGCTGGCGCTGGGCCTGGGCGGCCGCCGCATCCTGGGCGTGGTCAGGGAAGACGAGGGGGTCGGGGTCGGGGCCGCCGCGGGCGGGACGGCGGGTGCGGCCGGAATGCGTCCCACGAAAGATCAGGAACAGTCGAACGAATGACGTCGGCATACGTTCACGGTCAAAAAGTGTCCGATAAGCGCTGACTTGTTGTCAGCGGTCCGGTCCGGACCAGCCGGGTCCCCACCCTGGACGCGTGGAGACGATCGAGCGTGAAGGACGGGGCCGGACAATGGATCTCAGCGGGAGCGTCCCGCCGGCCAAGGTGGGTGAGCCGGAGCCCCCGGCCGGCCCACTCGCGTACGAAGGTGTGTGGCGGTTCACCGTACCCGCTGTTGAAGAATCCGTTCCGCAGGCCCGGCGGGCCGTCCGCGACCTGCTGGGCCGCCAGGGAGTTCCCGCGGACCGGGATCTGGTGTACACCCTGCTGCTGATCGTCTCCGAGCTGGTGACGAACTCGGTCCGGCACGCGGCTCTGCTCTCGCCGGAGGTCGCGGTCGAGGTCGCGATCGGCCGGGCCTGGGTGCGGGTGGCCGTCGAGGACAACCACCCGTACCGGCCCAAGGCGCTGGAAGCCGATTTCGGCCAGACCGGCGGTCGGGGCCTGCTCCTGGTGCGCGAGACCACCCGGGAGGCCGGCGGGATCTGCGATGTCGAGCACACCTCGACCGGCGGCAAGGTCATCTGGGCGGCCCTGCCGATCACCGCCCCGGCGGCCGGCCCCGACCGGGACTTCCCGCACCCGGCGCGCTGACCGGCGTACCGGTCAGCGAAGCCTGCGTAACGGACCGGAACACCGACGTACCGGCACACTGGCGTACCGGCGTACCGGCGTACCGGCGTACCGGCGTACCGGCGTACCGGCGTACCGGCGCACTGGCGGGCGTGCGGCCTTACCAGCCCGCCGCGTCGCCCGTCAGCTCGCGGATCGCGGGCCGGGCCGCGTCCAGCACGGTCATGAACCACGCCGAGAACGGCACTTCCGCGTGCCGCTTGGCCAGCTCCTCGGGCGTGACGAAGGCGGTGTCGGCCACCTCGTGCGGATCCGGCCGCACCGCGGCCTGCGCGAGTCCCACGAACAGGTGGTTGTACTCCTGCTCCACCAGGCCCGACGCGGGGTCCGGGTGGTTGTAGCGCACCGTCCCCGCCTCCGCGAGCAGCGAGGGCGACAGGCCCAGCTCCTCGTGGGTCCGCCGGGCCGCCGCCGCGAACGGCGACTCGCCGGGGTAGGGGTGACCGCAGCACGTGTTCGACCAGACACCGGGGGAGTGGTACTTCCCGAGGGCCCGCTGCTGGAGCAGCAGGCGGCCCTGCTCGTCGAAGAGGAACACGGAGAAGGCCCGGTGCAGCAGACCGGGCGCCTGGTGGGCGGAGAGCTTCTCCGCCGTGCCGATGGTGTTGCCGGACTCGTCGACCAGTTCGAGCATGATCGGTTCTTGAGTGCCGGTGCCGTGGGGCGCGCTGTTCGCGGCGGTGGCTGGTGTGGTCGGCATACCCATCCTTCGCTTCGGACTCTGGCCCTCAGTCTGCCGTACAAGGGAGTCTTGTCCCCACTTCGGCGATCCGCGCATGTCTGCCCCTCGACGCGTGATAAGCGCCGGGCGGCGATGGTGCGCGGGGGGGGGGCCCCCGGGCCACCAGCGGGAACACAACTGTAGCTTTTAAAAAAAAACGAGCCCCCCAAAACAGGCATCAAGGGGGT
>NZ_JBHXTC010000017.1:34211-101335 GCF_042677605.1 Streptomyces sp. NPDC127106 | reverse complement strand
TCTCCCAGCGCGCTGCGCCCGCGCCCCAGCCCGCGCCCGCGCGCGTGCGCGGGGGGGGGGGGGGGTGCGGGGGGGGCCGCGCCCCCCCCCCCACCACCTGCGGCATCAGACCCCGAAGGGGGCCGGATACGTGATCGTTCCCCGCGGGACCGGGACGGAACCGTCGAGCACCAGTGCCATCAGTGCCTCGTCCGGGACCTCGAAGGGCGCCCGGATCCCGAACCGGGAGGCCGGCACGAAGCCGAACCGCGGATAGTACGCCGGGTGGCCGAGGACGAGGACCAGCGCCTCCCCCCGCTCCCCGGCGGCCGTCAGCAGCGCCCGGACCACGGAGCTGCCCGCCCCCGAGCGCTGGACCGCCGGATCGGCGGCCACCGGGGCGAGGGCGAGCGCCGGCACCCCGTCGACCTCGCAGCGGGTCAGCAGGGCGTGCGCCGCGACCGAGCCGTCGGGGGCCTCGGCCACGTACGACAGGCCCGGCAACCAGGCGGGGTCGTCACGCAGTGCGTCCACGAGATCCGCTTCGAGCGGCGTGTCGAACGCCGCGAGGTGGACGGCCCGCACCGGGGCCCGGTCGGCGGCCGTCTCCGGCCGGGCCGGCCAGGCACCGCCGTCCCCGGCGGTCACCGGGCGCAGGACGTAGCCGGTGTAGCCGTACTCGTGGCCGTGCCGGGCCCGGACGCCGATCTCCTCACGGGCGCCGGCCAGCACGGCGGCCGTCGCCGGGTCCGGCTCGGCCCCGGCGGCAGCGCCGGCCCCGACCTCGTCGGCCCGTGCGCCGAGCGGGCCGTAGTACGCCTCCCAGTCGGAGTCGGGCAGGCGGTGGACGCCCAGCACCTGGTATCCGGCCGCCTGGGCGGCGGCGATGTTGCGGGCGGTGGAGCGCAGGTCCCCGTGCCGCTCCCAGAAGGCGCGGGCGCCGGCGGACGGCTCGTCGACGGTCCACTCGCACTCGGTGAGCACGAGGGTGCCGCCCGGCGCGAGCAGCCGCTTCCAGCGGGCGAGTGCCTCGTCGAAGCCGAGGACATAGGCGGAGCCCTCCGCCCAGACGAGGTCGAAGGACCCGTCGGCGTGGGGGAGTGCGCCCATGTCGGCGTGGAGGGGGTGGACGCGGCCGTCGAGCCCGCGCTCCGCCGCCGCGGCGCGCAGCTCGTCGAGGAAGTCCTCGTGCAGGTCGACGGCGGTCACCTCGGCGCCCCGCGCGCCGGCCTCCGCGGCGAGCAGCAGGGCGCTGCGGCCGGGGCCGCAGCCGAGGTCGAGGACGCACGGCCGCTCGGGCAGCGGTCCGCACAGGGAGAGCAGGTGCCGGGTGGTCGCGTCGGAGCCGGGAGCCTGCCGGGGCAGGCCGCGGTGCAGGGCGAAGAACGCGGACGCGAGTGCGGAAGGAGAAAGGGAAGGGGAAGGGGAACCAGAGTGCTTGGTCAACGTGAACCCTTGGTGAGAGGGCCCCGGCCGATGGACCGGATCGTGGTGATCAGGCCCGGCCGGCAGCCCGGAGGAAGGTGGGGACGAACCGGAGTGCGCTGCGCTCGGCAGCGGCCGCTGCGACGGTCATCAACCCACCTCCTGTCACTCAGATCACTTGTGCCGTTCATATCACACGCGCTTGGCGTGAGCCGCCCCACTTTAACACCCGGACGGTTTGTAGGACCTCGACGCGATCACGGATGATGATGATCCCACCGGGCCCCGGAGTCCGGGATATTCGGCTTATCGGGGAGCAAACGGGTGGTGAACCCCGGATTCCGTTCATCCGATAGCCTCTGCCGACGTGCCGCCGCCCCGGCGCGGCGCCCGCTGCCTGTTCGCTGCAAGGAGTGAGTTCGTCTGTCGACCGTCATCCTTACCGGCCTGCCGGTCCCCGGATCACCGCTTAACGACGATCTGCGCTCCCTCGGCTTCGACGTCCACCCCGCCGCCGCGCCCGATGAGGCCGCCGCGGTGCTGGCCGGCGTACCCGCCGGGCAGCGGGTGGCCGTGGTGGACAGCGGCTTCGTCGGGCACGTCCACGCGCTGCGGCTCGCGCTGACCGACCCCCGCTTCGACGCCTGTGCCGTGCCCGGCGCCTTCACCGTCCAGCCCGCCGCCCGCGCGGCCCTGGACGCGGCCGTCGCGCTCCCGGCCGACGGCAGCGGCCCGTACGCGGACCGGCTCGCCGCCGCCGTCGAGGCCGGCGGGACCGCCGTCCAGCGGCCCGAGCTGGGCAGCCTCGTCGCCGCCGTCCCCGTCGACGGGGCCGAGCGCGAGGCGGCCGCCGCCGCGGTCGCCGCCGTGGACGACGAGGCCGTCCGGCTGCGCTCCGCCGTGAAGTCCCGCGACGGGTTCTTCACCACCTTCTTCATCAGCCCGTACTCCCGCTACATCGCCCGCTGGTGCGCCCGCCGCGGTCTGACCCCGAACCAGGTCACCACCGCCTCGCTGGTCACCGCCCTGGTGGCGGCCGGCTCCGCCGCCACCGGCGAGCGCTGGGGCTACGTCACCGCGGGCGTGCTGCTGCTGGTCTCCTTCGTCCTGGACTGCACCGACGGGCAGCTCGCCCGCTACTCCCTGCAGTACTCGACGATGGGCGCCTGGCTCGACGCGACCTTCGACCGGGCGAAGGAGTACTCCTTCTACGCGGGCCTCGCGCTCGGCGCCGCCCGCACCGGGGACGACGTCTGGGGCCTCGCCCTCGGCGCGATGATCCTGATGACCTGCCGGCACGTCGTGGACTTCTCCTTCAACGAGGCCAACCACGACGCCACCGCCAACACGAGCCCCACCGCCGCCCTCTCCGACCGGCTCGACAGCGTCGGCTGGACGGTCTGGGTGCGACGCATGATCATCCTCCCGATCGGCGAGCGCTGGGCGATGATCGCGGTGCTGACCGCGTTCACCACACCGCGGATCGTGTTCTACGCCCTGCTCGTCGGCTGCGCCTTCGGCGCGCTCTACACGACCGCGGGCCGCGTCCTGCGCTCCGTGACCCGCAAGGCCGTCCGCACCGACCGGGCCGCCGGGGCGCTGGCCGACCTCGCCGACTCCGGCCCGCTGGCCGAGTCCGTCGCCCGGTCCGCGGTCCGCCAGCCGCTCCGCCTGTTCTTCGCCGCGCTCGGCGCCGCACTGGTGGTCGGGGCCGCCTGGATCCAGCCCTACGGCAACTGGACCGTGACCATGTGCGCGCTGCTGTACGTGGTGATCAGCGGCAGCGTCGTCGCCACCCCGCTCAAGGGAGCCCTGGACTGGCTCCTTCCGCCGCTCTTCCGGGCAGCCGAGTACCTCACCGTCCTGGTGCTGGCTGTCAAGGCGGACGTCCCCGGGGCCCTCCCGGCCGCATTCGGACTGGTCGCGGCGGTCGCCTACCATCACTACGACACGGTCTACCGCATCCGCGGAGGCTCCGGCGCACCCCCGCGGTGGCTGGTGTGGACCATCGGCGGCCATGACGGCCGGGTCCTCCTGACCGTGGTCCTGGCCGCGGTCCTCGCCCGGGACGCGTTCCCCGTCGCGCTCACGGTCCTCGCCGTGTTCGTGGCACTCGTGGTGCTCGTGGAGAGCATCCGCTTCTGGGTCTCCTCCGGGGCACCCGCCGTACATGACGAAGGAGAACCAGCATGATCGGCCTTGTCCTCGCTGCCGGTGCCGGACGCCGCCTGCGTCCCTACACCGACACCCTGCCCAAGGCCCTCGTGCCCGTCGGCCCCGAAGGCGACGAGGAGAGCCTGACGGTCCTCGACCTGACCCTCGGCAACTTCGCCGCGGTCGGCCTCACCGAGGTCGCCGTCGTCGTCGGCTACCGCAAGGAGGCCGTCTACGCGCGCCAGGCCGCGCTGGAGGCCAAGTACGGGCTGAAGATCACGCTGATCGACAACGACAAGGCCGAGGAGTGGAACAACGCCTACTCCCTGTGGTGCGCCCGTGAGGTCCTGAAGCGGGGTGTGATCCTCGCCAACGGCGACACCGTCCACCCGGTCTCCGTCGAGCAGACCCTGCTCGCCGCCCGCGGCAACGGCCAGAAGATCATCCTCGCCCTCGACACGGTCAAGCAGCTGGCCGACGAGGAGATGAAGGTCATCACGGCCGACGGCCAGGGCGTCCGCAAGATCACCAAGCTGATGGACCCGGCCACCGCGACCGGTGAGTACATCGGCGTCACCCTGATCGAGCCCGAGGCGGCCGAGGCCCTGGCCGAGGCGCTCAAGACCACCTTCGAGCGGGACCCGGACCTCTACTACGAGGACGGCTACCAGCAGCTCGTCAACGACGGCTTCGTGGTCGACGTGGCCCCCATCGGCGACGTCAGGTGGGTCGAGATCGACAACCACGACGACCTCGCCAAGGGCCGGACGATCGCATGCCAGTACTGACGAGGCTCATCCCCTCACCCGTTGTCGTCGACATCAGCCGCGGTGCGATGGACAAGCTGGACGGCATCCTCGCCGACCAGCGGATCTCCGCCGCCGGCAAGCTGGCGATCGCGATCAGCGGCGGCTCCGGCCAGGTGCTGCGCGCCAAGCTGGAGCCCGCCCTGCCGCACGCCGACTGGTACCCGGTCGTCGACGGCACCATCGACTCCGCGGTCAAGCTCGCCGACGACATAAAGGGCCGCCGCTACGACGCGGTCGTGGGCCTGGGCGGCGGCAAGATCATCGACGTGGCGAAGTACGCCGCGGCGCGGGTCGGGCTGCCCATGGTGGCGATCGCCACCAACCTCTCCCACGACGGCATCTGCTCGCCCGTCGCGACCCTCGACAACGACAACGGCCGCGGCTCCTACGGGGTGCCCACGCCGATCGCGATGGTCATCGACCTCGACGTGATCCGGGAGGCCCCGGCGCGGTTCGTCCGCGCGGGCATCGGCGACGCCCTGTCCAACATCTCGTCGATCGCCGACTGGGAGCTGTCGCACCGGATCAACGGCGAGCACGTCGACGGCCTGGCCGCCGCCATGGCCCGGACCGCCGGGGAGTCGGTCCTGCGCCACCCCGGCGGCTGCGGGGACGACGAGTTCCTCACGGTGCTCGCCGAGGCGCTCGTCCTCACCGGCATCGCCATGTCGATCAGCGGCGACACCCGGCCCGCCTCCGGTGCCTGCCACGAGATCAGCCACGCCTTCGACCTGCTCTACCCCGGGCGCTCCGCGCTCCACGGCGAGCAGGTCGGCCTCGGTGCCGCCTTCGCGATGCACCTGCGGGGGGCGGCCGAGCAGTCCGGGCTGTTCGTCGAGGTGCTGCGCCGCCACGGGATGCCCGTCCTGCCCGCCGAGATCGGGTTCAGCGCGGACGAGTTCGTCGCCGCCGTGGAGTACGCCCCCCAGACCCGCCCGGGACGCTTCACGATCCTGGAGCACCTCAACCTGTCCGCCACCGACATCAGGGACGCGTACGCCGACTATGCCAAGACCATCCGTAGCTGAACTCCGGCCCGTCGTGCACCCGGCGGGCGTCAAGGACCGGCGCAGCGGCGAGCACTGGGGCGGCCGCCTCTACATGCGCGAGGTCTCCCTGCGCATCACCCGCCTCCTGGTCGGCACCAAGGTCACGCCCAACCAGCTGACCTACCTGATGACCCTGGCCGGTGTCCTGGCCGCCCCGGCCCTGCTGGTGCCGGGCATCTGGGGCGCCGTCCTCGGCGTCGTCATGGTCCAGCTGTACCTGCTGCTGGACTGCGTCGACGGCGAGGTCGCCCGCTGGAAGAAGCAGTACTCGCTCTCCGGCGTGTACCTGGACCGCGTCGGCGCCTACCTGTGCGACGCGGCCGTGCTCGTCGGCCTCGGCCTGCGCGCCGCGGACCTGTGGGGCGGCGGCCGGATCGACTGGCTGTGGGCCTTCCTCGGCACCCTCGCGGCGCTCGGCGCGATCCTGATCAAGGCCGAGACCGACCTGGTCGGCGTCGCCCGCCACCAGGCCGGCATGGCCCCGGTCAAGGAGGCCGCGGCCGAGCCGCGCTCGTCCGGCATGGCGCTCGCCCGCCGGGCGGCGTCCGCGCTGAAGTTCCACCGGCTGATCCTCGGCATCGAGGCGTCGCTGCTGGTCCTGGTGCTGGCCGTCGTGGACCAGATGCGGGGCGACCTGTTCTTCACGCGGCTCGGCGTGGCCGTCCTGGCCGGCATCGCGCTGCTGCAGACGGTGCTGCACCTGGTGTCCGTCCTCGTCTCCAGCAGGCTGCGGTGAGCGCCCCGCTGCGCGTCGGCGCGGTGATCATCACCATGGGCAACCGCCCCGACGAGCTGAAGGCGCTGATCGACTCCGTGGCCCGCCAGCAGGGCGACCCCGTCGAGGTCGTCGTCGTCGGCCAGGGCGTCGAGGTCGCCGGCCTCGCGGACCTGCCGGCGGACGTGCGCACCGTCACCCTGCCCGAGAACCTGGGCATCCCCGGCGGCCGCAACGTCGGCATCGAGGCCTTCGGCAGCGGCGACGGCTACGACGTCGACGTACTGCTCTTCCTCGACGACGACGGGCTGCTGGAGCGCACCGACACCGCCGAGCTGTGCCGGCAGGCCTTCACCGAGGACCCCGGGCTCGGGATCATCAGCTTCCGGATCGCCGACCCGGAGTCGGGCGAGACCCAGCGCCGGCACGTGCCCCGGCTGCGCGCCTCGGACCCGATGCGCTCCTCCCGCGTGACGACCTTCCTGGGCGGCGCCAACGCCGTGCGCACCTCGGTGCTCCAGCAGGTCGGGGGCCTGCCCGCGGAGTTCTTCTACGCGCACGAGGAGACCGACCTGGCCTGGCGGGCCCTCGACGCGGGGTGGTCGATCGACTACCGGGCGGACATGGTGCTGCTCCACCCGAAGACCGCCCCCTCCCGGCACGCGGTCTACCACCGTATGGTGGCCCGTAACCGGGTGTGGCTCGCCCGCCGCAACCTGCCCGCCCCGCTGGTGCCGGTCTACGTGGGCGTCTGGCTGCTGCTGACGCTCCTGCGCAGGCCCTCGGTCCCGGCCCTCAAGGCCTGGTTCGGCGGTTTCAAGGAGGGATGGACCACCCCCTGCGGTCCCCGGCGCCCCATGAGGTGGCGCACGGTCTGGCGGCTGACCCGGCTGGGGCGACCGCCTGTCATCTGACGCTCCGGTGTCTGAGAACATGGCGCGGTCACGGTCCGTGCGTCCCACGCCCGATGCCACCTACTGCCGCATCTTGAAGACGGAAAGTTTCAACTTGTGAGTGACACAACCCAGGATGGCGCCCTCGCCACGAGCAAGCCGCCGTCCGAAGACGCGGGGCTGTCCCCCGCCGAGCTCGCCAGAAAGTACGGCCTGTCCGTCAGCGGCGCCCGGCCCAGCCTCGCCGGATACGTACGGCAGCTGTGGGACCGGCGCCACTTCATCCTGGCGTTCTCCCGGGCCAAGCTGGTCGCTCAGTACAGCCAGGCCAAGCTCGGCCAGATCTGGCAGGTGGCGACGCCGCTGCTCAACGCGCTGGTCTACTACCTGGTCTTCGGCCTGATCATGAACGCGGGCCGCGGGATGGGGATCGACGTCTACATCCCCTTCCTGGTGATCGGCATCTTCGTCTTCACCTTCACCCAGAGCTCGCTGATGGCCGGCGTGCGCGCCATCCCGTCCAACCTCGGACTGGTCCGCGCCCTGCACTTCCCGCGCGCCTCCCTGCCGATCTCCTTCTCGATGCAGCAGCTCCAGCAGCTCCTGTACTCGATGATCGTGGTGTTCGTCACCGTGGTCGCGTTCGGCAACTACCCGCGGCTGTCCTGGCTGCTGGTCCTGCCGGTGCTGGTGCTGCAGTTCGTCTTCAACACCGGCCTCGCCCTGATCTTCGCGCGGATGGGTGCCAAGACCCCGGACCTCGCGCAGCTGATGCCGTTCCTGACGCGCACCTGGATGTACGCCTCCGGCGTGATGTTCTCCATCAAGGAGATGCTCCACGACAAGCCCGCGTGGATCGCGGACGTGCTCCAGTGGAACCCGGCGGCGATCTACATGGACCTGATCCGCTTCGCCCTGATCGACGGCTACGGCCGAGAGAACCTGCCGCCGCACGTCTGGGCCTTCGCCCTCGGCTGGTCCGTCCTGATCGGCGTCGGCGGATTCGTGTACTTCTGGAAGGCTGAGGAGCGTTACGGCCGTGGCTGAGAACAACAGGGGACGTGTCCCCACCGTCATCGCCGACGGCGTCCACATCGTCTACCGCGTCAACACCGGCAGCTCCGGCAAGGGCAGCGCCACCGCGGCGCTGAGCAAGATACTCCGCAGGGGCAAGGGCGACGCGCCGGGCGTCCGGCGGGTCCACGCCGTGCGCGGTGTGTCGTTCACCGCCTACCGCGGCGAGGCCATCGGCCTGATCGGCTCCAACGGTTCCGGCAAGTCCACCCTGCTGCGCGCCATCGCCGGCCTGCTGCCCTGCGAGGAGGGCAAGGTCTACACCGACGGCCAGCCCTCGCTGCTGGGTGTCAACGCGGCGCTGATGAACGACCTCACCGGCGAGCGCAACGTGGTCCTCGGCGGTCTGGCCATGGGCATGAGCCGCGAGCAGATCCAAGAGCGCTACCAGGACATCGTCGACTTCTCGGGCATCAACGAGAAGGGCGACTTCATCTCCCTGCCGATGCGCACGTACTCCTCCGGCATGGCCGCGCGCCTGCGCTTCTCCATCGCGGCCGCCAAGGACCACGACGTACTGATGATCGACGAGGCGCTGGCCACCGGTGACCGCAAGTTCCAGGTGCGCTCCGAGGACCGCATCCGCGAGCTGCGCAAGCAGGCGGGCACCGTCTTCCTGGTGAGCCACAACAACAAGTCCATCCGGGACACCTGCGACCGCGTCCTGTGGCTGGAGAAGGGTGAGCTGCTGATGGACGGGCCCACCGAAGAGGTCGTCTCGGCCTACGAGAAGGCGACCGGTCACTGACCGCCGGCACCGCAGGCCCCCGTCGCCCCGTGCGGCGGGGGCCTCGGCCTGTCCCCCCCGCGCGTCCGGGTGTTGACCCGGCGTGTCTGACGGGGGCGCGTCCGGGGCAATTCGGGCCGACATTCGGTACCGGTGCGAATACCCCGGAAGGTTCCGCGGGGTTGTACAGCGTAAGCTGGGGCGGCCCTGAACCGCGGCAAGAGGGGACGATTCCCCGCAGGTGAACGGCCTGGGACAGCCCGGGGAAAGTCCGGCGGCGTGTCCGAAATAGGATGTATTGCGTCGGCAGTGTAGAACGGGAGATGTGACGGCAATGGCTACGGGAATTCTCCGGCCCCCAGGCATTACGGCCGTCCGCGCCGCGGGCGGCGGGCGGTGACCCCGGCGCACGGCATCCGTCCCCGGCAGATCCCGGCCCCCGACGCCCACGCGCGCGCCACCCTCGGCAAGGCCCGGACGGAGAACTTCCCCGTAGCCCCCGCCTTCCTGCCCCGCGCCTGGCGCGACGGGCTGATGGCGGTGTACGGCTACGCCCGCCTCGTCGACGACATCGGCGACGGCGACCTCGCCCCCGGCGGCCACGACGCCGTCCTCCTCGGCCTCGACCCAGCCGCCGCCGACGACCGGCTCGCCATGCTCGACGCCTTCGAGGCCGACCTGGGGCGGGTCTTCGGCTCGACCGACGGCGGCCCCCGCCATCCCCTCCTCCAGGCCCTGCAGCCCGTGGTCCGCGCCCACGGCCTCACCCCCGAGCCGTTCCTCGGCCTCATCGCCGCGAACCGCCAGGACCAGCACGTCAGCCGCTACGCGACGCACGGCGACCTGCTCGCCTACTGCGAGCTCTCCGCGAACCCCGTGGGCCGCCTCGTCCTCGCCCTCACCGGCACCGCCACCCCCGAGCGGATCCGCCGCTCCGACGCCATCTGCACCGCCCTGCAGATCATCGAACACGTCCAGGACGTCGCCGAGGACCTCGACCGGAACCGGATCTACCTCCCGACCGAGGACCTCCGCCGCTTCCACGTGGCCGAAACCGACCTCAAGGCCCCCACCGCCGGCGCCTCCGTACGCTCCCTCATCGCCTACGAGGCCGCCCGCGCCCGGGACCTCCTGGACGCCGGCACCCCCCTCGTGGGCAGCGTCGACGGCCGGCTCCGGCTCCTGCTCGCCGGCTTCGTCGGCGGTGGTCGCGCCGCCCTGCGCGCCGTCGCCGGCGCCGGCTTCGACGTACTGTCCGGCCCGCCGCGGCCCACCCGGAGCGGCCTGCTCCGCGAGGTGGCCGCCGTCCTGCGCACCGCGCCGAGAAAGGGGTGAGCCCGACCGTGGAGGGTTCCGCACACACGACCGCGCCGTCCGCGCCGGTCCAGGCGGCCTACAGCTACTGCGAGGCCGTCACCGGCGCGCAGGCGCGCAACTTCGCGTACGGCATCCGGCTGCTGCCCACCGACAAGCGCCAGGCCATGTCCGCCCTGTACGCCTTCTCCCGGCGCGTCGACGACATCGGCGACGGCACGCTCCCGGCCGACGCCAAGCTCACCCGCCTGGAGGAGACCCGGGCCCTGCTCGGCCGGATCCGCGACGGGCAGGTCGACGAGGACGACACCGACCCCGTCGCCGTCGCCCTCACCCACGCCGCGCGCCGCTTCCCCATCCCGCTCGGCGGCCTCGACGAGCTCATCGACGGCGTGCTGATGGACGTCCGCGGCGAGACCTACGAGACCTGGGAGGACCTGGAGGTCTACTGCCGCTGCGTCGCCGGGGCCATCGGACGGCTCTCCCTCGGCGTGTTCGGCACGGCGGCCGGCGCGGTCGAAGCCGGGCGCGCGAGCGACTACGCCGACACCCTCGGCCTCGCCCTCCAGCTCACCAACATCCTGCGCGACGTCCGCGAGGACGCCGGCAACGGGCGCACCTACCTGCCCACCGAGGACCTCACCAAGTTCGGCTGCGACGAGGGCTTCGCCGACGGCCGGCTCCCCGCCGGAGCCGACTTCGCCGGCCTCGTCCACCACGAAGTCCGGCGCGCCCGGGCCCTGTTCGCCGAGGGCTACCGGCTGCTGCCGATGCTCGACCGGCGCAGCGGCGCCTGCGTCGCCGCGATGGCCGGCATCTACCGCCGCCTCCTCGACCGCATCGAACGCGAACCCGAGGCGGTGCTCCGCGGCCGGGTCTCCCTGCCCCCGCACGAGAAGGCGTACGTCGCCGTGCGCGGCCTGTCCGGCCTCGACGCGCGGACCGTCTCGCGCCAACGCACCAGGAGGGCGATGTGACCGCCACCGCGCACCACGCCGTGGTCGTCGGCGGCGGTCTCGCCGGCGTCACCACCGCCCTGGAACTCGCCGACGCCGGCGTGCGCGTCACCCTCCTGGAGGGCCGGCCCCGACTCGGCGGCCTCGCCTTCTCCTTCAAGCGCGGCGACCTCACCGTCGACAACGGCCAGCACGTCTACCTGCGCTGCTGCACCGCCTACCGGTGGTTCCTCGACCGCATCGACGGCGCCGCCCTCGCCCCGCTCCAGGACCGGCTCGACGTCCCCGTCCTCGACGTCGGCCACCCCCGCGGGCCGCGCCTGGGCCGGCTCCGCCGCAGCGCCCTGCCCGTCCCGCTGCACCTGGCCGGATCGCTGGCCCGCTACCCGCACCTCTCGCTCGCCGAGCGGGCCGCCGTGGGGCGCGCCGCCCTCGCCCTGCGCGGCCTGGACCCCGCGGACCCGGCCCTGGACGGGCTGGACTTCGCGACCTGGCTCGGCCGCCACGGCCAGAGCCCGCGCACCGTCGAGGCCCTGTGGAACCTCATCGGCATCGCCACGCTCAACGCCACCGCCGAGCACTCCTCCCTCGGACTGGCTGCCATGGTCTTCAAGACCGGCCTGCTCTCCGAGAGCGGCGCCGCCGACATCGGCTGGGCCCGGGTCCCCCTCGGCGACCTCCACGACACCCTCGCCCGCACCGCGCTCGACGCCGCCGGCGTACGGACCGCACTGCGCACCCGCGTCACCTCCATCGCCCGCACGCAGGACGGGAACTGGCAGGTCGCCACCGAGTCCGAGACCCTCGACGCCGACACCGTCGTGCTCGCCGTCCCGCAGCGCGAGGCCCACGGGCTGCTCCCGCCCGGCGCGCTCGCCGACCCCGACAAACTGCTGGACATCGGCACCGCGCCCATCCTCAACGTCCACGTCGTCTACGACCGCAAGGTCCTGCGCCGCCCCTTCTTCGCCGCGCTCGGCACCCCCGTCCAGTGGGTCTTCGACCGCACGGAGTCCTCCGGGCTACCCGACGGCGGCCAGTACCTGGCCCTGTCCCAGTCGGTCGCCCAGAACGACATCGACGAGCCCGTGACCGTCCTGCGCCACAAGTACCTGCCCGAGCTGGAGCGGCTGCTGCCCGCGGCACGCGGCGCCAAGGTGCGCGACTTCTTCGTCACCCGGGAGCGCACCGCCACGTTCGCCCCCACCCCCGGCGTCGGCCGGCTGCGCCCCGGGGCGTGCACCGACACGCCGGGTCTCTATCTCGCCGGTGCGTGGACCGCCACCGGCTGGCCCGCGACCATGGAGAGTGCCGTCCGGAGCGGCCTGAGCGCGGCCCACGCCGCGCTCGCCGCGCTCGGCCGCCACCGGGCCCACCCCTTGCAGGAGGCGGCATGACGATCATCAGCACCACCGGCACAGCACGCACGGAGAACAGAGGAGAGCCAGTGAACCCGGGGAATCCGGCCGTCGAGAACACGGAAGCCGGTAACAGAGCGGCGGCAGCGACGCAGACGGAGGTCGCGGACACCCTCGCCCTCCTCGAACGCGGCCGCACCCTGTCCACTCCTGCACTGCGCGCCGCGGTGGAGCGGCTCGCGGCGCCCATGGACACCGTCGCCGCCTACCACTTCGGCTGGATCGACGCCCAGGGCAACCCCGCGGACGGCGACGGCGGCAAGGCCGTCCGCCCCGCCCTCGCACTGCTGTCCGCCGAGGCCGCCGGGGCCCCCGCCGAGGTGGGCATCCCCGGTGCGGTCGCCGTCGAACTCGTCCACAACTTCTCGCTGCTGCACGACGACCTGATGGACGGCGACGAGCAGCGCCGCCACCGCGACACGGTGTGGAAGGTCCACGGCCCGGCCCAGGCCATCCTCGTCGGCGACGCGCTGTTCGCCCTCGCCAACGAGGTGCTCCTGGAGCTCGGCACCGTCGAGGCGGGCCGTGCCACCCGCCGCCTGACCACCGCCAGCCGCAAGCTCATCGACGGCCAGGCCCAGGACATCTCCTACGAGCACCGCGAGCGCGTCAGCGTCGAGGAGTGCCTGGAGATGGAGGGCAACAAGACCGGCGCCCTGCTCGCCTGCGCGATCTCCATCGGCGCCGTCCTCGGCGGCGCGGACGACCGCACGGCCGACAAGCTGGAGGAGTACGGCTACCACCTCGGCCTCGCCTTCCAGGCCGTCGACGACCTCCTCGGCATCTGGGGCGACCCGGAGTCCACCGGCAAGCAGACCTGGAGCGACCTGCGCCAGCGCAAGAAGTCCCTGCCGGTCGTCGCCGCCCTCGCGGCGGGCGGCCCCGCCGCCGAGAAGCTCGGCAAGCTGCTCGCCGCCGACGCCAAGAGCAACGACTTCGAGAACTTCTCGGAGGAGGAGTTCGCGGCCCGCGCCGCCCTCATCGAAGAGGCGGGCGGCCGGGAGTGGACCGCCGAGGAGGCGCGCCGCCAGCATGCCATCGCCGTCCGCGCCCTCGACGACGTCGACATGCCCCAGCGGGTGCGCGAACAGCTCGTCGCCCTCGCCGACTTCGTCGTCGTACGCAAGAGGTGATCGCCGCCTTCGTCACCCGGGTACGGATATGACGCGCGAGTCGCCGCCCGGCGCCACCAGCCCGTAGCGCCGGCCGACGGCAGACCCCAGCACAGCAGAAGCACGAGCCACTGCACGTTAAGGGGAAGCCATGACAGCGACGACCGACGGCGCCGGCCCCCGCGGTGCCGATCCGGATGACACCACCGCCACCGCAGTCGGCGCCGCGGCGACCGCCGCAGCCGCGACCGGTGCCGCGACCGCCGCCGCAGCCGCGACCACGGTCTCGACCGCGACTGCGGCTGCGGCGCCGCCCGGTGTCCGCGAGGCCGTCGAGCGCGCCACACGGCACCTGCTCCGGCAGCAGGACCCGGCCGGCTGGTGGAAGGGCGACCTGGAGACCAACGTCACCATGGACGCCGAGGACCTGCTGCTGCGCCAGTTCCTCGGCATCCGCGACGAGGCCACCACCCGGGCCGCGGCCCGGCACATCCGCGGCGAACAGCGCCCCGACGGGACCTGGGCCACCTTCCACGGCGGACCGCCCGAACTCTCCGCCACCATCGAGGCGTACGTCGCCCTGCGCCTGGCCGGAGACGCCCCCGACGCCCCGCACATGGCCCGCGCCTCCGCCTGGATCCGCGCCCACGGGGGGATCGCCGCAGCCCGCGTCTTCACCCGGATCTGGCTCGCGCTCTTCGGCTGGTGGAGCTGGGACCACCTCCCCGAACTCCCGCCCGAACTGGTCTTCCTGCCGCCCTGGGTGCCGCTGAACATCTACGACTTCGGCTGCTGGGCCCGCCAGACCATCGTCCCGCTGACCGTGGTCTGCGCGCACCGACCCGTGCGCCCCGCCCCCTTCGCCCTGGACGAGCTGCACACCGACGCCCGCCGCCCGGTGCCCGCCGGACGGCTCGCCCCGCTCGGCACCTGGTACGGGCTCTTCCAGCGCATGGACAAGGTCCTGCACGTCTACCGCCGGTTCGCCCCCCGCCCGCTGCGTGCGGCGGCCATGGCCACCGCCGGCCGCTGGATCATCGAGCGGCAGGAGAACGACGGCTGCTGGGGCGGGATCCAGCCGCCCGCCGTGTACTCCCTCATCGCCCTGCACCTGCTCGGCTACGACCTGGGGCACCCCGTGATGCGGGCCGGCCTGGAATCCCTGGACCGCTTCGCCGTCTGGCGCGAGGACACCGCCCCGGGCCCCGACGGCCGGCCGGGCGACGCGGGACCCGTCCGGATGGTCGAGGCCTGCCAGTCCCCGGTCTGGGACACCTGCCTCGCCGCCATCGCCCTCGCCGACGCGGGGTTGCCGCCCGACCACCCGGCGCTGGTGAAGGCGGCCGACTGGATGCTGGACGAGGAGATCACCCGGACCGGCGACTGGGCGGTGCGCCGGCCCGGACTCGCCCCCGGCGGCTGGGCGTTCGAGTTCCACAACGACACCTACCCCGACATCGACGACACCGCCGAGGTCGTCCTCGCACTGCGCCGGATCCGGCACTCCGACCCGGGCCGGGCCGAGGCCGCCATCGCCCGGGCCGTCTCCTGGACCCTCGGCATGCAGTCGAGGAACGGCGCCTGGGGCGCCTTCGACGCGGACAACACCAGCCCCCTGCCCAACCGCCTTCCGTTCTGCGACTTCGGCGAGGTCGTCGACCCTCCCTCGGCCGACGTCACCGCCCACGTGGTGGAGATGCTCGCCGTGGAGGGCCGGGCCGCCGACCCGCGGGCCCGGCGCGGCATCGCCTGGCTCCTCGCCGAACAAGAGCCGAACGGAAGCTGGTTCGGCCGCTGGGGCACCAACTACGTGTACGGGACCGGGTCGGTGGTACCGGCACTGGTCGTGGCGGGCATCGCCCCCGGCCACCCGGCGGTCCGGCGGGCCGTGGCCTGGCTGGAATCCGTACAGAACGACGACGGGGGCTGGGGCGAGGACCAGCGCTCCTACCGGGACCCGGCCGCCTGGGCGGGACGCGGCGACTCCACCGCCTCGCAGACCGCATGGGCGCTGATGGCCCTGCTCGCGGCGGGGGAGCGCGACGGCCGGGCCGTCGAACGGGGCATCTCCTACCTGACCGGGACCCAGCTGGCGGACGGCTCCTGGGACGAGCCGCACTTCACGGGCACCGGCTTCCCCTGGGACTTCTCCATCAACTACCACCTGTACCGGCAGGTGTTCCCCCTCACCGCGCTCGGCCGTTACCTGCACGGGGACCCCTTCGCGCCCGGGACGCCCTGATGGCCGCCGCCCAGCCCGGTGCCCCCCGGCCCCGGCCGCTGCTGGTCGCCTGCGCCCTGCGCATCGAGCGGGCCGCCCTGCGCAGCGGCGGCGCTCACGGCGCCCCCCTCGGCTACACGGTCCTGCGCACCGGGATGGGGCCGCGCGCCGCCGAGCGGGCCGTCCTGCGGGCCCTCGCCGCACCGGGCTCGGAGGGGGCCGCCGTCCTCGCCACCGGGTTCTGCGCCGGGCTGGTCCCGGGCATGCACCCGGGCGACCTGGTCGTCGCCGAGGAGACCCGCGACCCGCGGGGCACCGTCGCCTGTGCGGGAACGTCCCTGCTCGCCGAGGCACTGGCCCGGACCGCCCCCGGCCGGACCGTGCACACGGGCACGCTGACCGGATCCGACCGGGTCGTACGGGGCCAGGAGCGCGCCCGGCTGCGCGCCACCGGCGCCATCGGCGTCGACATGGAATCGGCGGCCACCCTGTGGACGGCCGTCCGGGCCGCCCCGCCCGGTGCGCACCGCCCGGTTGCCGCCGTCCGGGTGGTCGTGGACGCCCCGGAGCACGAGCTCGTCCGTATCGGCACGGTCCGCGGTGGAATATCGGCCTTCCGCGTACTGCGTGCCGTACTGCCCGCGTTCTATGACTGGCACCGTTCTTTGCCGCTCCCCAGGAGGTGAGCCAGATGGCCATGCCGCTGCGACAGTCCATCAGGGTCGGGACCTATCTGCTCGAACAAAAGCTCCGCAAGCGCGAGAAGTTCCCCCTGATCGTCGAGCTGGAACCGCTCTACGCCTGCAACCTGGCCTGTGAGGGCTGCGGGAAGATCCAGCACCCGGCCGGCGTGCTCAAGCAGCGCATGCCAGTGGCCCAGGCGGTCGGGGCCGTCCTGGAGTCCGGTGCCCCCATGGTGTCCATCGCGGGCGGCGAGCCCCTGATGCACCCGCAGATCGACGAGATCGTGCGCCAGCTGGTGGCCCGGCGGAAGTACGTCTTCCTGTGCACCAACGCCCTGCTGCTGCGCAAGAAGATCGGGAAGTTCACCCCGTCGCCCTATTTCGCGTTCGCCGTGCACATCGACGGACTGCGTCAACGCCACGACGAATCGGTGGCCAAGGAAGGCGTCTTCGACGAGGCGGTCGCCGCCATCAGGGAGGCGAAAGAGCGCGGATTCCGGGTGACCACGAACTCCACCTTCTTCAACACCGACACCCCGCAGACCGTCATCGAGGTCCTCAACTACCTGAATGACGACCTGAAGGTCGACGAAATGATGATCTCACCCGCCTACGCCTACGAAAAGGCACCCGACCAGGAGCACTTCCTGGGCGTCGAACAGACCAGGGAACTCTTCCGGAAGGCCTTCGCGGGCGGCAACCGGCGCCGCTGGCGGCTCAACCACTCCCCGCTCTTCCTGGACTTCCTGGAGGGCAAGGCCGATTTCCCGTGCACCGCCTGGGCCATTCCGAATTACTCCCTGTTCGGGTGGCAGCGGCCCTGCTACCTGATGAGCGACGGGTACGTGACGACGTACCGCGAGCTCATCGAGGAGACCGACTGGAGCGCGTACGGCCGCGGCAAGGACGAGCGCTGCGCGAACTGCATGGCGCACTGCGGCTACGAGCCCACCGCCGTCCTCGCCACCATGGGCTCCCTCAAGGAATCCCTGCGCGCGGCCCGGGACACGATCAGCGGGAACCGGGGCAACCGCGGCGGATCGGCGTGACCGCCGGCTCCGGAGGCTTCGACCTGAAGGCGCTGCTGGCCGAGCGCGGTGCCGAGCGGTACGAGCTGCACGCCCGGCACCTGAACCCGCAACTGCCCCGCATGCTGCACACCATCGGCTTCGACAAGGTCTACGAGCGGGCCGAGGGCGCGCACTTCTGGGACGCCGAGGGCAACGACTACCTGGACATGCTGGCCGGGTTCGGGGTGATGGGCCTGGGCCGCCACCACCCGGTCGTCCGCCGGGCCCTGCACGACGTGCTCGACGCCCGGCTCGCCGATCTGACCCGGTTCGACTGCCAGCCGCTGCCCGGGCTGCTGGCCGAGAAGCTGCTGGCGTACAGCCCGCACCTGGACCGGGTCTTCTTCGGCAACAGTGGCACCGAGGCCGTCGAGACCGCCCTGAAGTTCGCCCGGTACGCCACCGGGCGGCCCAGGATCGTCTACTGCGACCACGCCTTCCACGGGCTGACCGCCGGCTCGCTCTCGGTGAACGGGGAGGCCGGCTTCCGGGACGGCTTCGCGCCGCTCCTGCCCGACACCCGGATCGCGCTCGGGGACCTGGCCGCGCTGGAACGGGAGCTGAAGCGCGGCGACGTCGCCGGTTTCGTCGTCGAACCGATCCAGGGCAAGGGCGTGCACGCGGCCCCGCCCGGATTCCTGCCGGCCGCGCAGGAGCTGCTGCGCCGGCACAAGGCGCTGCTGATCGCCGACGAGGTGCAGACCGGCCTCGGACGGACCGGCGACTTCTACGCGTACCAGCACGAGCCGGGCGTGGAGCCGGACCTGGTGTGCGTGGCCAAGGCGCTGTCGGGCGGCTACGTCCCGGTCGGCGCCACCCTGGGCCGCGACTGGATCTTCAAGAAGGTCTACTCGTCCATGGACCGGGTCCTGGTGCACTCCGCCAGCTTCGGGTCCAATGCCCAGGCGATGGCGGCCGGACTGGCGGTGCTCTGCGTCATGGAGGACGAGTCGGTCGTCGCGAACGCCCGCGCGATGGGGGACCTGCTGCGCGGGCGCCTCGCGGCGCTGGTGGACGCGTACGAGCTGTTGTACGAGGTGCGCGGCCGGGGCCTGATGATCGGCATCGAGTTCGGCCGGCCGTCCTCGCTGCGGCTGCGCAGCCGGTGGACCATGCTCCAGGCGGCCCGCAAGGGGCTGTTCGCGCAGATGGTGGTGGTGCCGCTGCTCCAGCGGCACCGGATCCTGACGCAGGTCTCCGGGGACCACCTGGAGGTCATCAAGCTGATCCCGCCGCTGATCGTGGACGAGGCGGACGTCGACCGGTTCGTCGGCGCCTTCCGCGCGGTGATGGACGAGGCGCACTCCGGCGGCGGGCTCCTGTGGGACTTCGGGCGGACGCTGGTCAGGCAGGCCGTCGCCGGCGGGTGACCCTCCCGACCGGCCTGCCCCGGCGGTGGTCGGCGGCGGTCGTCGGCGGTCGGTGGCCGACGGCGGTGGTCGCCCCGACGACGGCTAGTCGAGCAGCCGCTCGCGCAGCCGGCCGAGGGTACCGGCCGTGAGGCCGAGGCCCTCGGCGAGGTAGCGGTCGACGCCGCCCCAGTGCTCGTCGATGGTGTCGAAGGCCGCGGTCAGGTAGGCGGCGCGGGCGTCGAAGAGCGGGGCGAGCAGCTCCATCACCTCGGGGGAGCGGGCCTCGGGCGCGTCGCTGCCGCGACGGACCCGGTAGCGGCGGTGCGGGGCGTTGGACTCCAGGTAGTCCGCGACGATGGCGTCGCGCTCGACGTCCAGCGCGAGCAGGGTGACGGCGACCGACAGGCCTGCCCGGTCCTTCCCGGCCGCGCAGTGCATGAGCGCCGGGAGGCTGTCCTCGGCGAGGGCGTGCAGGACCCGGCTGTGCTCGGCGGTGCGGTCCACGACCATCGCGCGGTACGAGTTCACCATCCGGGCGAAGGCCTTTCCGTCGCCGAGGAGCCCGCGGAGCTGGCCCACGTTCCCGTCGCGGACCATGGTCCAGAATTCCTTGCCGGCGGCCGGATCGGACAGCGGGACGTTGACGTTGCGCACCCCTGGGAGCTCGACGTCGGGACCTTCCAGGGCCTGGTCGGCCGCGTTGCGGAAGTCGAAGACGGTGTGCAGCCCGAGCGATGCCAGGAATTCCGTGTCGGTTTCAGTGGCATGCGCCAGATGTCCGCTTCGGAAGAGTCGTCCCGCTTTGACCCTGCGCCCGTCGGCGGTCGGCAGGCCGCCCACGTCGCGGAAATTACGCACACCGGACAATGCGGGCTCGGGGAGCGGTATGTCCGGCGAGGTGGGCGGTATCTGCTGGGTCACGGGGAATCCTCCGCATCGTCATTCAGTGTCCGAATTGCTCTGCTTGGGACTAACTTGCCGGTGCCGGAGGCGAGATCGGGCGCAGCCCCGTGAGCCAGATCATACGGTGACCGTGAGTGCCTGATCGTCAAAGCCGAATGGCCCGGCCGGGCCGGTTGTTGGCGGTGGGGAATGGACGCAGGGTGACCGGAATTCCGCCGAAATCCCGCCCCTGTGAATCCGTCAGGAAATTCACGGCTTGTTCCGTACGGTCCCGTTGGATTACGTTCGCGACCGATCCGGATGGACCGCCTAATCCTGCCGCCGTCCGGAAACAGCAATCGACCGAACTCGCGCGGCAGGAGCGGGGGAACCAGGTAGGCCGCTGCATCGGAGTTCCGCTCCGGAGCGGCTAGGGGTGAAGCCGTACGTGTTCCGTTCACTTCGCGTGTGCATCCGCGTCGCACGTGCACGGACGGCCGGACATCTCCCATCCGAACCCGACAGCTCACCTCGCAGGCGCCGGAGAGGAATTCGCCATGCCGGCAAAGGGTAAGCACCGTCGCCCGAAGTCCCGTTCCATCACCCGAGGGTTCGTCGGCGCAGCCGTCGCCGGCACCGGCGGAGCGGCCCTGGCCCTGCCGCTGATGGGCGCCACCGGTGCCCACGCGGCCGGCACCCCGGCTGCCGCTCCGACCGCCACCTCCGCCGTCCCGGCAGGAGCGCCGCAGGCCCCGGCTGCCGCCCGGGCAGGGGTGGCCGCTTCCACCGCCCCCGCCGCTGCGACCGTCTACACGGTCCGGACGGGCGACTGCCTCTCCGTCATTGCGGCGGACCACGACCTCAAGGGCGGCTGGCAGCGGCTCTACGCCGACAACCGCGAAGCCGTCGGCGACAACCCCTCCCTGATCCACCCCGGCCTGGAGCTGACCCTCGGCGCCCCGGGCGCCCCGGGCGCGCAGGCTCCCGAGCAGGCGCCGGCCGAGGAGCCCGCGCCGGCGCCGAAGCCGAAGAAGAAGGCCCCGGCCGACCCGACCGCTCCGGCCGACCCGACCACCGGTTCCCCGCTCGGCGCCGCCCCCGCGCCCGCGCCCGCGCCCGCCAAGAAGAGCGTGGCCGCCGGCACCGCCGCCGGCGCGGTCACCGCGGCGGGCTTCACCGCCCCCGTCTCCGGCGGCGTCTCCACCCAGTACAAGACCGCCGGCGCCATGTGGTCCAGCGGCTACCACACCGGCGTCGACTTCATCGCGAGCTCCGGCACCACCGTCAAGGCCGTCGGCGCCGGCACCGTCGTCTCCGCCGGCTGGGGCGGCTCGTACGGCAACGAGGTCGTCATCCGGCACGCGGACGGCAAGTACTCCCAGTACGGCCACCTCTCCCAACTCTCCGTCTCGGTCGGCCAGAGCGTGAGCGGCGGTCAGACCATCGGCCTCTCCGGCTCCACGGGCAACTCCACCGGCCCGCACCTGCACTTCGAGATCCGCACCGGTCCCTCGTACGGCTCGGACATCGACCCGATCGCCTACCTGCGCTCCAAGGGCGTGACCATCTGACGGCTCGCGCCGCCGGAGGCGACGGACCCGCGTGAGGCCGGGACCCGAGGGGGGTCCCGGCCTCACGCGCTGTTATTCCACACCGACCGGGTGGTATAGATCACGGTCCGTCAACCCCTGCCTACGGTGGCGTAGGTCACGTCCCGCGGTGAAGGATATGGTCCCGTGGCAGCGACGACGATGACAGAGACGACAGAACAGACGTACCGGACCATCGGCTCGTACGCGGCACTCGGGGACAGCTTCACGGAGGGTGTGGGGGACCCGGGGCCCGACGGGACGTTTCTCGGGTGGGCGGACCGGCTGGCCGTGCTCCTGGCCGACCAGCGCCCGGAGGGCGACCTCCGGTACGCGAACCTCGCGGTGCGCGGACGGCTGCTCGACCAGATCGTGGCCGAGCAGGTTCCCCGGGCCAAGGAACTCGCCCCCGACCTGGTGAGCTTCTGCGCGGGCGGCAACGACATCATCCGGCCCGGCAGCGACCCGGACGCCGTCGCCGAGCGGTTCGAGGCCGCCGTCGCCGACCTCACCGCCTCCTGCGGCCAGGTCATGATCACCACCGGTTTCGACACCCGAGGCGTGCCCGTCCTCAAACACCTGCGCGGCAAGGTCGCCACGTACAGCGCGCACGTGCGCGCCATCGCCGACCGGTACGGCTGCCCGGTCCTCGACCTCTGGTCGCTGAAGTCCGTACAGGACCGCCGGGCTTGGGACGAGGACCGGCTGCACCTCTCGCCCGAGGGGCACACCCGGGTCGCGCTGCGCGCCGCCCAGGTGCTCGGGCTCGAGGTGCCGGCCGACCCCGACCAGCCGTGGCCGCCGCAGCAGCCGCGCGGCTCGGTGGACGTGACCCGCGACAACATCCAGTGGGCCCGGGAGTACCTGGTGCCGTGGATCGGTCGGCGGCTGCGCGGGGAGTCCTCCGGGGACCACGTGGAGGCGAAGCGGCCGGACCTGCTGCCGCTGTAGGCCGGCGGGCGGGTTCCGCGCGGGCGGCGCAGCTGCCGCAGGTCCCCGCGGCGCGGCCGGCGCGGGCCGGGCGGTGAGGCTGCCGCGGGGGTGGTGCGGGGGTGGTGGGGCGCGGTGCGGGTTCCGCGCGGGCGCGCCCCCGGAATCCTCCGGGGCCGCCCCGCGTTGCTGGTGGTAGACCAGTAGGGAGCAGGCCCTCCGCCACGGCCCGCGACCACCCCGCCCCACCGTCCCAGGAGGCGCCTTGACCGGCTCCCGTCCCCTGCGTCCCCGGCTGCGCGCCCTGCGCCCCGAAGCCTTCGGCGCGGATCCGTCCGGCGCACGACTGGAGCGGATCCGGCGCTCGCCGAACTTCGCCGACGGCTCCTTCCGGAACCCGGTCGGCGCCCGGACCAGGCCCTCCGGCTCCCTGGTGGAGTTCGCCAAGGTCTACTTCCACAAGGAGCAGCGGATCCGGCGCAGCCCCGCCGCATCCGTGCCCGTCCACCCGACGACCTTCGCCGACCTGGCGAAGCCGCCGGCCAGCGGGCTGCGCCTGACCTGGATGGGGCATTCGAGCGTCCTCGCCGAGATCGACGGGCGCCGCGTCCTGTTCGACCCGGTGTGGGGCGAGCGCTGCTCCCCCTTCCCCTTCGCCGGGCCCAAGCGGCTGCACCCCGTGCCGGTGCCGCTGGCCGCCCTGGGGCCGGTCGACGCCATCGTGATCTCCCACGACCACTACGACCACCTCGACCTGCCGACCGTCAAGCAGCTGGCCGGCACCGACACGGTCTTCGCCGTCCCGCTCGGCGTCGGCGCGCACCTGGAACACTGGGGCGTCCCCGCGGACCGGATCCGCGAGCTCGACTGGAACGAGTCCACCGAGATCGCCGGACTGTCCCTGACGGCCACGCCCGCCCGCCACTTCTGCGGACGCGGGCTGCGCAACGAACAGCACACCCTGTGGGCCTCCTGGGTCGTCGCGGGCGCCGAGCACCGGATCTTCCACAGCGGTGACACGGGTTACTTCCCCGGGTTCAAGGACATCGGCGCCGAGCACGGCCCCTTCGACGCGACCATGATCCAGATCGGGGCGTACTCCGAGTACTGGCCGGACATCCACATGACCCCCGAGGAGGGCGTCCGCGCCCACCTCGACCTCCAGGGAGCCACGCCGCACGGGGTGCTCCTGCCGATCCACTGGGGGACCTTCAACCTCGCGTTCCACCCGTGGGCGGAGCCGGGCGAGTGGACCCTCGACGCCGCGGCGGAAGCGGAACAGCCCGTGGCCGTCCCGCGGCCCGGCGAGCCGTTCGAGCCGGGCGGCGTCCTCCCCACCGACCCCTGGTGGCGCCCGGTGGCCCGGCCCATCGACCGCCCGTGGCGGCAGCCCGCGGCGGCGGCCCCGGCGGCTGCCGACGCCGCCCCTCCGGCCGAGCGTGACCTGGACCTCGCCGGCGAAAGGTGACGGCCCCGCCCGCGCGGGGGTGAGGCGACGGCCCCGGCCGCCGCGCGGGCGGGAGGGCGCGACCTCCCCGTGCGGCGCGACCTCCCCGTGCGGCGCGGTCTCCCCGTGCGGCGCGGCGGGGGAAGGCGCACCGGGGCCGCGTGCGGGCGGCCCCGAACATGCGCTCCCGGCGGATTCGGGCTGCCGTACGAGCGCCCCCTCGGGAGCGGGAAGCACCCCGGTGAAGTTCCCCAACTGGCTGTCAGCGGCGGGATCCTGCGGTCTAGCGTGGGTATCCGGTGATCAACACCGGGCCCCCGCACCCCTGGAGGCCCGGGCCCACGTATGAGGACGCCAGAGGACGCCGATGTCCGGACTACGCGCCGCCCGCCACGCCCCGTCGAGACACGCCGCCACCGGTCCGGTGCGGCAGATACGGCCCCAGATGGTGCGCGCCGCCGTGCTGCCCACCCTCGCCGCCGGTCTCAGCGGAGCCGCCGCGGTGATCTTCACCCTGCAGCTCGGCGGCGGGGTCGGGCACCGGGACGCCCGACTGTGGCCCGTCCTGTTCGGCTGCGCCCTGCTCGTCGTCGGCGCGCTCACCGCCGCCCTGCTCGGCGCCCAGCGCACCGCCAAGGCGGTCCGGGACCGCTGCGAGGCACTGCGCCGCTCCAGCGCGCGGGGCCGCCAGGAGCTGCGGACCAGCGCGGAACGGCTGGAGCGCGGCGAGCAGCCGGCCCGGCCCGTCCGTGGCGGCCCGACCGCACCGCCGCCCGGCACCGACCCCGGACGGGTCGACGAGTTCTGGCTGCTCTCCCAGGAGCTGCGCGGCGCGCGGGAGCAGGCGCACGCCGCCCTCGTACGGCTGGCCGGGCCCGCCGCCCCGTCCGACAGCGACCGGAAGGTCGAGGTGTTCGTCAACCTCGCCCGTCGCCTCCAGTCCCTCGTGCACCGCGAGATCTCGCTGCTCGACGGGCTGGAGGACACCGTCGAGGACCCCGACCTGCTGAAGGAGCTCTTCCACGTCGACCACCTGGCCACCCGGATCCGCCGGCACGCCGAGAACCTCGCCGTGCTCGGGGGCGCCGGCTCCCGTCGCCAGTGGACCCGCCCCATCGACCTGAGCGAGGTGCTGCGCTCGTCCGTCGCGGAGGTCGAGCAGTACACGCGGGTCAAGGTGGTGCCGCCGGCCGGGGGCACCGTCCGCGGCCACGCCGTCGCCGACGTGGTGCACCTGCTCGCCGAGCTGATCGAGAACGCCACGGTGTTCTCCGCCCCGGACACGGACGTGGTCGTGCGCGCGGAGCGGGTCACCGCCGGCATCGCGGTGGAGGTCGAGGACCGGGGGCTGGGCATGCCGGCCGCGGAACAGCACCGGATGAACGCCCTCCTCGTCGATCCAGACCAGGTCAGCGTGCGGCACCTGCTGGCGGACGGGCGGATCGGCCTGTACGTGGTCTCGGCACTGGCCCGGCGGCACGGGATCGCCGTCGAGCTCAAGTCCAACATCTACGGCGGGGTGCTCGCCGTGCTCGTCCTGCCCCAGGACCTACTCGGCGCGGAGGCACCCGGCACCGCCGACGCGCTCAGCGGCTCCCGGGCCGCCTCGTGGGGGACCGGCCAGGGAGCCGGTGCCGGGTTCGGCCACGGGGCCGTAGCCGGGGCGGACTCCGGGCCCGGGCCCGGGATGCCGCCGTTGGAGCCCGCCCGGGTGTCCGTGCCCCGACCCGAGCCCGCCGCGCAGCGGCCGACGGCACCGGCCTGGGCGACGGCTGCCCCGGGGCCGCGGCCCCGCCGTACGGAGCCGACGGGCCCGGTGGCCTCCCCTGCGGCTCCGGTCCAGGACCCGGCTCCGGTCCAAGCTTCAGCTCCGGCCCCGGCCCAGACGCAGGCTCCGGCTCCTGCCTGGGGCCAGGCTCCGGCCCCGGCCCCGACCCGGGTTCCCGCCCCGGCCCAGGGACCCTCGGCCACGACGGTGCAGCCACCGCAGGCGGCGCAGGTTTCGTACGCGGCCGAGGCCCCGTCAGCGGGAGCGGCAGCGGCCGCCTCGGGGGCGCCCGGTGCGGGACGGGCGGCGCCCCTCCCGGCCGCGAGGCCGGATTGCGGGCCCGGTCCCACGGGCCTCGGACCGGATCCGCGGCTCTGCGCGCACCCGGCGGACCCCTGGCCGGTGGCCGGGGCTCGGGCAGGAGGTCCGGCAGGGGATGCGCCGCCGCGGGTGCCGGGGTCGGCGCCCCCGGCCGCGTCCGTGCCGGCCGCCCGGACCGACCCGGACCGGCCGCCGCTGCCCCGTCGGCGGGCCCAGGCCCACCTGGCCCCCGAGCTGCGGGAGGCCCCCGCCCCGCGCCGGTCCCACGCCCCCGACCAGCCCGTTCACGACCCGGGCCTGATGGCCGCCTTCCGGCGCGGCTTCGGCCTCGCCCAGTCGGAGAACGACGCATGACCCCGAACCCCCACCCCGGCAAGGAGCGCACCACCATGGGCGGCGAAACGGCCACCACGACGGCCCCGACAGCGGCCCCGGCACCGGCGGCACCGGCGGCACCGGCCCCGACCACGGCGGCCGGCCGGCTCTCCGATCTCGACTGGCTGCTCAGCGGCCTCGTCCAGCGGGTCCCGTACACCCGCAGCGCGGTGCTCCTGACCGCCGACGGCCTCGTCACCTGCCTCCACGGCCTCGACGCCGACAGCGCCGACCACTTGGCGGCGCTGGCCTCCGGCCTGTACTCCCTCGGCCGCAGCGCCGGATCCCGCTTCGGTGGCGGCGCGGAGGTCCGGCAGGTGGTCGTCGAGCTCGACACCGCGCTCGTCTTCGTCTCGGCCGCCGGATCCGGCACCTGCCTCGCCGTCCTCGCCGACCGGGAGGCCGACGCGGGCGTCCTCGGCTACGAGATGGCGATGCTGGTCAAGAGCGTCCGACCGTACCTGGCGGCCCCGCCGCGGCGGCCCGCCGCCGGCCGGGAGTGAAGCGGGCCCGGGCCGCGCACGGCAGGGGAGCCCCGCGCGAGACGACGCCCTGGCTCGACGACTCGGCCGGGCGGGTGATGCGCCCGTACACGGCCAGCGGCGGGCGGACCCGGCCGGCCGTGGCCCTCGACCTGCTGTCCCTGGTGACCGCGACCGGCGTGCGGCCGCGTACCGCCCTCGGCGCCGAGCACACCCTGGCGCTACGCCTGTGCGCGGGCGCCGCGGCCGTCACCGTCGCCGAGGTGGCGGGGCAGCTGCGGCTCCCGGCGGTGGTGGTGAAGGTGCTGCTGTCCGACCTGATGGAATCCGGGGCCGTCACGGCGCAGGCGCCGCGGTTCCCGGGCGGCGGAACGTTCGCCGCAGCCGATGACCAGACCCTGCTCCGGGCGGTGCTCGATGGCCTACGCCGACGACTGTGACACCCGTACCGACTCCCGCGCGGCCGCGGCCGCCCTGCCCGCGACGCTGAAGATCCTCGTCGCGGGCGGGTTCGGGGCGGGCAAGACGACCTTCGTCGGGGCGGTCAGCGAGATCGAACCGCTGTGCACGGAGGAGCTGCTCAGCGGCATCGGCGAGGCCGCCGACCCGTTGGACGGCGTCGAGACGAAGACGGCCACGACCGTCGCGCTCGACTTCGGCCGGATCACCCTCGACGAACGCCACGTCCTCTACCTGTTCGGCACACCCGGCCAGCAGCGCTTCTGGTTCCTGTGGGAGGAGCTGTGCATCGGGGCGCTCGGTGCCGTCGTGCTCGCCGACACGCGCCGCCTCGACGACTGCTTCCCGGCCGTGGACTTCTTCGAGCGGCGCGGCATCGGCTTCGTCGTAGCCGTCAACGAGTTCGACGACGGCCACCGCTACACCGCGGAGGAGGTCCGCGAGGCCGTGGGCCTCGCGTCCGGCGTTCCCGTCGTACGGTGCGACGCGCGGCTGCCGGGCTCCGGGACGGGGGTGCTGGCCGCCCTCGTCCACCATCTGCTGTCCCTGGCCGCACCACAGCGGCCGGATCGGTCTTCGTAAATGGGGGGAACCGTCATGACGTACTACGAGTCGACCGGACACCTGCTGCTCACGCCGGTGGACCGGGAGGCACCCGCGCGCGCCGTCCGGCTCCGCGAACTGGGCCTGGGGCAACGGCCGGACAGCGCGCTGGACGCCTTCGCCCGGCGGATCGCCGAGGTGCTGCAGGCCCCGTACGCGGGGGTCAACTTCGTCGGTGAGGAACGGCAGTTCTTCGCCGGCCTGCACCACGCGCCCGACGCGCAGCCCAGCGGTTACCCGGCGCGGGTGCTGCCGCGGGACCACGGGTACTGCCCGCACGTGGTCGTGCGGCGGCGGGCGCTGGTACTGGAGGACGTACGGGACTTCGCGCGGTTCGCCGGGAACGCCGTGGTCGACGAGAGCGGGGTGCGGTCCTACGCGGGCGCGCCGCTGACCGACCGGCAGGGGATGGTCCTGGGCACGGTGTGCGCGGTGGACGTGGAGCCGCGCCGGTGGGGTACGGAGGGCCTGGCGACCGTGAAGTCCCTGGCGGCGGAACTCGCGGACCTCCTCCGCACCCGCGAGGACGCGGCGCGGGCCGGCTGAACGGCCGCCGTCGGGGCGGTTGTCGGTGTCGCACGCCCCGGTCACTGACGCGGACCCGTGGACCGGACCGGACCGGACCGGGTCCGCTTCGGGGCACTGGAGGCCACGGCCGAGCTGCGGGCGATCCTGGTCGACGCCTGGCGGCAGGCGGCCCCCAAGCGCCTGACCGAGGCCCACCCGGAGCTGTCGGGCGAGTGACCGCGCGGGGCGGGATCACCGCAGGAACGCGGTGATCCGTTCCCGCAGGGAGCGCGCGTCCAGACCGTGGGCCGCGGTGTGCTGCTCGATCGTGCCGTAGCGGCGCAGCTCCGCCCGGCCGACCCCCAGCCCCAGCACCCGGTGCGGCCTGTCGACGAGCGCCTGCGCGGCGGCCGCCGAGGACGTGCCGGCCAGGTACGGCTCGACGAGGACGACGTCGGCCGAGGCCCGGCCGACGGCCTCGCGCAGCGCCGCGCCGTCGAAGGGCCGTACGGTGGTGGCGTACAGCACCGTCACGTCCAGCCCCTCGGTCGCGGCGAGGACTTCGTCCAGCAGCGGGCCGACGGCGACGACCACGCCGGCAGCGCCCTCCCGCACGGTCTGCATGCGCAGACCGTCCACCGTGCGCGGGGCCGCGTTCGACTGCATCGAGAGCCGGACGTACACCTTGTCGTCGCCCGCCGCGTAAGCGTGCCGCAGCAGGGTCTCGGCCTCGTCCGGGTGGCCGGGCACGTGGACCGTCCAGCCGTCCAGGGTGTCCATCAGCGCCACGTCACCCGGGGACATGTGCGTGAAGCCGCCGGCCGGCCAGTCGTAGCTGGCGGACGCACTGACCAGGACCCCGCCGGTGCCCTGGTGACCGAAGTCCAGCTTGAGCTGTTCGAACGGCCGCTCGACGAGGAAGCTCGCGAAGGTGTGCATGACCGGCCGCATGCCGGTGAGGGCGAGCCCGCCGCCCACCCCGACCAGCAGCTGCTCCCGGATGCCGACGTTGAGCACCCGGTCCGGATGGCGCTCCCGGGCGGGCCGGAACCCGTCCATGCTGATCTCGGCCAGCACCAGGGCCAGCCGGGGGTCCTCGTCGAGCAGTCGCGACGTGACCGCGATGAACCGTTCCCGCATGTTGTCCATGGTTTCTCCCCCTCAGGCCTTCTTCTCGACGCGTGCGACCACGGCGTGCGGCCGTCCCGGATGCGGTGCCGTGAAGGCGGCGTACAGGGCCTCGTGGTCCCGCCCGTCCACGGTCACCGCGGACCAGCCGGCCGCCTCGAAGCGGGAGGCGATCCCGCCCTGCCAGCCGTGGGTCGCCGAGTCGTTGTCGATCACCACGGTGTGCAGCCGCTCCAGCCCGGCCGCTCCCGCGTACGCCAGTGCCTCGTGGTTGCTGCCCTCGTCGAGCTCGGCGTCGCCGATCAGCACCCACACCGCCGGATCGGCCAGCCCCTGGGCCCGCAGCCCGAGGGCGCTGCCGACGGCGAGCGGCAGCCCGTGCCCGAGCGACCCGCTGGCGATCTCGACGCCGGGCACCAGCACCCGGTCGGGGTGGTGGCCGAGCGGGGAATCGTACGAGCCGAAGCCGTCGAGCCAGTCCACGGGGAAGAAGCCCTTGGCGGCGAGCACGGCGTAGTACGCCATCGGCCCGTGCCCCTTGGACAGCAGGAAGCGGTCCCGCGCGGGGTCCTCGGCGGTCCCGGGCCCGACCCGCAGCACCCGGTCGTAGAGCACCCACAGCACGTCGAGGGTGGATGTGGCGGCCGGCCCGTGCTTCTCGGCCCCGGTCATGAGCGCCATGAGACGCCGCAGGTCCTGGTGGCGGAACTCCGTGTCCGCGGTTCCTTGTGTCATACAGTGATCTTGCAACCTCAACCGCGATTGAGGTCAACCTCGGAATCCCGCGACGTGCGACCGGAACCCGCGCGCGACCACCCCAGGAAGTGCGGTATTGTTCTCGTGCGCGTTCAACCGGGGGAAACCCCAGGTCAGCGGGCATCGGGACGTGGCGCAGCTTGGTAGCGCACTTGACTGGGGGTCAAGGGGTCGCAGGTTCAAATCCTGTCGTCCCGACTCGAAAGAGTCGCGATCAGGGGCTGTTCTGGATATTCCAAAACAGCCCCTTGGTCATTTTTGGGACCAGCGTGCTTGACCGCGTCAGTTGGCGGTCACGGGCGGCACGGTCCGCCGCGGCCCCAGTCCACATGCTTCACGTAGGTCGGGGGCCGTGTGGTGCGCGTGGGCCGTGGTCGCGGCGTCGATGTGTGCGGCGAACGAGGTGATGACCGCGTCGCGGAACGCATCGCACGCCAGTTGTGTCCGTCCCGGCTCGTCGAGGAGCACCAGCCGCCCCGTCGCCTCCGAGCACCCCGGAACCTCCCCGAAGAGTGGGCGAGGAATCAGGGCTTCATTTCCCGGTAGGCGAGCATCTCACTGCGCTCTACTTCGGCAAGCAGGCCCTGCCGGACCCGTTCGTCCATGTTGCGTGCCTGTGCCCAGGCGCGGGCCATGTCGTGGCCCTGGCCACGCATCCGCTCCGGGCGTTCCTCGTCGGGGGTGTTCTTGAGCTGCTGGAGCCAGGCGGCGGTGAGGTGGCCGGCCGGATCGTCCGGGTAGGCACGCGCCGGGCCCTGCTCGTTCAACAGGCGGCCAAAGACCGTGTCGTGCCATTTCCGGGCCTGTTGGGCGTCCTGGCCGGCAGCTGCGTCGGCGATGCCGTCCAGGATGCCGAGAGCGCGGGCGTTCCTCGTCGGCTGTAGCGAGAGTTGTCTGCCGGTCGTGTCCGCAGGGACGGCGGCGAGCCGCTCGGCCGTGGTATGGGTCTCTGCCATCCGGAGTACCGCGTAGGCCCGGGGGTCCTCGGCCACCGCTCGCAGGGTCTTGCGGAACATGCTGTCGTAGACCGACAGGTGGTAGGTACCGCCGGTTTCCCAGGGCGGCGTGTCGTGGCCCGCCTTCAGCACGTACTCACTGTCGAAACCGGCGAGCATCTCGTGCAGGTCAGGTCCGTAGTCGGCCAGGGCAGTCGCGAGCGGGACCCTCAGCGCGGGGTCGAGGTCGACATTCTTCGGCTGCACCCGGCCGAGCGCGAAGAGGACGTCCTTCATGACCTGCGCCTGTGCCTGGGTATGACGGCCCGGTTCGCCGCCCGAGGTCGCTTTCACGATGGCTTCCCCCAGTGCCGCGCAGCTCATCCCGGGCTGAATGGCGGCCCCCATCGACTTCTGGACGCTCGCGTTCTCTGCCAGGCCGTTGCAGCGGGGAGACGTCTCCCGCCCGAGCAGGAGCCACGCCACGGCGGCGCCCAGCAACGCAAGACAGACTCCGGCGGCCGTCAGCGCTTTCACCGGCACGGCTCGGCACCTGTTCCTCCCCGTCACGACTGTCCCCACTGCCATCCTTCGCTGCCTGCTCAGTTGGTCGTGTCGGTCAGGTACTTGTGTGCAGTTTCGGTACCCCGGACACGTCCTTCGAGGACGTCCCGGGTGTAGTCCTGAACGTCGCTCTCCGCGATGTTCGCACGATCGTTGGCCCACTCACGGATCAAGATCGGCGCTTGCGTATTGACGGAAAGGTACTCGTCCGCGATCTGAGGGTTGGCCTTGGCATCGATCTCCCCCTTCATCCGGTTCCCCCATTCCCAGGCCCATGTGTCCACGCCGCGCTGTATCGAGTCGCCGAACGCGATGGAGACACCGCCCGCCGTGGTGACGTACAGGGGAGTCACCGCACCGCCGATCACGTGGTAGGCGAGCTTCGCCTTCCAGTCGGCCTCGCTGTAACCGGCCATCCGACCGTCGTTGATCACGTCTTCCCGGATGGAACTCATGACGCCCAGAACCGTGCCCGCCTTGTTGATCGGGTTGGTGAGCTCCGCCCCCTGCGCCCCCTTGGGTATCTCCTCCAGGGAGAGATCGATGTACCGGGACTCCGCTTTGTGGAGCGTTCCGTACGCCTCCGGGTCCTCCGAGAGGCCGCGCATGAACTGCACCAGGTCTTTCTGGCTGACAGTCATGTGGATCTCGTCGCCGTCCTGGAAATACCCGGTCCCGGCCGCGGAGATGTACTTGGAGTCCAGGCCTCCGAGGATTTCGTGGGTGTCCGCGGTGTACGTGGCCAGGGCGCGGGCCAGCGGTTCGCGCATGTTCTCGTGCACGCTCTGGCCGGGTTCGAGTCCGCCGATCACGTCGTGCATGATGCGTGCCTGGCCCTCGGTGTGGGGGGTCGCCGGCCAGGGGTCCTGGTTCGGGCCGAGCGGTGTGTGGCCGGTCGTCGAGGATTCGAGGAGGAGTCCCAGGCCGGTGCGCGCGTCCTTGCCCTCGCTCTCCGTATCGCTGTGCGTCTCGATGTTGCCGTGCCAGACGGGCGTGTCGTTGAACTTCCAGTCGCGTTCCTTCAGCAGGTACTGGAGGTTGTCGTTCTTGTGGTCCGGACCCGGGTCGAGATAGGAGGTGGCTGCCGCAGGGTCCTTGGACATGATGCCGAGGAGACCGTCGAGCGGGTCGTTGGCGAACCATCCCCCGCCCTTGCCGCTGAAGTCGCCCTGCAGGTCCCAGATGTTCGGGTCGCCGCCGCGCTTCTTGTCCTCCGCCGAGCGGATGTCGTCCGCCAGGTCGTGCATGAACGGTGCCGAGTACCCGTCGCCGTTCTGCATGAGCGTGATCAGACTTTGATAGCCCCGGACCTGCTGCCCACGGCCGCGGCTGATGGAGTTCGGACCCTCGGCGGCCTCCTTGAGGTCGAACTTCTCGACGCCCGCCTTCTTCAGCTGCTCCCGGAAGTCCTTGTAGAACTTCGACTTCGGGTCCTGCATGGCGTTGGACAGGGAGTCGGCGAGACCTTTCTGCAGGTCCAGATAGGTTTGCTTGCCCTTCTCGTCGCCCTGGTAGGCGAGGTCGGCCAACCGGTTGGTGAACTTGAGAGTGTTCTGCGCGCCCATCCCGTTGAGGAATGTCTGGTTGAACTCAGTGCTCTTGGCGTTGTCGCGGAAGGAGCGGTCCAGCTCGGCATGGTCGGCTGCCGACACCTTCTCGCCGCTGTTGATGCGGGTGGCGATGTCCTCGGCATTGCGGGCCTCGTAGACCTCGATGTCGCCCTGTGCGTCAGCGTTGAAGCCGTTCAGGGTGCCGTCGTTGCCCTTACCGAAGGCGTCCTTGTTGCTGTCCACCACGACGGCCTCAAGGGCGAGCTTGACTCCCTGGTCGGCTTCGGAGACGGCTTTGACCTGGTCGTTTATATGCTGCTGCCACGTGTTGACCGCGTCACGGATGGTGGTCTGGCCGTCCGGGTCGTGGTGGTAGGCGCTGCGCTCGGCGGGAGTCAGCTTGGCGTAGTCGAATGCGACCGTGCCCTGTTCCGAGACGGTCATACCCGCCTTGATCGCGTCGTCGCGCGCCGACTCGACCCGCTTCTTCAGATCGGCGAACTGGGCGTGGGCATCCCGCAGTAGGCTCGCGACCGCCTTGGCCTGAACCTGGGCGGCTGAGAACTCGTACCGCGTGGCGTCGAAGCTCGTCCGGGCGACGCCGACGCTGACGCCACTCCAGCTGGGCCCCATGGTGATCTTCTGGACACTGTCGCCGTAACGCGTCTCGACCTTCTTCAGCTCGCCCGCCATCTCGTCCCACTTGCCGGCGGCTGTCGTCAGCAGGCTCAGGTCAGTCGTCATCACTTCGTGGTACGTCGGCATCTACTGCTCCCCCTACAGCCCGTTGAGCTTCGACCGGGCGCCCAGGGGGCGGAATCCGTCACCCGTTCCCAGGTCGTTCTGCACGAAGAGGCCCGAAGCGCCGCGTAACGATCCCTTTTCAGAGCCGAGTCGGCCCATCAAGACCTTCACCTGCTGGTCCCACGTGTCCGCCACCTTCTTCAGCCCCACGGACGCGTCCCAGCCCTCGAAGCCTTTGACAGCCGTGTCGGTGCACTCGTCTGCGTGCTCCGTCGCCTTCTTGGTGTTCGGCTCCAGCTCCCTCTCGATGGTGTTCGCCGCAGCCTTCTTCTCCGCCGGCGTGGAAGCGAAAGTCCCTGAGCCACCCGAGCCGTCGGCTGCCGCAATGCCGTTGAGCCGCATCACTGTCCGCTCGGCGGTCCTTGCCCGCTCGCTGTTCCATTCCTGCGTGAAATCCCCTGACACGACCCGCCCCCCGTTCGGCTCAAGATCATTCATCGTACGGAGAGATCAAATGGGCCGAATGCGGCAGAGCTGGTTCCTGCCGGAGAATTGACGCTCTCCTAGCGCTTTGTTGATCTCCCGTCGGGTCTCGTCTGCGGCGAGCATGGCCAGCGGGCGCAGCTGATCGTGGGCAGCCGAGAGCACCACCCGCAAGCAGCTCTTGGGGGTGTGCCTGCTCACCGTGGCGGGTGGGATCAGGCTCCGGGTTGCCTACCTGCTGATGGTCCCCTTCACCCTCGGCGACTGCGCCAGCGGAGACATCCCCGAGAGTGCGTTTCCCGGGCCTTCTGTGACGCCGGTGGCTTCGGCCGCAGGCGTAACGACGGCGTCGTCGAAGGCGTGCGCGGTGCCGCGAAACGGGACGCGGCCGACAGCCTCGCATGGCTGTTGGTTTCCCTCCCATCCGCAACGACCGGCCTGTTCCACTATTCCGCCGGCGCCCTCAGCCTCCAAATAGCCCAGCACGCGTTCGAGATGCTCCGACTCGCCGAGTCCGAGGAGAGCGGAGCCCCAGTGCTCGCCAGCCGCGGCATCACCTTCCAGCGCACCAAGACCTGGAAAAGGACCCTCGACCCCGACCGCGAGGCGAAATTTGACCGGATCGAGGACGTCTCGCACCGCTTCCCGGACCGCGTCTTCGCCTTCGACGAGTTCGGCCCCCTCGGGATCCGGCCCACAGGCGGCAGTTGCTGGGCCGAGCAGACAAGCCCGGCCGGATGCCGGCTACCTACCACCGCACCCATGGGGTGCGGTACTTCCATGGCTGCTACTCGATCGGCGATGCCCGCCTGTGGGTCGTCAACCGCCGTGCCGGGAACACGCTGGCCGCGCTGAAATCGATCCGTGCCGCCCGGCTCGAAGGCGCCCCGATCTACGTGATCCCGGACAACCTGTCCGCCCACAGGGGCGCTGACATCCGCCGCTGGGCGAAGAAACACAAGGTCGAGCTGTGCTTCACCCCGACCTACGCCTCGTGGCCACGCCATTGCCTGAGCGTGTTGACGCAGCGCTCGGCGGTATTCCGTTCCTGTGGGCCGCGCGGTCGAAGGCCGGTGGCCTGCCGCCGCGTCTGCTGAGTCAAAGACACCCATCAACCAACGATCAGATGATCCGCAGGAAAGGCTTCAATACCCGCGGCCCCACCAGAAGAGCGTCACCGCCGCTGCCAGCAGGAGACCAGCCCCCGCCAGGAACCTGGCGGCCCTCGGGCGCTGCCGCGGGTCCGAGAAGGCCGAGAGGAGCAGGAGGGGGGTCGACGGGGAGAAGACGAGCATCCCGACCCACGAGCCGATCAGCGACCACGGAAGCAGCACCGCCGAGATGATCCCGGTGGCCCACTGGAAGGCGGAGGGCCGGGCGTAGAGGAACAGCGGTACGGCGGTCAGCATCGTGGTCGCGACCACGAAGGGGAGTACGAAGAGTGGGTCCCCGGAGGCGATGACCGGCGGTAGCGGGGTGACCACGGCGCACGCGGCCAGGCCGATCTGCCACGGATGAACCCTCTCGTGCGCGGTGACCCGCATGGCCGCCCCCACAATTTGATGCCTTGAACGCGTTCAAGCTACCCCAGGCGGTGGCGGACCCAGACGTCGGGCTCGACGTGGACCCTGTAGCCCTGCTCCGGTTCGCAGCGGACCGGGGTGAGGGCGCCGCGTACGTGGAACGGCCGTGCGCGTTCAACCGGTGGGCTGGGTGCGCGGCGGGTGCTGCGCTCGTACCGTCAGGGCCAGGGCGAAGAGCAGGACCACGGCGCCCGGCATGGTGACGACCGGACGGTAGGCGGCGTCGACGACCAGCAAGCCGATCAGCTGGACGCCCAGCGAGGCGGCGATGAGCAGCTGGGCCCAGCCGAACAGTCGAGGCCGCACGATGTGTCGGCGCTGCCGGGGCAGCATCCAGCCCCGGCTGAGCGTGGCAACGCCGGAAACGGCGAGGAGCAGTGCCACCGCACCGATGGTCATGGCGACGGTGACGTAGAGGAGGTGTCCCATGTCGGACCTCGGACTTCCCTTGTTCGAAGGATGTGATCTTGCCAGGCAGTGTCCCGGCAGCCGTCACGCTCGTCGGGCGCCTGCCGGCCCCGGGCCTTCTGGTAGGTGTGAGGTCAGGGGTACTGCGGGATCGGTTCGGCGGCGGGGAGGGACACCACCTGGTCAGTCCGCCCCCGGGCGTGTCCTCGGGTGCGAGGGTGCCGCCCATCGCTTCGGTGAGTCCGCGTGCCAGGGCCAGGCCGAGGCCGAGGCCGGCGGAGTGGTCCCGGTCGCCGAGGCGCTGGAAGGGTTCGAAGACGCGCTCGCGGTCGGCGGCATCGATCCCGGGGCCACGGTCGGCGACCCGGATCTCGACCCGCCCGGCCAGGGCGCTCGCGGTCACCAGGACCGGACGGTCTCCGGGGGAGTGGCGTACCGCGTTGCCGACGAGATTGGCCAGCACCCTTTCCAGGAGGGGCGGGTCGACCAGCACCGCCGGCGCCGCTTCCAGGCTCTGTACGTCGACGCGGGGGCCGGCCACCGTATCCGGTTCCAACGAATCCAGCGCGGCCGGAAGTACCTCCTCCAGCGAGGCGGGGCGCAGTTCGAGGGTCAGCGCCCCGGCCTGGAGGCGGCTCAGGTCGAGCAGGTTCTCCACCAAGCGGTGCAGCCTGAGCAGTGACTCCTCGGCGGAAGCCAGCAGTTCGGCCCGGTCCTCGTCGGAGAACTCGACGTCCGTGCTGCGCAGGGAGTTGACTGCGGCCAGCGCCCCCGCCAGCGGGGTGCGCAGGTCGTGGCTGACCGCCCGCAGCAGGGCCGTGCGCAGCTTGTCGGCTGCCTTGATGGGTTCCACTTCGGCGGCGGCCTCGGTCAGGCGGGCTTTCTCGACGGCGGCGCCGACGTGCGCGGCGAAGGCCGCCAGTACCCGCCGGTCGGAGGACGGCAGCGGACGCCCCCGCAGCACGAGCGCCGCCCCGGGTCCCGCCGCCACCACCAGGGCGGAGGTCGGTCCGCCATCGGCATCGACGGGCTCCAAGGCCAGTTCGACGGACTCCATGCCGAACGTTTCCTTCGTACGTTCCAGCAGCGCCGGGATCGTGGCGTCACCGCGGACGATGCTGCCCGCCAGGGAGGAGAGTGTCTCGGCCTCGGCCGTGGCCCGCGCCGCGCGGCGGGACAGCCGTAGGGACCGGTCGACCACGGCCGCGACGATCGCGGCGACCTCGGCGAAGACCACCAGGGCCAGCACACTGTCCGGGTCGCTCATGGTGAACCGGCCTATGGGCGGCATGAACCAGTAGTTGAGCAGCAGTGCGGCGGTCAGCGCTGCGACCAGGGCGGAGGTGACCCCGCCGATGCAGGCCACGCCGACCACGACGACCAGGAACAGCAGGGCTTCGCTGGTGAGGTGCAGGGTGCCGCGCATGCGGTCGAGGGCCGCGCTGAGGAGTAAGGGGAGCAGCAGGGCGGCGACCGGTCCTGCGACGAGCCGGGAGGTGGGGAGGGTGCGCCTGCGGGAGGGGAGCAGCCGGCCGCGGCCCGCCCGCTCGTGCGTGACCATGTGGACGTCGATGTCCTCGGACAGCTCCACCACCGTCTCGCCGATGCCCCGGCCGGTGAGGAAACGGTCCACCCGGCCGCGGCGGCTCGTGCCGAGCACGAGCTGAGTGGCGTTCTCCGCTGTCGCGAAGTCGACGAGGGCGGTGGGCACTTCGTCGCCGACGATCGAGTGGTAGCTGCCGCCGAGGTCCTCGGCGAGGGCCCGCTGGGCGGCCAGCGCCGCGTGCGACACCCCGGCGGCCAGGCCGTCGCTGCGGGTGACGTGCACGGCGAGCAGGTCACCGCCGGCTGAGCGGCCGGCGATGCGTGCCGCGCGACGGATGAGGGTTTCGCCCTCCGGGCCGCCGGTGAGGGCGACCACGACACGTTCCCTGGTTTCCCACACGCCGTCTATGCCGTGTTCGGTGCGGTACTTCTGCAGGGCCTCGTCCACGCGCCCGGCCAGCCACAGCAGGGCCAGTTCCCGCAGGGCGATGAGATTGCCCGGCCTGAAGTAGTTGGCGAGTGAGGCGTCGATCCGTTCCGGAGGGTAGATGTTGCCGTGGGCCATCCGACGGCGTAGCCCCTCGGGGGGTTTGTCGACGAGTTCGATCTCGTGGGCGCGGCGGACGAATTCGTCGGGGACGGTTTCCCGCTGCGGCACCCCGGTGATCTTGCCGACGACGTCGCTGAGCGAGTCCAGGTGCTGGATGTCGAGGGTGGTGACCACGTCGATCCCGGCGGCGAGGATCTCCTCGACGTCCTGCCAGCGCTTCGGATGACAGCCCGCCTCGTGGACGTTGGTGTGGGCGAGCTCGTCGATCAGCACCACGTGCGGCCGTCTGGCCAGCAGTGCCTCCCGGTCCAGTTCGGCGTAGCGGCCGCCGCGGTACTCGTACCCGGCAGGCGGGAGGACCTCCAGCCCTTCGAGCCTGGCCTCGGTGTGCGGGCGGCGGTGGCACTCGACGAGTCCGGCCACCACGTCCGCGCCGCGGGCCGCCCGGCGGTGGGCCTCGTCGAGCATCCGGTAGGTCTTGCCCACTCCGGGCGCCGCGCCCAGGAAGACCTTGAGTCTGCCGGGCCGTATCCCCGGCCGTCCTGCGAACTCGGCTGCGGGGACCGTTCCCTCCACCACGGCCATGGTCAGAACTTTTCCGGGAAGAAGAGCGCCAGGACCAGATAGCCGACGAGGCTCACCGCGATGAGGATGCCTACGACAGTCTCCGTGCTCACCCGTATCCGACCTCTCCGTACGACCTCAACCTCACCAGCGAACACCAGCGATCAGGCCGGCGACACGTCCTGGGCCCGTTCTTGACACCACCTGAGCGGATCACTGATGCCGCGTTGACGGCCGTTGCACCCATAGGGTGAAGGCGGTGTGCCGGGAAGCCTGGCCGGCGAAGTGCGGTCCGGTCGGTCCGCGTCGACTCGGGTGGGGGCCACATGCGCAGCGTCGGTACGGTCATGCCTCTCGTGGTGCTGGCCACGGGCGCACGGCGGTGGCGAATTCCGGCTCCCTCACTGCTCGTTGTGGCGGGCCTTGCCGTCGCAGTGGTACCCGAGCACCGACGGCGGAGGCGGTGCCGCCCCGGACGGTGGGCCGCCCCGCGTGGTGGGGCAGAGGCCGGCGGAGGCCGGCCCTGTGCGTGGTGGTTGGGGTTCGTTCCTGCGGGTGGTCAGGCGGCGATCCTGGTTCCGCGGACCGACGGTCGTCCCGTCACGTGGTGGACGTATTCGCGGACCAGCCGGAATCCGGCGGTCCAGGCGAGGAGGCGGCTGGCGCGGTTGTCGCGGGAGCAGCACCAGCTGGCAGTGCGGCCGCGCGCGGCGACATCGGCGGTGAGCCCGGTCACGCAGGCCAGCGCCAGGCGTTCACGGCGCCGGTCGGGGCGGGTCAGGACGGCGAGGTCCTCGTACGCGCTGCCCCGGAAGCGGGTGACGGCCACGGCGGCCATCCGCCCGTTCCGGTCGAAGGCGGCCCAGCCGTAGCCTACAGCGGCCAGGTCGACGGGGCTGCCCCAGGTGGCGTGGATCCAGGCGGCCTGAGGGTCCAGTGCGGCGAGGGCGGGTGCATCGTCGGCGGTCAGCCGCCGTACGGTCACCCCGCGCGGCACCTTGGGCATGTCCACCCGGTGCTGGTGGACGTAGACCATCCGCTCCCACGGGGTCACCCGGTCGAAAGCGGAGTACAGGGCCGGCCCGAAGCGGGCGGGTGCCTCCACGTAGCAGTGTGCGAAGGAGGCGAGGGAACCGGGGGCCAGCGAGGCCGGGTCGCCGCGCAGCAGCACCTGGTCGGCGCAGGACACGGCCAGCACCCGCGGCTGGACGGCCCGGTCAGCCCACCAGCGGCCGGTGCCCGTGGCCAGGGAATGTTCCACCAGGGCCGCCGGACCGGCGGCGCCCGCCGAGAACCACCGGGTCAGGGAGGGAAGTTGGTGCGACAGGATCTCGATCACGGTGATGCCCCCGGGATCGACGGGCGGGGCGGCCCACCGCCTTGGACCGCCCCACCCGCCGGGTCTGTGTGGTGGGTGTGTTCAGGCCGTGCGGCCGACGAGGACGTCGGCGAGCTTGGTGAGGCGCTTGACGGTGCGGTCCTCGGTGGCGGCGGTCGCTGGCGCGACCCGCTCGGAGCGGTCGTAGTAGGCGCCGTTGACGATCTCGGTGGTCGGGTCGCAGAGCCGTACGACGTGCCGGGCGCCCTCGGCGGGGGTCGCGCCCTCGTGTCCGTACAGATGGAGCAGGCCCGTGTCGCACACGCCGGGGTGGACGGAGACGGCAGTGACGCGGGGGTCGGCGGCGAACACGGTCAGCGCCAGCTGCGACTGCGCATATGCGGCGAGCCGGGAGTAGCGGCGAGTGCGGTTGGGGTCGGCCCACTGGATGGAGCCGGTCCGATGCAGGGCGGAGGAGACGTTGACGACGCGGCCGCCCGGGTCGGAAGTGAGGGCCGGCTCCAGCAGATGGGTGAGCAGGTAGTGGGCCAGGAAGTTCACCTGGAAGGCGATCTCGTTGCCGTCGGAGGTGACGGTGTGCCGCTCGGGCGCGGCCATGCCCGCGTTGTTGACCAGTACGTCCAGGCGCGGGTAGTGACCCGCCACGAACGTTCCGAGCCGCTCGACTTCCTCCAGGCGGCCGAAGTCGGCTGACACCGGCACCAGTTGCGAGGTGGAGAACTCGGTGGCAGTCGAGGCTAGACCGGCTGCGGCGGCTTGGGCCTCTTCGGCGTTCCTGCCGTGGAGAAGGACGGTGGCGCCGCGTTCGGCGAGCTGCCGTGCAGTCGCGTAGCCGATGCCGGAGGTGGCTCCGGTCACCAGGACGGTGCGGCCGGACAGGGTGGCAGACGACATGGTCGGTTTCCTGGGTACGGGCACGTGCGACCAGCGCAGGTGCGGGCGAGTGGTGTGGAGCTGAGGGAAGGAGTCCCGGGCACGCCCCTGGTGGCGGGGCGTGCCCGGGTGAGGCACGGCCGGGTGAGGTGACGGGCAGTCAGCGGCCGTGGGCAGGGAGGGCGCGGGGAAGCAAGCCCTACCGCACCGGTGGATGAGCAGTGGCCTACCGGCGGCACCGGCGCGACACCGGCACGGCTCCGCCATGACGGTGGCCGGTCGTCGCGGCGCAGACCGCTGTTCACGTCAGCCATACAACTGCGCCGCCAGCCCGGACTCAAGGGCCCTCACCCGTCCTTGATGACACTCGTATGCGGTCATGACGGTCGGGGCGGCAGCCGGGCGACCGGGCTCGGAGCGCTTCCGCCTGCGGGCGTCCCGTACGGCGTCCGTCCTGCTGGGTGGATAGGGTGCGAGCGGTGTGCCGGGAAGCCGGGTCGGCGAAGAGCGGCTCGCTGTCGGGCCGCGTGGGACGGGGAAGCGGCCATGGGGGCTCGACTGATGCGAAGAAGCGTTGCCGAGTGGGGCGTTGGAGCGTGGTCGGTGGCGGTCCTGACCACCGTGACCGGACTGCCCTGGGCCGTGCTTGTGCTGGCCGTCCTGCTGGTCTGCCTGCGCGCCGGAGCGGGCGCGAGCGTGCGGTTCAGGGCGGGGACCACCGCTGCTCTGCTGTCCGGCGGTGTCTTCCTCGCCGGCGTGCCGGCGTGCGTGGTCCTGTCCGACCTGGACCACGCGGACTGGCGTGAGGCCGATTTGCCTGTGGTGTGGGTCGTGGCGTCCGGACTGTCAGCGGTACTGGCCGGACTGGCCGGACTGGGCGGCTGGCCGGGCGCGGCCCGCCGGGTCCAGGCCCGCACCTGACGGAGGGCGCAGGCTCAGGCGGTGCCCTTGCCCGTGGTGCAGGGGCGATGGTCCATCCGGGCTCACCGGGTGGCGCAGATCGCCTCGACGAAGTGGCCCACCTGTTCGTCCGAGAGGTGCCGGGCGAGATCGGCTTCGCTGATCACGCCGACGAGTCGGTGGTCGGCGATCACAGGCACCCGCCGGATCCGATGGCTCTGCATTGCGGCCAGGACCTGGTCCGCTCCCGCTTCGGCGTCGACCGTCACGGGCTTGCCCTGTGCGAGCTGCCCGGCCGTCATGTGGTTCGGGTCCTTGCCCTTGGCCAGGCACTTGATCACGATGTCACGGTCGGTGATGATCCCGTGCAGACGGTCGTCCGGCCCGCAGATGGGGAGCGCTCCGACATCCAGCTCGCTCATTCGGCGGGCGGCGTCCATGAGCGTCTCCGTCTCCTGCACGCATGCGGCACCCGCATGCATGATCTCCCGAGCGGTCTTCACGGTTACCTCCTCATTACCTCGACTCCCTGTCCAGTCTGGCGGCGGAGAAGCCGGTCCGCGCGCCGGGCCGGGGGATCCGGGGTGCGGACCACGGGCCTCGGGCCGATCATCAATCCGTGGCTTCTCCGCCACACACCGGGACGCCCGCTGACCAGCACACGGTCACAGCGGTCCCACGGGGGCGCGAGGAGGTGCCACTGTGGGTCGGGTCGTCGAAGACGGAAGCGGGGACCAGTGGATGGGTTCAGCGGCACGGCGGTCATCGGGATCGGCAACGAGTTTCGCCGGGACGACGGAGTCGGGTGGGCTGTCGTCGCACTGCTGAGGCAGCGGGCGGCGCAGCGGCCGCTGCCCCGGGGCACCGTTCTCGCGCAGTGCGACGGGGACCCCGGGCGGTTGCTCGACCTCTGGGAGAAGGCCGGGCTCGCGATCGTCGTCGATGCCTGTTTCCCTCCGTCGGCGCAGCCGGGGCGGACGCACCGGTGGGATGCCGCAGCGGGAGGGGTTCCGAGTCCGATCGCCCTCGGGAGGCACAGTACGCACGGGCTGGGACTGGCCGAGGCCCTGCGGCTCGGCGACGCTCTCGGGCGCGGTCCCGGCCGTCTGGTCGTGTACGCGGTCGAAGGCACGGACCGCTCGGTGGGCCTGGGCATCACCTCGGCGGTGGCTGCCGCGGTGCCGCATCTGGTCCGGCGGATCGAGGCGGACATCGCACGGCGCAACGCGTTTTCGCACGACGCCCGCTCCGGGACGGGGCCATCAGGTGTGACTCGCCGGACGGCGTTCGCGGCACGGAGGCCGCCTGCCTGACACCCTGTCCGTGAGCAAGCAGGTGCACGCCGGACGGTCTCGGCGCGGTGGACCGTGTTCGATGTGTGCTTCCCCGGGGCCGTGGTGCGCGGAGGAGAGGGCAGAGCATGAGCGATCCCGAAGACACCGGACGGGCCTCCGGCGGCGGGACCGAGGCGGTGCTCGACCGTGGCGGTCTCGACGCGCTCGTGCAGGCCCTGAGGCGCCGCGGCCGTACGGTGATCGGCCCGACCGTGCGGGACGGAGCGATCGTCCTCGACGAGCTGGGTTCCGCCTCCGAGCTGCCCTACGGGTGGGGGGTGGAGCTGGAGGCGGGTCGGTACCGGGTCCGCCGGCGCGACGACGGGTCCGCCTTCGCGCACAGCGCGGGGCCACAGTCCTGGAAGTCGTTCCTGCACCCCGAGCGGGTCCGCCAGTGGTCCGCGGACCGCGGGCCCGGCGGGGAGCTGACCGTGCGCGAGGAGAGGCCTGATCCCGTCTCGTACGCGTTCCTCGGCGTGCGGCCCTGCGATCTGCGCGCCATCCGGATCCTGGACCGGGTGATGTCCGGCGGCCGGTACCGGGATCCTGCCTACCTGTCCCGGCGCACGGGTGCATTTCTGGTCGCGGTCGAGTGCACCGAGCCGGGTGCCACCTGCTTCTGCGTCTCGATGGGCACCGGACCGGCCGTGGACGAAGGGTACGACCTCGCGCTCACCGAGGTGGTGGACGACGGCGGCCACCGCTTCCTGTGCCGGAGCGGGACCGAGGAGGGAGCCGCGGTCCTTGCGGAACTCCCGTACCACACCGCCGACGACGCCACCCGTGCCGCCGCCGTCAGCGGCGTGCGGGAGGCTGCCGAGCACATGGGCCGGTCCATGCCTCCGGTGGACCTGCGCGCGCTGATGCGGGACACCCTGGAGGCGGACCGCTGGGACGATGTCACGGCCCGGTGTCTGAGCTGCGGCAACTGCACCATGGTCTGCCCGACCTGCTTCTGCACCACCACCGAGGACGTGACCGACCTGACCGGCGACCACGCCGAGCGGTGGCGCCGCTGGGACTCCTGCTACGACCTGGATTTCTCGCTGCTGCACGGCGGCCCGGTCCGGGCCACCCCGCGCAGCCGCTACCGCCAGTGGCTCACCCACAAGCTGGGGACCTGGCACGACCAGTTCGACAGCTCCGGCTGCGTCGGCTGCGGCCGCTGCATCGTCTGGTGTCCCACCGGCATCGACCTCACCGAGGAGGCCCACGCCCTGCATCAGGAGGCCGCGCAGAGGGAGAGCACGCCATGACCCCCGCTCCGGACGGGCCCGGCGGCGAGGGGCTGCTCGCCGGCCTGCCCGCGGAGGAGCGGGAGCGGCTGACGGCCCTGGCCCGCGAGGTCGTCATGCCGGGCGCCACGCGGGTGTTCGAGGAGGGCGAGGAGGCGGACCGCTTCTGGATCATCCGCTCGGGCACGGTCGCACTCGATGTCCAGGTGCCCGGCCGGGGTCGCGTGGTCGTCGAGACCATCGGTGCGGGCGGCCTGCTCGGCTGGTCGTGGCTGTGCCCGCCCCGGCAGTGGCATCTCGGTGCCGAGACCCGGGAACCCGTCCACGCCTGGGAGTTCGACGCCGCCGCGGTACGCGCACTGTGCACCGAACGGCCCGCGCTCGGTCTGGCACTCGTCACGCTGGTCGCCGCGACGATCGGGGAACGGCTCAGGGCCACACGCACCCGACTGCTCGACCTGTACGGACCGCAGGAGAGCGGGCCCACGCCATGACCCTGACACCGCTTCCCTACCGTGTGGTGGACCGGCGGGAGGAGACACACGACACGGTCACGTTCGCGCTGGAGCCGGTCGGTGAGCACCTGCCCACCTTCGCACCGGGCCGGTTCGCGATGCTGTACGCATTCGGTGCAGGCGAGATCCCCGTCTCCGTGTCGCGACTCCTCGACGGGCGGGGACTGGCACACACGGTACGGGCCGTCGGTGCTGTCTCGCGCGCGCTGTGCGAGCTGCGGCCCGGCGCGGCGGTCGGGGTCCGGGGCCCGTTCGGCACCGGATGGGACACGGCCGCGGCACGCGGCCGGGATCTCCTGGTCATCGCCGGCGGCATCGGCCTCGCCCCCTTGCGCCCCCTCATCCACGCCGTACTGGCCGAGCCGGGCGCGTACGGGCGGCTCAACGTCCTCGCCGGCGCCAGGACCCCCGGCGATCTGCTGTATCCGGACGAGTTTCCCACGTGGCGCCGGCCGTTCGCAGTGGCCACCGTGGACCGGCCCTCCGGCGACTGGACCGGCAGGGTAGGAGTCGTCACCGCGCTGATCGGAGAGGCCCGGTTCACCCCTGCGGACACGACCGCCTTCGTCTGCGGCCCCGAGGTCATGATCCGCGCCACCGCGCGCGCCCTGGTCGATCGCGGCGTGCACCCCGCCCGCATCCAGGTCTCCCTCGAACGCAACATGCGCTGCGCCACCGGTCACTGCGGGCACTGCCAGCTCGGCCCCCTGCTGCTCTGCCGCGACGGCCCGGTCATCGGCTACGACCAGGCCAAATCCCTGCTCACCGTCCGGGAACTGTGAGATGAACACCCCCACCGCGCCACCGCGGACCGCCCGCCCCCGACTGGGCGTCTTCAAGTTCGCCTCGTGCGACGGCTGCCAGCTCACGCTGCTCGACTGCGAGGACGAACTGCTCGGCATCGCCACCGAACTGGAGATCGCTCACTTCTCCGAAGCGTCCAGCGATGCCGCACCGGGCCCGTACGACCTCGCGCTCGTCGAAGGGTCGGTCAGCACCCCCGAACACCTGGACCGCATCCGGCGCATCCGCGCCGACTCCCGCCACCTCGTCACCATCGGCGCCTGCGCCACCGCCGGAGGCGTCCAGGCCCTGCGCAACTACGCCGACGTCGAGGAGTACCTGGCGACCGTCTACGCCCGCCCCGACTACATCGCGACCCTCGCCACCTCCACGCCCATCTCCGCCCACGTACCCGTCGACTTCGAGCTGCGCGGCTGCCCCATCGACCGGGGCCAGCTCCTGGAGGTCATCACGGCCTTCCTCGCCGGACGCAAACCCGGCATCCCGAACCACAGCGTCTGCTTCTCCTGCAAGCGACGCGGCAACGTCTGCGTCACCGTCGCCCACGGCACGCCCTGCCTCGGCCCCGTCACCCACGCCGGCTGCGGAGCCCTCTGCCCGACCTACGGACGCGGCTGCTACGGCTGCTTCGGGCCGGCCGGAACCACGAACCTGCCCGCGCTCGTCCCGCTCCTGCACCGCGACGGGATGAGCGAGGAGGACGTCGGCAGGTTCCTGCACACCTTCAACGTGACCGCGTTCACCGCCGTGGAGGAGCAAGGGCCCGGCGTGCCGGACGCGAAAGGAACCGGATGAGCGAGCCCACGCCCCGCTCCCAGGTCCTGCGGATCCCCGCCCTGACCCGTGTCGAGGGCGAGACCGCGCTCCACCTGCGCATCCATGACGGCACCGTGACCGAGACACGCCTGGCGATCTACGAGGCCCCGCGGTTCTTCGAGGCCTTTCTCCGCGGCAGGGCGCATACCGAGCCCCCCGATCTCACTTCCCGCATCTGCGGGATCTGCCCCGTCGCCTACCAGATGAGCGCCTGCCGGGCGATCGAGGACGCGTGCGGCATCACCGTCGACGGGCAACTGGCAGCCCTGCGCCGCCTGCTGTACTGCGGTGAATGGATCGAGAGCCAGACGCTGCACATCCATCTGCTGCACGCACCGGACTTCCTCGGCCACGAGGACGTGATCGGCCTGGCCCGAGCCCATCGGGAGCACGTCGAGCGCGGACTGCGCCTCAAGCAGACCGGCAATGCGGTGGTCGAGCTGCTCGGGGGGCGGGCGATCCACCCCGTCAACGTCCGCCTCGGCGGGTTCCACCGCACCCCGACCCGGAACGAACTCAGGCCCCTCACGGAGCGACTGCGCACCGCCCTCGACGACGCGTGGGACACGGTCCGCTGGGTGGCCGGGTTCGACTTCCCCGACTCCGAGTGCGACGCCGACCTCTTCGCCCTCGCCGAAGCCGATACGTACGCCATCGAGTCCGGCATCCCCACCGTGCTCCCGTACGACGAGCCCCTCGCGCCCCGCAGCTTCCCCCTCCGGGACTTCTCCCACCACGTCACCGAGGCGCACGTCCCGTACTCCACGGCCCTGCACTCCCGGCTGGACGGCCGCAAGCACCTCACCGGATCCCTCGCCCGCTGGGCCGTCAACGGCCACCTGCTCTCCCCCACGGCCCTGGAAGCGGCCCGGGAGGCCGGACTGGGCGATCCCCCGCTGCGCCCCGGGGCGGCGGGCGCCGGGCGCGGTTCGGTCTGCAGGAATCCCTACCGCAGCATCCTCGTCCGTGCGGTAGAAGTCCTGTACGCCGTGGAAGAGGCGCTGCGCATCATCGACGCGTACGAGCAGCCCGGCCGCCCGTACGTGGACGTACCCGCCCGGGCCGGCACCGGACACGGTGCCACGGAAGCGCCGCGTGGCCTGCTCTACCACCGCTACGCGCTCGACGACAGCGGCCGCATCGCCGACGCCAGCCTCGTTCCGCCGACCGCCCAGAACCAGGGCGCCATCGAGGAGGACCTGCGCCGGGTCGTCCAGGCCGGCCTCGACCGCGGAGAGCAGTCCGAGGCAGAGCTCACCCACCTGTGCGAGCGGGCCGTCCGCAACCACGACCCGTGCATCTCCTGCTCGGCACACTTCCTGGAACTGGACATCGAGCACATCCGTGGCTCCGATCCGACCCCCAGGGGGTGAGAATCGCCCGCCCGGCCAAGCCCCAGGCTCTGGTCTACGGCGTACACCCCGACGCCGGCCGAGTGCGCCCCGGCAGGCTCAGCACCCGCCTCCGGTAAGCCCGGCCAGCCGGCCGTGGACATCCTGCACGTGGCGGTGGTCCACGTCGTAAAGGGCCGGGTGGGCCCTTTCGGGTCCGAGCAACCCATCGCCAGGGTCCCAGCCGACGATCCACAGTGGGAGGCAGCCACGGGATGCCCCGAGGTGTGAAAGGAGAACACGGCCTGCGACACATGCGCACGGGTGCGATTGCGTACGGGAGGACGAGATCTTCACGAACGCCGCTCGGCGCATGGGCAGGCTCGGTGCGGGAGCCTCCCCGTCCGTGGCCCGGACGGTCGGCGCCACGGCATCGTCGCCGACCGGGACAACGTGGCGAAGCGCCTGACCAAGGGCAAGGACCCACACCGCATGAAGTCGGATGGGGGCCCGTGATCGCCGGCCACGCCTCATTGTCGGCGTGATCGGCGGGGCGGACCCGGCACGGAACCGGCCTGGGGAACGGGTCGGGCATTTCGCCGAGATGGTTCACGCGCCCTTGTGAACCGCTGAACGGCCTGCGGCGTTCGCACGGCGGGCGCCCTGCGAACGGAGGTGCGGTCATGACGGACACGGGGTCTGAGAAGACTGCCGGGCGGCGGGCCGAGGATGTGCACCGGTTCGAAGCCACCCACGTCGGAGGCGACGCCTACGCCGTCGATGTCCGCGGCCACCGATTCCTGGTCGACCAGCCCGTGGAAGCAGGTGGGACGGACCGTGCGCCGACGCCCACCGAGTTGTTCGCCGCGTCACTGGCCACGTGCGTGGCGTTCTACGCCGGACGCTATCTGCACCGCCACGGCCAGCCGCGGAAGGGGCTGCGCGTGCGTACGGAATTCACCATGGCTACCGACCGACCAGCCCGTGTCGCCCTCATGCGCCTCGTGATTGTGCCCCCGCCCGAACTGCCCGAACAGCGCCGCAGCGGCCTTCTGGCCGTCGCCTCCCACTGCACCGTCCACAACACGCTGCACCAACCGCCGGAGATCCATATCGACCTGGAAACGGTGTCGGTGCCTCGTTAGGGGCTTGCGGCACCTCAGGGGGTACTGCGGACGCCTGCTCCACGACGGTTCGCGGGCGGCACGCGTTCCATGCGGCCCCTGTCCCGGTCAGTCCAGGGGCACCAGTGCGACCGGGGCGGAGCTGTGGTGGATCACCCCGTGCGCGACGTGGCCGATGTGCGGGCCGAGCGGTGCTTTCCGGGTGCGTCGGCCCACGACCAGCATCGTGGCTCCCTTCGCTGCCTCCACCAGCCGGGCCCCCGGGGAACCGGCGACCACCTCGTGGGTGACGTGGACTCCGGCATAGGTCCTCTGCCAGGGACGCAGCAGGTCTGTCAGGGTCTCCTCCGCACGCTGTCCGAGCTCGTCGCCGATGTGCGGGTCCATGACCCCGGCGTACACGTAAACGGGGGGCAGAGCGTGGAGGATGTGCAGGATGTGCAGTGCACCGCCCCTGCGAGCGGCTTCGGTGAAGGCGAAACCGAGGAGTTGGTCGCCGCCGTGAGCCAGGTCGATGCCCGCGACGACCCCACGGTCCGAGGTGTGCCCGGGGCCGTCCGCGGGCGCTCGTACAAGGACGACCGGGTGCCGTGCCGTGCCGACGACGGCCAGTGACACCGAGCCGACCATGAATTCGCTGAGAGCGCCGAGCCCCCGGGAGCCGAGCACTGTCAGCTCCGCCTCGTCCGCGGCTCGGCTCAGTACCTCCGCGGCGCGGCCCCGGACACAGCGTGTGCTCACCTCCAGGGCGGGTTGGTCCCGGCGAGCCCGCTCGGCGGCGTCGTGGAGCAGTGCTTCGGATCGGTGGTTCGGTGTCGCGGTGAACCGGTGGTCTTGGGGGGGTTCCGTCCATTCCTCCACGTGGAAGAGGAGCAGCGGCACATCACGGAGGACCGCTTCCCGTGCGGCCCACGCCACCGCTGCGAGACTTTCAGGTGAGCCGTCCACGCCCACTGTCACCAGGGCCGTCATGACACGCCTCCTCGTGGTGCCCGTACGTGCGCAGGTGGTCTGTCCGTCCAGCTTGCTGCGGCCCCCGCTCGACCGACAGGGCCGACAGGGGCGCACCTGGGCCCAAGGGCCCTATCGGCGGAGATCGGCCGAAGAAGCCGGGCGACGGCACGAACGGCCCTCCATACGATCGGCGCCGTGCCGATCGGAGTGGCGGCTCTCGGCGGCGCTGCGACGGCCGTGGCGGGCATCGTCCTCCTGGAAGGTCACGGCTGGCGCAGCCCGGAAGCCGGACTCCGTAGCCTGGCAGAAGTTCATTTCGTGGTGGGTGCCTGGAGCCGGCAGCGGACGTCGACGATGCCCTCGACGGAGTGGGTGAGGCGCTCTGCGAGGGGGATCAGGTCCCGGTCCTTCACCTGGCCGGTCAGGGTGGCGATTCCTTGGGCCACGGTGACCTTGACGGCTGCGTGGGAGAGCGGGAAAAGGCGTTTGACGACGCTCTGGCGGATTTCGGCGGTCAGGTCCTCGTCGGTGCGGAGGAAGACCTTGAGGAGGTCGGCGCGGCTGACGATGCCCTTGAGGGTGCCGTCGGCGTCGACGACGGGGAGCCGCTTGACGTGCCGGTCGGCCATGATGCGGGCGGCCTGGGGGAGGGTGGCGTCGGGGCGGATGGTGATCGCGGGGGTGGTCATGAGGTCCTCGGCGAGGGTGGAGCCGGCCTTGGCGGTGGCGCCGAGGCGGCGCATCTGCTCGATCATTCCAGGGCGGTGCTCGTGGAACTCCTCCTTGGGCAGGAGGTCCGCTTCGGACACCACGCCGACGACGCGGCCTTCGCCTTCGATGACGGGGAGGGCGGTCACCTTCCACCGCTCGATCGCGGCGGCGATGTCCTTGAAGCCGGTCGACGGGGTGACGGCGATGACCCTGGTGGTCATGACGTCGGCGACGGTGTACGGGGTGGAGGTCATGGCGGGGTCCTCAGCGTGCGTGGGCGAGCGGTGATCCGCTGCCGTGGGGTGCGAACAGGTCGAGGAGCCGGGCGCGGGCGGAGCCGAGCCGGTCGGCGATGACCCGGCGATGGCGACGGAGCGGCAGACGACCGAGTCCCCCTCGCACCGGCACGGAACGTGGCCTGGCGGGAGTGGGCGAGCAGGGCCTCGCGTGTTCCGGAGCCATCTCCTCCAGGACGGTGTGTATGGTCCTCAAGGTGTGCCTCCAACCTTTCGCCCTTACTCTGCGCCGGGCACCGTCCGGGTTGGGAGGACCGCGCGGGGCGCACCGCCGGACCGTTCGTCCCGTCTCAGCGGGCGAGTACGGCCTCGCCGGATTTGGGTACGACGGCGGTCCAGCCGAGCTCGTCCTCGATCCGGTCCCGGAGCGTCTCGGCGGCGGTCGATCACGACGGCGTTGCGGGGGTCGGGCAGGACCCGGTGGAGGTGGTGCAGGACGCGGCCGCCGGTGGCCATTCCGGCGGAGGAGACGATGACCGCCGGGCCGGTGGTGTCGTTGATGTCGATCGACTCCTGGACGGTACGGGCGGCCAGGAAGGGCTCCGGGCTGATCGCGGCCTCGCCTCGGGCGATGATCTCGGGCCGTAGCTCGGGGGAGCGGGCCCGTACGGCGTCGCGGTAGACGTCGAGTGCGGCCAGGGCCATGGGGCTGTCGACGTAGACGGGCACGCCGCGGGGCAGCGTGCCGTCGCTGCGCAGGGCGGCGAGTTCGTGCAGGACGACCTCGGTGCGGTCGAGGGCGAAGGCCGGGATGACGACCGTGCCGCCACGGGACAGCGCGCGGGTGATCGCCGTGGCGAAGGCGTGCCGTGCGCTCTCGTCGTCGTGGCGGCGGTTGCCGTACGTCGACTCCATGAGCAGGACGTCGGCGCCGGCGAACGGCTCAGGCGGCAGGAGCAGCGGGTGGCCGGGGCGGCCCAGGTCGCCGCTGACGGCGAGGGCGTGGCCGTCCTCCAGGGTCAGGCGGGCCCAGGCGGAGCCGAGGATGTGGCCGCCGTGGTGGAGCACGAGTTTCGTTCCGGCCGTGATCTCGACCTCGCTGCCGACGGGGACCGGGTCGAAGAACCTCACCGTGTGGTCGACGTCGTCATCGTCGTAGAGCGGCTTGGCCGGCCGGTGCTTGGACCAGCCGTGCCGGTTGGCGTGCTCGGCGGCCTCCATCTGCAGGCGGGCGCTGTCGCGGAGCACGATCTCGGCGAGGCGGGCGGTGGCGGCGCTGGCCAGGACGGGGCCGCGGAAGCCGTGCCGGACCAGGCGCGGCAGGTAGCCGCAGTGGTCCAGGTGGGCGTGGGTGAGGACGACGGCGTGGATGTCGGCGGCGTCGCAGGGCAGCTTGGCCCAGTTGCGGCGGCGCAGGTCCGCGACACCCTGGAAGAGCCCGCAGTCGACGAGGATCCGGGCGTGGTCGCGCTCGACGAGGAACTTGCTGCCGGTGACCGTCCGCACACCGCCGAGGAAGGACAGCAGGGCCGGACGGGTGGACCCACGGGACGGCGACATGGCAACAGCCCTTCTTTCGGAACGGATGCCGATCTCAACCATGGCATCCGACTCCGCCTGGGGGAGGGCCCGACCGGTCCCTCGTCGGGCCCGACCGGCCCAAGCGCGGCAGAGAGATGAAGGGACAGCCTGGCGTTGACGCTTCCCTAGAGCAGAGAGAAGGCCGCGCTATGAAGGGACCGGTCCTCTACGGGCCGGAACGGACCTGCTGGCAGCACGTGCCGGACCACTTGGTCAAAGGCGACGTGCCCGACTTCACCCCGGCCGGAACCCGGGCCATGAGGCGGTCCTGCTCGCGGGCATCTGCTCGACCTCGGACGAGGTAGGCGTCCTCGACGGCAAGTACACCCCGGCGAGAGGTTCGCCGTGCCACCCCAGGAGCAGTGATCGCCATGACGAGCACCCCGCGAACCCCACATCGGCCGTCCGGCGGGACGGGCGGACGCACCGACCTGGGCCGCCGTCTGGCGGCCCGCCGCGAGGCCCTCGGCCTGAGCCGCGAGGAACTGGGCCGGCAGTGCGGAGCGGACGCCAACTACATCGCCTACCTGGAGGAGCACGCGGCCTCGCCGTCCATCGGCACCCTCGTCCGCGTCGCCGACGCCCTCGGCGTCACGGTCGACGACCTGACCGGCGCCAGCGCCGAGCGGGCCCCCGGCCGGGCAACCGCCCGGCGCGACACCGCGCTCGTACCCCTGGACGAGACCGAATGCCGAGGGCTGATGGGCACGCACGGCGTGGGCCGCATCGCCGTCTTCACCCCCGACGGCCCGGCCGTCCTCCCCGTCAACTACCTGGTCACGGGGACCGGAATCGCCTTCCGTACGCACGCGCACGCCGTTGCCGCCAGAGCCGCGGGAACCGAGGCCGCCTTCGAGATCGACCGCATCGACGACGTGACCGCCGAGGGCTGGAGCGTCCTGGCCGTCGGCGAACTCGCGGCCGTCACCGACGCCGACGAACTCCGGCACCTGAGCGCCGAGACCCGGTCCCACCCGTGGGCCGGCGGCGACCGCACCCACTGGATGAAGCTCACCCCCGTCCGGCTCACCGGCCGCCGCGTGGTGCACGGCTGATGGACGCCGTCCGCGCGGTCGTCTTCGACACCGACGGGGTGCTCCTGGCCACGGCGGCCCGCCACGCAGCCGCCTGGAAGGAGACCTTCGACGGGTGCCTCGCCGCATGGCAGCACCGGGACACCGGTGAACCGCCGCGCGCGTTCGACGCCGTCCGCGACTACCGGGAGCTGGTGGACGGCCGGTCCCGGCTCGACGGCGTACGCTCCTTCCTCACGGCGCGCCGCATCGACCTCCCCGGCGGAACCCCGACATCCAGGGCGGCACCACCGGCGAGGGCATCCACCTCGGCGCCATGGCCGGCACCCTCGACCTCGTCGAACGCGGCATCACCGGGCTCGACCCCGGTACCGACGGGCTGCACATCGACCGGGTGCCGCTCACCGAGACCCCGGCTCCGCGTTCTCCTTCTCGTACCTCGGGCACCGGGACATCCGCATCCGCTTCCGGCCGGGCCGGCTGGGCATCCGCGTCCCGCCGTCGCCCCTCGGCCCCGTGCCCCTGGTCCTGCCCGGCGGGAGGTACGAGCGGGTCGCTGCGGGCCGGGCACGGTGGTTCCGCCTGCCCGGAGCGGCCCTGCACGCGAGCGGACCACACGGCCCTGTGTGACTGGGCCCCTTGGCACTGCGGGCCGGGCATCCCGCGGCGTGACCCTGGAACTCGGACGCCATACCGGCGTCGCTTCCCCGAGAGGGTGGCCACGGTGCGGCGCACAAGGATCCGGTCCCGGCCGAAGCAGCCCCGCAGACCCGCACCGCTGGACTTGCGCACGCCGTCCGGCCGCACCCTGCCGTGCTGAGCCCCCGCCGCGACGCAGGCACCGGAGGACGTCATGGAACACATTTTCGTCCACGTCGGGATCGACTCCATATCCGTGGCCCCGGACGGCTTCGCTGCCGTCAAGCAGCACGTGGCGGCGGCCGAGGAGCGCAGGTAGGGGGAGGGCCGAACGGTCCCCGCCGGGAACCGTCCGACCCAAGCGGAGCCGCTGTTCGCCGCGTCACAGTGGCAACAGCCCGCACGGCGGAGACAGGGAGGCCCGACATGACCACCAAGAGAGTCCTGGTCGCCTACGGGACCAGGCACGGCGCCACGGCCGGCATCGCCGAGCAGATCGGCAGGACCCTTCGCGAGGACGGGCTGGAGGCCGTCGTACTGCCCGCGGACGGGATCCACGACGTCCGTGACTACGATGCCGTCGTCCTCGGCGGCGCCCTCTACGCAGGTCGTTGGAGCGGCAAGGCCAAGCGCTGCGCCGAACGCAATGCCGACTCCCTCCGGAAGCGCCCGGTGTGGCTGTTCAGCAGCGGCCCCCTCGACCGCTCGGCCGAGGAGCACGACATCCCCCCGACTCCCGCAGTCGCCCGGCAGATGCAACTGATCGGCGCACGGGAGCACAAGACCTTCGGTGGCAGTGTCACGGCTCGTACCCCCGGACTCCTCGTCCGGGGGATGCTCCACCAGGGCAAGGGCGGGGATTACCGCAACCCCGAACGCATCCAGACCTGGGCACACCACATCAGCGACGAGCTCGGCGCCGCCTGAACGGGGCGGCCCGCTCGGCACGTGTGCAGCGCGGAGGCGCGCCATGGACGACCGGACGACAGGACCGGGGGCCAACCCGCTTCGACGCAAGGCCGACGGGGCCCGCACAGGCCTGCACGCGGCCTTCGCCGTGGCCTGCCTGATCGCCGTTGTGTGCGGTGCCGTCGTCGGGTGGTCTGCCTGGACCGACGGCAGCCGCACCGCCGCGACGGTCGTGCCCCATCGGCATGCCGTCATGGCCGTCACGGTCGACGGGACCACCTATCAGGCCGGAGGCGGGCCGAGTGACAGAACCATCACCGTTGCCCCCGTCACCTGGCACTATCCCCCTGACCGCGCGCACAGGGAAACTGTCTCCGTCCCGCCGGGAACGCGGAAGGGAGACACCGTCCGTGTGTGGGTCGACGACCGCGGCAACGCCGTCGCCGCGCCGCCCGACACGGCCGAGCTGGCGCTGGAGGCGTTCGGCTTCGGCACGGTAGCGCTCACGGGAACCTTGCTCGTGTCAGGTGTCCTCGTGCGCTTCGGGCTCCGGATTGTCGACGCTCGCTGTGCCAGGGCTTGGGAAACCGAGTGGGAGGACGTCGAACCCCTCTGGACAGGTCGCCTGCGGCCCGATCAGGGAGCGGACGATGGCTGACGGTACCGTGAGCCCGAAGCTCGCATCGGACATCATGCCGGATCCGCTTGAGCCCCTTCCCTTGCTCCGCCGTGAACTGCACACGGGCCCCCTGGGGCTGTCGAGCCGGGAGGCAGGGCGCCGACTGGCTGTCTACGGGCCGAACGAGGTACGCCGCTCAGCGCAGCCGAGCATCCTGCGCGAACTCCTGCGGCAGCTGGTCCACCCCCTGGCCCTGCTGCTGTGGGCAGCGGCCGCCCTCGCCTTCTTCGCGGCCATCGACGTCCTGGGCTGGGCGATCGTCGCGGTCGTCCTCGTCAACGCCGGTTTCGCACTCGTCCAGGAACGGCAGGCCGAGAGAGCCGTCGAGACCCTGGCCCGCTACCTTCCCGCACAGGCCGCGGTGATCCGCGACGGGCAGCCACAGCACCTCCCCGCCCGTGATCTGGTCCCCGGTGACCTCATCGTCCTCGGGGAAGGCGACCGGATCCCCGCGGACGCCCGCCTCACGGGCGGAGGCATCGAAGCCGACCTGTCCATGCTGACCGGTGAGTCCACGCCCGTCGAGCGCCTGCCCGGGCCCGGGCTGCAAGCGCTCCCCGTGCTACAGGAGCCGAACCTCGTCTTCAGCGGCACCAGCGCCACGGAAGGGCAGGCGCAGGCGATCGTCTTCGCCACCGGAGACCACACCGAGCTCGGCCGGATCGCCGCCCTCAGCCAGCGCACCCGCCGCGAGCCGAGCCCGTTGGAGAGACAGGTCAAGAGGGTCGCCTGGCTCATCGCCGCGGTGGCCGTCGCCATGAGTGCGGTCTTCCTCGTGACCGGCGTGGCGGTCGGCCTCCCGGTGACCGACTCGCTGATGTTCGCGATCGGCCTGCTCGTCGCCAACGTGCCCGAAGGGCTGCTGCCCACCATCACCCTCGCTCTGGCCGTCGGCGTCCGAGTGTTGGCCCGGCAAGGCGCGGTGATCAAGCGGCTGAGCGCGGTGGAGACCCTGGGGTCCACGAACGTCATCTGCACGGACAAGACCGGGACCCTCACGCAGAACGAGATGCGACTGCACGACTTCTGGACGCCTGGGCACCTCACGGCGTCCGGGCCCTGGAGCGCCGAGCTCATCCGGGCAGCGGCCCTGTGCACCACGGTCACGCGCGTGACCGATGGCCGGCTGCACGGCGATCCGACCGAGATCGCACTGGTCGAGGGAGCCGCACAGCAAGCCGTTCCGCTGGATTCGGCCGACCGGGACGCCCGTCGACACGCCTGCTTCCGCTTCGACCCGCGCCTGCGCCGGATGTCGGTGGTTCATGCCTCGGACGACGGCCGCCTCCGCGTCATCGTCAAGGGCGCCCCGGAGGCCGTCCTGTCACTGCTGGCCGGCGGGGAGCCGGCCCGGCAGGCACAGGACGCCGCCGAGGCCCTGGCTGCGGACGGCATGCGGGTGCTCGCCGTCGCCGTGCGGGACCTGTCGGCCGGTGCCGACGGCCCTGCGCGGCGCCAGGAGGCCGAGCGGGACCTGCACCTGCTCGGGCTGGTCGGCCTCTACGATCCGCCGCGTCCGGAGGTCGCGGCCGCGGTCCGGCGCTGCCACGAGGCGGGCCTTACCGTGCACATCGTCACCGGCGACAGCGGCGCCACGGCCGCCGCGATCGCCCGCGCTGTCGGCATCGGCAGGCCGGAGCTGCATGTGATCGCCCAGTCCGAGGCGGTCGACGACCACCAGCTCGACCGCCTCCTCCGGAAGGGCGGCACCGAGATCGTCTTCGCGCGTTCCTCGCCCGAGACGAAGCTAAAGGTGGCTGATGCCTTGAGGAGCCACGGACAGATCATCGCCATGACGGGCGACGGCGTGAACGACGCCCCGGCCCTGCACCGCGCCCACATCGGCGTGGCCATGGGGCGATCGGGCACCGACGTGGCCCGCGAGGCGTCGACCATGGTCCTGACGGACGACAACTTCGCCACCATCGTCACGGCGATCGAATCCGGACGCCGGGTCTACGACAACGTCCGCAAGTTCATCGTCTACATCTTCGCCCACCTCACCCCCGAAGTCGTTCCCTTCCTCGTCTTCGCCCTCTCCGGCGGGGCCGTTCCACTGCCGCTGACCGTGCTCCAGATCCTCGCCATCGACCTCGGCACCGAGACGCTCCCCGCCCTGGCCCTCGGCCGAGAGCGCGCCGAACCGGGGATCATGAGCCGGCCGCCCCGCCCCAGCACCCAAGGAGTGATCAACAAGGACATGCTGATCCGCAGCTGGGGCTGGCTCGGCACCGTCTCCGCGGCTCTCGTCATGACGGCCTTCTTCTACGTGCTCTGGCGCGCGGGATGGCATCCGGGCGACCCGGTCGACCCCGGCACCCCGCTCCACCACGCCTACCTCACCGCGACCACCGCCACCTTCGCCGGTATCGTCACCTGCCAGGTCGGCACGGCCTTCGCCGCCCGCACCGACCACGCGGCCCTGCACGACATCGGCCTCTTCACCAACCCCCTCCTGCTCGCCGGCATCGCCTTCGAACTCGCCTTCACTGCGGCGCTCGTCTACGCGCCCCCGCTCCAGCACCTCTTCGGCACCGCGGCCCTCCCCCTGGACGTCGTCCTCCTCATCGCGGCGTTCCCACCGTTGGTGTGGGGAACCGACGAACTCCGCCGCTGGGCACGCCGCCACCGCTCATGAACCCACGACGGAGGAATGCCATGTCTCACACCAGCGAGTGGAAGACCCGCGTCTACCTGTTCGAGGAAGACCGCACGACCAAGGTCCGCGTCGAGCTGGACACCGGCACCACGAAGCTCACCGGCCACGGCACCGCGCACTGCAACCCCACGGACGCGGACGTACCGGAGATCGGTGACGAGCTCGCCGCAGCCCGAGCCATGGAAGACCTCAGTGCGCAGCTGAAGCGGCTCGCCTACGGTGACATGGAGGCGGCCGAAACCCGTCCGTGAGCGGGCAGGCCCTCAGCCGCCGGGTCAGACCGGATGCGTGGGCGAGCCGGTCATCGAACTGACCGGCCTGACCAAGCGGTACGGGGCCTGGCCGTGAGCCCTCTGATCACGCGTCCGTGCTGCGGAGCCGGGGAGTCACCGAACCTTCAGGACCTCCTCCACCGGCCGGCGGGGCGTCGTGGGTCCCTGGGGGCCGTAGCCGAGGCGGATCACCATCTGGACGTGACCCATGGCCTCGGCCGGGTCGCGGACGGTCCACCGCAGTTCCCGCCACTCCAGCGGCTGGGAGGTCATCGAGGTGGCGAGGCCGTCCGCGGTGGCCTGGAGGAGGACGCGTTCCAGCGCCTGGCCGGCGCGGAGCCAGTCGGTCCGGGTGTCCCCGGCGGTGCCGAGCAGGACCAGCTGCGGCCTCTTCTCGAACACGGCCCAGCCGCGGTCCGGCGTGGGCCGGGAGCGGCCGAAGTCGCGTACGGGGGCAGGTCCGCCGGAACTGCGCGGGCCGAAGGCGGTCGCGGGAATGCCGTCGCTGCGCGGGGCGGCCGCATTCCGCACGGGCGTGGTCCACGCCGCGGTCTCCGCCTGGGCCAGCGGATCGATCTCCTCCCGGTGTTCTGCGTCACGCACCAGTCCGAGCACCGTTTCGACGTGCCAGTCACCCGGAATCGCCAGCCGGCAGCCCTCCAGGCGGGCCGCGGCCCGCAGACCGTCCAGCACAGCCTGCGGTACCGGCTCGTCGCTGAACGGGTAGCGGCTGGTGTGCCGGCGTCTCAGAGCATCGTGCAACGCTGCCAGCTCGCGGTCCGCACCTTCCGGTTCGTCCGCGGTCGCCGTGGCCAGCAGCCATGGATCGGAGTCGTCGGGCAGCAGCCGCACCCGAACCGGGTGATGGTGCCAGACCGCGGAGACGCGCAGGTTGAACAGCGCTGCGGCGCAACCGAGGTGAAGAGCCCGGTGATCCGGATCGGTTCTCGTCAGGGCACGTTCCGGATCGCCGTGCAGCTCGATGGTGTTGCTCCGTGAGTGGAACACGAACTTCCACGGTTGGGTGTTGTGCATGGACGGCGCGGTGACGGCGTCGCCGACGAGCCGGACGACGACATCGGGCTCCAGGTGTGGTGCGGTCACGGGCTGGTCCTGTCTGTGCGACCTCAGTCGTGCGCCACGACGGCTACCGGGGAGGTGGCGTGGTGCATGACCGCGTGCGTGAGGGGGCCGATGTGGGTGCCGAGTGCCGAGCGGCGGATGCGCCGGCCAACGACGACGAGTGCCGCACCGGATGCCGCTTCCAGGATCTGTACGGCGGGCTGTCCGATGACGGCGCGTGAGTCGACCACGAGTCGGGGGTACTTCCGTTCCCAAGGGCTCAGCAGTTCCCGGAGCCTGGCTTCCAGCCTGTCGGCGATCTCCTCCTCGACGCCGGGATCGAGGGCGGGAGCGTAGGCGAGCATGGGCGGCGGGGACCAGCCGTGGATGACGACGAGGGGGCAGGACCGCCGGTGGGCTTCCTCGCAGGCGAAGGCGAACAGCCGGTCGCACGTGCTCCGGAGGTCCACTCCGACCACCACCGGCCCGTCGTCTCCCGTCGGCCCCGGCGAGCCGTCCGGGCTCTCGGTTGCCGCGCGTACGCGGACGACGGGCGTCTCGGTCCTGGGGATGGTGTCCGAGCCGGTGGAGCCGACGAAGAACCCGGCGACCGGGCCGAGCCGGCGTGAGCCGAGGACCAGGAGGTCCGCGTCCGCGGCGGCGGACGCGAGGGCGTCGGCCGTCGCGAGGCCGTCGATCCGCCGGGTGCTGATGTCCAGCGCGGGGTGCTCGCGCGCCAGTCGCTGCCGGGCGCGGGCCAGGAGTTCCTCGGTCCAGCGTCGGCGGGATTCGGGCAGGGGTACGGCGAAGGGCGCGTACAGCGGCCAGTCCTCGACGTGGACGAGGTCCAGGTCGGCGCCGCGCAGTTCGGCTTCCTCGGCCGCCCAGTCGGCGCAGGCGAGGTCCGCGTCCGATCCGTCCAGGCCTGCCGTGATCCGGTTCGACATGATGGTCCTCCTCGGGTCGGATACCCGGCTGCTCTCAGGCTCTGCCGTGTGCGAATGCCCGGGTGGGCCCGGTCGGTCCGACCGGGGACTGTTCGCTCCTCCTCAGATACGGTCGGCGTCGCCGGCGGCCGGGACACAGGTCAGCCGGTTGTCGACGTCCACGACTCCGTCGACGCTCTGGCAGAGCCGGACGACCACGGGCAGCACCTCGGGCCGGGGCACCGTGCCGCTGAGCGTCACCAGCCCGTCGTCCACGTCGACGGTGATCGAAGAAGGAGCGATGCGCAGGGTGCGGGCCAGGACGTCCTCCACGATCTCCTCCTGGATGGCGCGGTCGCGTCGGAGGAACAGCCGGATCAGGTCGCTACGGCTGAGCACCCCGATCACTCGACCGTCCGTGTCGACGACCGGCAGGCGTTTGACCCCGTGCCGCTGCATCACCCGGGCGGCGCGAACCACACTCCACTCGGGGCGGGCGGTGACAGCCGGGCTCGTCATGAGGTCCTCGGCGGTCGGCGCACCGCCGGCGGTGCGCCGACGGAGCAGGTCGGCTTCCGACACGACGCCTACCGGGCGCCCGGTCTCGTCCACGACGGGCATGGCGGTGATGTCGAACTCCTGCAGCAGCCGGGCGACCTCCTTGAACGCCGTGGCGGGGCGGACCGTGACGGCAGTGGGCGTCATCAGGTCCGCGACGCTGCGGTGCCTCATGGCGGTCTTCCCCTCAGGCTGCGGTCGGAACCGTGAAGTCGGCCTTGACGTCCACAACGCCCGGCACGGTGCCGGCGGCGCGGACCACGACGTCTTCCAGCGTGGGATCCGGCAAGGATCCGTACAGGTAGGCGATGCCGCTGGAGACGTGCACGTGGACCTCGGCAGAGCCGTGCGGGATCAGTTGGCACGTGATCAGCTCACGGATTTCGGTGCCGATGTCCGCATCCGGGCGCAGGTACACCTTCAGCAGGTCGCCGCGGCTGACGACACCGACCAAGCGGCCGTCGCCGTCGACCACGGGCAGGCGCTTGAGATGGCGCCGCGCCATCAGGCGTGCCGCGGCCCGGATGGTGGCTTCCTTCGTCACCGTCACGGCCGGGCGGGTCATCAGCTGCCCCGCGGTGGTCGCGCGGTCCGGGGAGGTGTGCTGTTCCCCGAGCAGCAGGTCGGCTTCGGAGACAACGCCGGCCACCCGTCCGTCCTCGGACAGGACGGGGAGGGCGCTGACGTTCCACATCCGCATCGTTTCCACGATGTCCTTGAACACGGTGCCTCGGTCGACGGACATCGCGGCGTGTGTCATGACGTCATCGACCGTGCGCAGGTGCTTCATGGCCTTGCCTCCGTAAAGGAACTCCTGGTATCCGGGGACTGTCGGGCCGGTCGGGTTCGGACGGCTCGGAACCGGACCTGCGGACCGGTTCAGTCATGGGCGATGACGGCGACGGGTGCCGACGCGTGGTGCAGCACCGCGTGGGCCACCGGGCCCACGTGTGCGCCGAGGGGTGAGCGCCGCAGGCGGCGTCCCACCACGACCAGCCCCGCACTCGGGGAGGCAGCGACGAGGTGCTCCCCTGCGGATCCCCTGAAAACGCTGTGGGTGACGGCCACGCCCGGAAACTTGTGCCGCCAGGGCAGCAGCATGTCGTCCACCATGTGCGTGACGCTCTGACCGACCTCCCGTTCGTTGTCCGGGTCGAAGAGGGGGACGTAGGAGTAGGCGGGAGGCATCTTCCAGCCGTGTACGGCCCGCAGCGGGCAGCCGCGCCGGGCCGCCTCCTCGAAGGCGAAGGCGAGTACCCGGTCACAGGCCTCGTGGATGTCGACACCGACGACGATCTCGGTGCCGGAACCGGTGCCCGGCCCGTCCGGGTCGTCTGCCATGCGGACGAGGACGACCGGGGTGTCGGTGGCGACCACGGTGGACAGCGCCACCGAGCCGATGAGGAAACCGACCAGACCGCCCAGGCCGCGTGAGCCCAGAACCAGCAGCGCGGCGTCTGCGGCCTCGGCGGCGAGGGCAGCCGCCGGCCGTGCCGTCGGGCATCGGGTCGTGATCTCCAGGTGCGGATGGCGCCGGCGCAGTTCCTGCGCCGTCTCGGTCAGGGCCTGGTCCGCCCACCGGTCCACATCCTGTTTGCCCAGGCCGGGAAGTACCGGGTCCAGGGGCCAGTCGACGGCGTGGACGAGCCGCAGCGGCACCTGCCGCAGGACGGCTTCCCGCGCGGCCCAGCGCGCAGCCGCCCGGCTCTCCGCGGAGCCGTCGACCCCGACTGTCACGTGGTTCTTCATACTGACGGATTCCTCCAGGCGGGCGGGGACCGGGCGTCACCACGGCATCGCGTGGCGACTGGGCCCGGCATGGGTGCTCGCCGTGTCGTCGGAGCGGGCCGTGACACGCGAGGCGACGGCCACGACTCCGTCGAGCCGTTCGACGAGGCCGAGCAGTACGGGCAGCTGACTCTGGTGTCGCACCCTGCCGTCCAGGGTGACGATGCCGTCCACGACGTGCACCTCGACCTCGTCGGCCGATACACCCGCGACGTCTCTGAGGACGTCGCCGACGCGTCGGCGTATTTCGGCGTCCGGGCGCAGGAACATGCGGAGCAGGTCCCGGCGGGTGACGATGCCGACGAGCCGGTCCTCCACGTCCACGACGGGCAGCCGTTCGATGCCGCGGCGCGTCATCAGTCTGGCGGCGTCAGCCGCTGTCTCTTCGGCACGGACGGTTACCGCAGGTGCGGACATGATGTCGCCGGCCGCTGGAAGCTTCACCGGAGCACCGCCGCCCACCGGATCGGGATGGGGGCCCGTACCGGCCAGCAGGTCGGTCTGCGAGACGACACCCACGACGTGGTCCTCATCGTCCAGGACGGGAACCCCGGAGATGTCGTACTGGGCGAGGAGCTTTGCGACGTCCTTGAAAGCGGTGTCCGGGGCCACGGAGACGACCTCGTCGGTCATCAGGTCCGCCACCTTGATGTGTTTCATGAGGCCCTCCTGCTGTGCCGGGTCACGCGAGGCCGATGCCCTGTGTGGGTGTGCCACTCACCCTCCGTCGGAGCAGAGGGGGAATCGAGGGCCGAACGGTCCCGTCCGGGGACCGGAAGGACCCCGGTCCAGGGCGGTACGGGGCCGAGCCGGACCGATGGGGACCTTTGGGCCCGGCGGCGGTCCCGTGCGGCCCTCTTGCCACGGCACCGCGGGTGTCAGCGTGGGTGGTGTCCCCATCGGCTTCTGGGTTGGGAGTAACCGTGGAAAGCACCATCCGTACCCCGGACACCAGCTCGGTCACCGTCGGTGTGGACGGCTCGGAGCCGGCTCGCCGCGCTGCCCTGTGGGCCGCCGGGGAGGCCGTACGCCGCAGCCGCCCCCTGCACATCGTCTACGGTGCGGACACCGACGGCAGGGCCCTGTACGTGTCGGCTGAGACCATCGAGAAGGTCCGTGCCGCAGGCCGGGAGATCCTGGACGACACGGCGAAGGCCGTGGCTGCCGAGTACCCCGGTCTGCTCGTGACGACCGAGTTCAGCCGCACGGATGCCGTCTCCACCCTGCACCGGGCCGGCGGCCTGCACGGCACGATCGTCGTGGGCAACCGCGGTCTGGGCGGCTTCAACTCGCTCATGCTCGGTTCCGTCGGTCTCAAAGCGGCCGCTGGTGCCAGAACCCCGGTCATCGTGGTCCGCGGCATCGGCGAGACGGAGGAGCGGGGCGCCGTCCTCGCGGCCGTCCGCGACGCGGACGATCTCGTGTGCGCCCGGTACGCCGCTCAGGAGGCCGAACTACACAAGGCGTCCCTGCGACTGCTGCACGTGTGGAACCTCTTCCAGTCCGTCGGCAAGGGGGTGACCGTGCTCGACGAGGCCGACGAGATCGCCGAGGCACACGCCGCAGCCCTGGAGGCCGTCACGGACGCGATCCTCGACGAGTTCCCCGACCTGACCGTCGAAAGCGACGCGCAGAAGAGCACCTCCGTGGCCGGAGTGCTCGTCGAGGCGTCCCGCCGTGCCGACCTGCTCGTCATGGGCGGCCGCAGGGCCCCCACCCTGCTCGGACTCGGCCGCAACCTGGGCAGGGCCACGCACAGTGTGCTCCACCACGCAGACTGTCCCGTGCTCCTCATCCCCCGCGAGGGCACCGACTCCGGGAGCCGGTCATGACCGGCCACCGGGCAGATGCGCGTGACGTCCTCGTGGGCATCGACCCGCTCCGGGAGTGGCACCTTCCCCTGGCCTGGGCCGCCGACGAAGCGTACCGGCGCCGCCTCCCGCTGCGCCTGGTGCTCGCCGTACCACCTCCGCACGACACCCACTACGGCGACGACGACGGCCGGCAGATCGCCCTGCGGCGAACGGGGGCCGAGAGACTGGAACAGGCCCGTGACTGGGTCCACGAACGCCATCCCGAGCTGGCCGTAGCCGGCGACCTGCTCGGCGGCTTCCCCGCCCCCGTCATCGCCGAGGCGGCCCGGCAGGCCCGCATGGTCGTGCTCGGTTCCCGGCACCTCGGCCGGGTCGCGGAGGTGTTCGGTGCCGGATCGCTCGTGGTCCCGGTGACCGCACAGGCCCCCTGCCCGGTCGTCGTCGTGGGCGACGCCGAGCACACCACCCAGCAGCCGCCGTACATCGTCGCCGGAATCGACGGCAGCGCCGCCTCGGCCTCCGTGCTCGGGTTCGCCCTCGACGAGGCCGATCTGCGCGGCGCGGCCGTGCGGGCCGTCTCGGTGTGGCAGCCGCCGGTGTTCCTGCTGCACGACGAGGAAGTCGCCCTACGGGCTCAGCGAGCCCTGCTGGCCGAGGCCACCGCCGGGCTCTTGGAGAAGTATCCCGACGTGCGCCTCACCCACGAGGTACTCGTCGGCCATCCGGTGGAGGAGCTGGCCCGGGCGGCCGAGCACGCTCTGGCCGTCGTCGTGGGTCGGCGCGGCCGAGGCGGCTACACCGGCATGCGACTCGGATCCGTCGTGCACGGTCTGCTGCACCGTGCGCACTGCCCGGTGATCACCATCCCGACCGAATGAGACCGACATGACCAGCCGCGTGACCGACACACCGGCCGCTCGCGCCCAGGAACAACCGGGGCTCACGCAGGCCGAAGCCGAACGCCGGCTGGTCCGCCACGGCCGCAACGAGGTGCCACCACCCCGGCCGACGCCCCTGTACCGCCGCGTGCTGGCACAGCTGCGCGACCCGCTGATCATGGTGCTGCTCGGTGCCGCGCTGCTGACCATCGCGATCGGGGACCACCCGGACGCCGTGGTCATCGGCTTGGTGATCATCGTCAACACCACGGTGGGGGTCGCCCAGGAGGTCAGGGCGGACCGCGCCGTCGCCGCGCTCTCCGCGCTCTCCGCCCCCCACGCCCGGGTGCTGCGCGACGGAGCCGCGCACGATGTTGCCGCCGCACTCGTGGTGCCCGGGGACACCCTGCTGCTGGGCGAGGGCGACATCGTCGCCGCGGACGCCGACCTGACCGAGGCCTCCGCGCTCCTGATGGACGAATCGATGCTCACCGGTGAATCCGAACCCGTCGACAAGGCTCCGGGCGGGATGGTGAGCGCCGGCACCGTCGTCGTCCGCGGCCGGGGCACCGCCACCGCCACGGCCACCGGATCGGCGAGTGCCCTCGGCCGCATCGCCGCCCTGCTCGACGGAGGCCACGAGCCGACCCCGCTCCAGCGCCGGCTCGCTTCCCTCGGGCGCATCCTGGCTGCCGTCACCATCGCCCTGTGCGTGCTGTTCTTCGCTCTGGGCCTGCTGCGCGGTCTAGCGCCGAGCACGATGGCCGTCACCGCCATCAGCCTGGCCGTCGCCGCGGTGCCCGAGTCTCTGCCGGCGGTGGTCACCCTCGCCCTCGCCCTCGGGGCCCGCCGTATGGCGGCACGGGGCGCGCTCGTCCGCCGCCTGCCCGCCGTCGAGACGCTGGGCTCGGTGAGCGTGCTGGCCACGGACAAAACCGGCCCACAACACCTATGGCGCAGGGGGGGAAAGAACCATGGGGCGCCCGCCGGGGGCGCCCACCCCAACCGACGCGGCGGCGAGACGCAGGG